>JARKOK010000303.1 GCA_029975765.1 Aggregatilineales bacterium
AGGCTTTAAGGGAGATGTATGGCCGGGGAATTACCGTTCGCGCTGACCGTCGGCGGGGTAGCGTTTTTACTGGGTGTGATCTGGGGTGGGCCGTTTGTCGAAGTGCTGCGCCGGTTGAAGATTGGCAAGCAGATTCGGGTCGAACTAAGCGAAGAACACCAGAAGAAAGCGGGCACGCCCACGATGGGCGGAGTGATGATCATCCTGCCGGTGGTGCTCATCGCGCTTGGCCTGAACATCGTCGCTATCCTGCGTCCTGACGACCAGGTAACGGGATCGAGCATTTTGCTGCCGCTGTTTGTGCTGGTCAGCTTTGCGCTGCTGGGTATGATTGACGATTGGGAAGGCATCCAGCGGTCGCGGGGCAGGCCGCGCGGCGAAGGGCTGTCCGCCCGCGTGAAGTTTATGGCGCAGGTGGCGCTGGCAACGCTGGTCGCCTGTGTGATTTCGCTGTACGACGGCGGCTTCCAGTTCGCCAATCAGATCAGGCTGCCCTTCCTGCCCATCTCAATCCCCATCAGCCCGGTGTTGTTCATCCCACTGACGGTGTTCATCATCATTTCGATGTCCAACGCGATCAACCTGACCGATGGCCTTGATGGGCTGGCAGGCATCATCAGTGCCAGCGCCTTCGCCGCTTACGGCGTGGTGGCCTATCTCCAGGGGCAGATTTTCCTGACGCAGTTGTCGTTCATCCTCGTTGGGGCCTGTTTCGGCTTCCTGTGGTTTAACGCCCACCCGGCGCAGTTGTTTATGGGCGATACCGGTTCGCTGGCGCTGGGGGCGACGCTGGGCACGATTGCCGTCATGACCGGCCAGTGGCTGCTGCTGCCCATTATCGCCATCGTGCCGGTGGCCGAAACGGTGAGCGTGGCGCTTCAGGTGACGTACTTCAAGCGTACCGGCGGCCAGCGATTGTTCCGCATGGCACCGCTGCACCATCACTTCGAGTTAGGCGGCTGGAGTCAAACCCAGGTCGTGCAGCGTTTCTGGCTGGTGGGGCTGCTCAGTGCGATGATCGGTGTGGCGCTGGCGCTGCTGTAGCTGGCGGCTGGAGTACTCGTAAAGGAAGTGATTACAGGTGCAAGCGGTTAACGGCACGCATAAAACCGACCCCCTGTTTGGCCGCCGGGTAGCAGTGCTGGGCTTCGCACGGCAGGGCAAGGCGCTGGCCCGCTGGCTGCCAACGGTCGGTGCATCGGTCGTGGTCAGCGACACCCGCACAGCGGAGCAGTTGGCGGGCGAATGCGCTGAATTTCCGAATGTGGAATTTGTGCTGGGCGGCCACCCCGACAGCCTGCTGGACGGCGTGGATTTGTTGTGCCTGTCCGGCGGTGTGCCGCTGGATCTGCCGATCATCGAAGCGGCAGTCATGCGGCGGATTCCCCTGTCAAACGATGCGGAACTGTTCATGCAGCGGTGTCCCGCCCCCGTGATCGGCATCACTGGCAGCGCCGGCAAAACCACCACCACGACGCTGACCGGGCAGATCATCAAACGGGCCGGGGTGACTACCTGGGTGGGCGGCAATATCGGTGATGTGTTGCTGGACGTGCTCGACCAGATTGAGCGTAATCACTGTGTGGTGATGGAACTGTCCAGCTTCCAGTTGGACATCATGAGTACCAGCCCGCAGACCGCCGCCGTCCTCAACATTACCCCCAACCATCTTGACCGGCACGGCACGATGGAAAATTACATCCGCGCCAAAGCGCAGATTGTGGCGCACCAGATGGACAGCGACTGCGCGATACTGGGGTATGACAACGAACACAGCCGCGCGCTGGAAGACGTAGCGCCGGGGCGGCTGGCGTGGTTCAGCGGGCGGAGCATGGTGCCGGATGGCGCGTTTCTGGCCGGCCAGCGCCTGATCGTGGCGGGCGCGGCCAGCTTTGACGGCGAGCCGCACGTCGTCTGCAACCGCGAGGAAGTACCCCTGCGCGGCGACCATAACGTGCTGAACGTGCTGGCCGCCTGTGCCATCACCGGCATGAACGGGATTCACCCCGATGTGATGGCCGCCACCATCCGTGACTTTCAACCGGTCGCGCACCGGCTGGAAGTGGTGCGCGTGGTCAACGGCGTGACGTATATCAACGACAGCATCGCCACCGCGCCGGAACGGGTCGTCGCGGCGCTGCACAGTTTTACCGAGCCGGTCGTGCTGCTGGCCGGCGGCAAGGACAAAAAGCTGCCCTGGGAGGATATGGTGCGGCTGGCATTGAGCAAAACGCGCCGCATCATCGCTTTTGGTGATGCCGGCGATCTGGTAGTGGACGTGGTACGGCGCATCTCTGGCAGTACGGATGCGGTGATGCGTGTAAAAACGCTGGATGAGGCCGTCGCCCAGGCGGCGGCGCTGGCGCAGCCCGGCGACGTGGTACTGCTCTCACCCGGCGGCACAAGTTACGATGCCTATAAAGATTTTGAGGAACGCGGCGAACACTTTCGCCGGCTGGTAAAGGAACTCTAGGTACAAACAGATAAATTCCGTCGGATGTTTTTCCGTAGGGGAGGGTCTGAGACCCTCCCCTACAGTACCCATCATTCTCATCTGGTCGAGGTACTGGCTTTTAACGTGTTAATGTCTGTTTGAGCAAATGGCTGTAGACTGAAGACTGTAGACGAATAATTATAGACGATCCACGAGTGTGACCGATGGCCGACGTACCGCAGTTTGTTGATAACGAAACGCTTGCCCCACCCGTACCGCGTCCGGTGCGCTCCACGCCGCGTTCAACGCCGCGTGTTACCCCCGCCGAGCCGGTGGATACCCGGCGGCGCTGGTTTGCCACGCTGGATGGTTATCTCATGCTGGTGACCGGCATCCTGCTGGCTGTCGGCCTGATGATGGTGTACAGCACCACTTTTGATCTGAGCTACCAGATTTATGGCGATCAGACCGTTATTTTTATGCGCCATCTGCGTAATATGGGGGTGGCGCTGCTGTTTCTGGTGCTGCTGGCCTTCATCAATTATCGCATCTGGCGGCGGCTGGCCGTGCTGATGCTGCTGGGCACGATTGGCGCGCTGGTGGCGGTGCTGCTGTTTGGCGACAACACCCTGCTGGATGCGCGCCGCGCGCTGGTCAACGGTTCGTTCCAGCCCGGCGAGCTGGCGGAACTGACGACCGTGATCTATATGGCCGCGTGGCTGGGGTCGCGCCGGACACAGATTCGCAGCGTCGCTTATGGTCTGATCCCGTTCGCGGTGCTGGTCGGCATCGTGGCCGGGCTGGTACTGATGCAGCCGGACATCAGCACGGCGGCGACGATTGTCGTCGTGGCCGGTGTGATGTTCTTTCTGGCCGGGGCTGATCTGGTACAGTTAGGCGTAACCGGGGTCATGGCCGCGATCATCGCGGTGATCTACCTCACCTCCTCCGGCCCGCAGTACGCGCAGGGGCGTGTCTCGTCGTACATCTCCGGCGCGGCGGACATTACCCAGGCGGATTATCACATCCAGCAGGCCATCAAGGCCTTTAACAACGGCGGCTGGACGGGAGTAGGTCTGGGACAGGGCAAACAGAAATACGAAAATCTGCCCGTACCCCATACCGACAGCATCTTCGCCGTGATCGGCGAGGAACTCGGCATCGTGGGCGCGGCGGCGGTAGTGGCGCTGTACACGGCGCTGGTTGTGCGCGGCCTGTACATCGCCCGGCGGGCGGTGGACTCGTTCGGGATGCTGCTGGCCGCCGGGATCACGCTCTGGATTGCGATCAAAGCCCTGCTGAACATCGCCGTGATGACGGCGCTGGTGCCACCAACCGGCGCGTCGCTGCCGTTTATCAGTTTCGGCGGGTCGTCGCTGGTGGTGGTCATGGCGGGTGTGGGGCTGATGTTAAGTGTCGCCCGGGTGCGGCGGCTGCAAACCGTGCCGCGCCGCCCGAACACGGACCGCAGCCAGGCAAGCGCGGCGCGCCGCAGCGAACGAACGCGGGCCGCCGCGCGGCAGAATTCCGAAACGGCCCGTCTGTAGCGGACTCATCGGCGCTGCCCGAACGTTATACGCTCTCGACCCAACCGCCAACCGGGATCATCTCACCGGCGCGAATCGCCACCTTCAGGCGGTTCTCCGCCGGCGTTATTGGGCAGCTCCAGGTGGGGCCGAACGCGCAGTAAGGATTATACGCCTGGTTAAAATCCACCTGAAAGCGGTTATCGCCCAGGTATTCTGGCTCCAGATACCGCCCGGCAGGATACGTTTCTGTCCCCGCACCGGCATCCACAAACGGCAGGAAGAACCCAAAATCCGCCTCGTAGATCGTCAGCGCCGCCGCCTGCCCCTCCACCTCAAACGTAAAACGCCCGAAGCGCCGGTACTGCCGCACCTCGCCGGTCGTCGTCTGGATCGGCACAGCTTTGCCGTCCAGCGGCTCAACCGTGACGGTCAGATCAAGCGCCGGATTGGGCGGATAATAGCGCAGGCCGGTGAACGCCGCCTGCTGCTCTGGCGTCAGCGGGGACTGTGGATGGTGCTTGAAGAAATCGTCTTTCGCGCGGCGTGCCGTTACAAGATCAGTCATGATTCTGCTCCCTGTGTACGGCTGTTTGACGCGCAGCCGCGCGACCTTCTTACACCTGTGCCGGGAAAACAAAAAGGGCAACCTGTCCGGTCGCCCCATCACTGGCGGAGAAGGAGGGATTCGAACCCTCGATAGCCTCATCGGCTATACCCGTTTTCGAGACGGGCCCGTTCAACCACTCCGGCACCTCTCCAGTGTTGTTTATTATAACGCACACTCACGCCGCCGAAAATCCCCGATTTTCCCGACGGCGGCGTTTGATTTGGGCCACCTGGACTACCCCGTAATCCTCCACCTACCTCATGTGTAGTCGTCAAAGTTGATTTATGCTACACTCGAATTAGCGCGTATACAAAAAAGGGGATGCACACATGGACATTGGCGGGCTTATCAGCAGCATTGTTTCCGCACCATTTATTTGTATCGGCTGGATTATCGTTGGCGCTATCGCCGGCGCGGTGGCGCGGCAGATTATGGGATCAGCGAACCGTCCATTTTTCTCTGACCTCATTCTTGGTTTGTTGGGCGCGCTGGTTGGCGGTTTCGTTGCCAGCCTGCTGGGACTGTACAAACCGGATGGCGGCCTGGGACTGGTGCTGGTCAATCTCGTGATCGCTATTGTGGGCGCCGTCATTCTCATCGCTATCGGGCGTGCTCTGATGGGACGGCGCGTTTAACATAATCTGAGTTAGATGTTAACCTGAAGTTCTTCCGGGGAACGCCCTCGCCTCATCGCGGGGGCGTTTTTAATGCCGCTGGCCGCTGGCGCGTAAGTCGGCAAAAAAGGCGCGGATATAAGCGGCGGCCTCGTCCGCCAGCACGCCGGCCACCACCTCCACCTGATGATTCAACTGCGGGTGCTGCACGATGTTCAGCAGACTGCCGCCCGCCCCGGCTTTCGGGTCAGGCGCGGCGAACACCAGCCGGGGCAGCCGCGCCAGCACCATCGCCCCGGCGCACATGGCGCACGGTTCCAGCGTGGAATACAATGTCACCCCTTCCAGCCGCCAGTGGCCCACTACCGCCGCCGCTTCGCGAATAGCGATCATCTCCGCGTGGGCGGTTGGGTCCTGGTCAGCCTCGCGCCGGTTGCAGCCGCGCCCAATGACCACGCCCTCGCGCACTGCCACCGCGCCAACCGGCACGTCGCTGTGTTCCAGCGCCTTCAGCGCCTCCTCCAGCGCCAGCCGCATGAAATATTCGTCACTTATCAAACGAGGTCATCCCGTGAATCTTCCCGATCAACCGTCTGCTGCGCGCGGTCGCGGGTTCGTTTCATAAAACTCTCAGCATCACCAATGCCACCGCGCGGTGTCGGTTGAGGTCGTTTTGGTTTGGGGTGCGCGGCAGGCACTGTAACGGTTCGCCGTACTCGCTTGCCTGCCAACTCAAGCAGGAACAGGATAACAAACACCACTGCCGCCAGCAAAGCGATCACGCGGGCTGTCTGGTCTACTGGATCAACATAACCTGGCACAGTAAAATAATACACGACGCCGCCCCGTGTCGAGGCCACTACGTCAACAAATTCTGGGTCAACGACCGTGTCTACCCGCACATAAACCCACAATGGAATATTCATCGCCCGCGCCGCAAATACATAATCGGTGATCTGGTCAACTTCCCGCCCTGTATAGATTAGATTCTGTGCGTTCTTTGATTCGGCTATGAAGTTCGAACTGACAAAATCAGGTCGGCGGTAATTGGCGATAGACTGAGTATAAGCGAGGCAGACACGGCACTCGCTAACACTTAATCTATAGGTTGGGCTATTGCAGATACATTGCAGTTGATCTTTGCGGTCATTACGCGGCAGATTCAGGTCTTGCGCTAACACCCGTTCGCCCGATAGGCCGATGGCATTGGCGCTACCCTGCCCGGTCGTTACCGGCGATTCACTGGAGTACCGCCGTCCGGTCGGATTCGGCGCGGTGAAGTTAAGAAGCAGTACCATCGAAACAATGAAGATCATCAATGACAGCAGCATAAGGCTGCGACGAATAAACTGCATCATATCCCCCTGAACAGCAGCAGCAACTTATTACTGTAACAAGGGTATCACACCTGACTACTAAAGAACCCTTAATGGGCATTTTCATTGCAGGTAGGGGCACAGCGTACCGTGCCCCTGCGGAGGATTTATGGATAGAGGCTCAAAAAGTGAAGGGCGCGCCCCGATGGCCTTCTACTTATCCAACTGCTCGATTAACTGTTCATCCTGTTGCAGATTGCGGTAGCGAATCACCATGCTGCCAATCAGCAGCAGCAGAATGGCAAACACCACGATCAGCCCCAAAATCAGATAATCGCCGGTGGCGGGAATATTTTCCATGTTCACATTACTCCGCTTAGCTCAAGGCTTTCAGTTTCAACGCCTGGACGCGCTGCGCCACATTCTCCAGACGAATACGATACCACATCAGGGTAATGGGCACGAGCAGTCCCCACACTGGCATGTTAACCATCAGCGCGCGGCTCACGCCCTGGCTGGCGGCCACTTCAAACGCGCCCTGCGCTGTGTCGGTCTGCACGCTGGGGCCGATCACGACCGGGTGAATCGTGTCCGGGCGAATCCGGGTGATGACCAGCACGATAATCACGGTGATAAACGCCAGCGTGCCGTACACGGCAGCGAAGCGGCGGCGCTGCTCCGGGTTTTCGATACCGTTCCGCAGCATGAGATAAGCCGCGTAGGTCAGAATCATGATCGCTTCCGAGGTCAGGCGCGGGTCCCACGTCCACCAGGTGTTCCAGATCGGGCGCGCCCACACCATGCCGGTGATCAGGTTAATCAGCGCCAGCGCGATGCCGACCTCTACCCCGGCCAATGCCAGCGTATCCCATTTAACATTCCGCGTCCGCAGGTACATCACGCCGCCAATGGCCGTGCCCAGCAGCGCCACAAACGAACCGATGAAAGCCGGCATGTGAATATAGAAAATGCGCTGCACGTCACCCTGTTCGAGATCAGTGCCCGCGTACACCAACGCCATATACAGCCCGGCGGCCACGCCGACAATCGTCAGCACAGTAAGAATTGTTAGCCACAGCGGGCGGCTGCCAGTCTGCGTCTGCTCGGCGGTCGCGCCCGGCGTGGCTTTGGGTACAGCAGTCATTGAGTTCTCCCTCCTCAATTTTTGTTCCGCAAAATCGTAGCATATCTACTAAAAATTGCAAAAAGATACAGAGTTCCTGAACCAGATTCATCCATCGTGCTTTGTAGGGGCACGGCAAGCCGTGCCCACTCAGCTTGTATCATTCCTCAATAACGTACTCAAACAGCAGGAAACATACCACCAGATAGATAATATCCACCACTACCAGAATCTGCGGCCACGCGATCCAGTCCGCCACCGGCGCCTCCGTCAGGATGCTCGTCGAAGCCCGCACGGCGGCCAGCAGCACCGGCAGCGCCACCGGCATCATCACAATCGGCAGCAGGCTTTCGCGGGCGCGGGTCTGCACGGTCATCATCGCCAGCAGCGTGCCAACGGTCGCAAAACCGAACGTCCCCAGCAGCAGCACGGCCACCAGCCAGGGCTGGAACAGATTGTGATTATACAGAATGGTCATGATCGGCAGCAGCAGCACGCCCACGATCAGCGTGAACACCAGATTGCCAAACAGCTTGCCGAAGAAAATCGCCACCCGGTCAATCGGCGCCAGCAGCATCGCGTCCAGGTTGCCCTGGTCACGCTCCATCGCCAGCGACCGATTTAACCCCAGCACGCTGGCGAACACAATCGTGACCCACAGCACCCCGCTGATCGCCTCGCGGCGGGCATTGCGGTCAAGCTCCAGCGCGAAACTGAAAATGAGGATGCTCAGCAGCGCGAACAACCCCATCGAACTGACCAGTTCGCGGCTGCGAAGTTCGATCTGTAAGTCCTTACGAACGATGCTGAATACGGCCTTCAGGAATGGGGTTTTCATAACATACCCCACAGGATGCGACTGGCACAAGAGCGTGATCCACGTTGCTCTCCCTGAAGGAGCGAGGTTAGGGGTGAGGCTGGATCGTGTCTTATCATCGGGCAGTCGCCATGCTGGTCGTTTCGGTATAAATCGCGGATAAACGCAGCCCGTCGAGGCCGGCGGTCGGCGCGTCGTAGCCGATCACCCCGCGCGACAGGATAATCACCCGGCTGGCGAGTTCCGCCGCGCGGTTTAACTCGTGGGTGGACATCAGGATCGTGCGACCGGCGGCATGGGCGTCCGTCAGCAGGGCATCCAGCACGCTCGAAGCGTCCACATCGAGGCCGGTGTACGGTTCGTCCAGCAGCAGAATGTCCGGGTTATGCAGCAGGGCGCGGGCGATGCTCAGACGCTGCTGCATCCCACGCGAAAACGTTCGCACCAGATCGTGCGTTCGCCGCGCCAGCCCGACCTGTTCGAGCAGCGCGGTGATGCGTTCGTCCGCCTGCGCGGCGGGCAGGTGGTACAGCCGCGCGAAGAACCGCAGATTTTCACGCGCGCTCAGGTTTTCGTACAGCAGCACCTTATGGCTGACCATGCCAATCTGCGCGCGCACGGCGGCGGCTTCTTCCGGCAGTTTCCACCCGCCGATATGAATATCACCGGCAGTCGGTTTGCTGAGCGCCCCCAGCAGCCGCAGCAGCGTGGACTTGCCGCTGCCGTTGGGTCCCAGCAGCGCCACGAATTCCCCGCGCGTGATGTCGAGGTCAAGCTTTCGCAGCACCGGCAGCAGCCCAAAGGCCTTCACCAGCGCCCGCGTTTCGATCAGGGAGTTCCGAGTTCCGAGTTCTGAGTTCTGAGTCATACTGAGGAAAATCCACAGATTATTACGTTTGATCTGTACGCTGGTAGCGGAGTAGGACGACCCCACTCTCGAAGCGCCGGGTCTCAATCAGCCGCAAGCTGATTATCTTGTCCAGCGCCGGGAACATAGGTTTGCCGCCTCCCAGAACGACAGGATGGATAATGGGGCGGTATTCATCAATCAAGTCGAGCTGCATAAAACTCGCCGCAAGGCCAGCGCAACAAACCACCATGTCCTTACCGGGCTGCGCTTTCAACGCACTGACCTCTTCGGCAATGTTATCGCGCACCAGCCTTGCGTTCTCGCCAACTTGCTGAAGGGTCTTTGAGAATACTATCTTGGGTATGCTCTGCCAGATACGGGCATACTCGATCTCATGGGCTGGCGCTGACGGGTTGGTATGCGCTGTTGTCCAGTGAGCTGCCATGTTCTCGTATATCCGTCGCCCGTACAACTGGAAATCGAACTCCCGTTCCTGCTCGTTGAAGAACCGGTGGAGTTCCTCATCGGGATTACTCCAGTCGAGTGAACCGTTTGCATCCTCAATAAAACCGTCGAGCGACACGTTCAGGCAATAGATTACTTTTCTCATGGCAGCACTCTCCCAGCTATCCTATATTATATTTCGCTGGAAACGACGCGGGTTCAGCCCATGTAGAGGAACGCCTAACACCCTTTACGTCCGGCGCTGCTTCTGCCGCCAGCGGCTGGCCGATTGCCTCAGGCTGAGCCAGACTTAACGACCGGGTGTAAGCCACCAGCGCCAGCAGCGCCTCTTGCCCCAGATCGGTAAAAACATGCGTACCGTCCGGCAGCCCTGCCGTCAGGCTGGTATGCAGCCGTTCGTCGCTCAGGCCGGTCATCAGGCGCGGGTCGCTCAGATCAGCGGGAACGTCCGCCGTCCCCTGCCCGCTCTCACCATGACACCCGGCGCACGCTGCCGTCCACAGCTCGCGCCCCTGCGCCAACTGCTCCGGTGCGATGTACAGCGTATACGTAAACAGCGTCACCGCCCAGCGTTCCGCCTCCGACAGCGCCGCGTTCCAGGGCGGCATCATCATATCCATGTTGCCAGTGGCGATAAAAGCGAACCGTTCCGCCGGTGTTTTCGCCCAGCCGGTCTCCCGCGCGGCCAGTTTCGGCGGCGCGGGCACCGCCCCGGCGCGCACCAGCGGCCCGTCGGCGAACCCACCTTCTCCATGACATGCCGTACAGCGGGCGGCAAATAGCTGTGCCCCCAGCGCCATGTCGGGCGGTACAAGGGGATAGCCCACATCCGGGATAAGGGTCACGGACGGTGTAACGGTCGCTGCCGGCTGGGGCGTGCTGCACGCCGCCAGCAGGAAACCCAACACAACCATTAAACAGGCCGAATATGGATAACCGCGCCTGTCCCCCTCTCTATAGGGGGCCAGGGAAATCCCGGCATTCAATGGACGGCCTTGCGGTGCGCGGCAATCGCCCGTTCAATCGCGTCGTCAATCGCGTGATCCAGCGCCGCCTGATCGCCGGTCGCCACGATCAGATGATGATGTCCCAGTTCATCCATCGCCTTCAGAACCTGCACGCCGCGCTGCACCGCTTCTTCGCGCTCGGTTTCATAATCGGCAGGCTGCATCTTGCCGGTGCGGTAATCTTCATCCAGATCGCGCAGATTGGTCAGCACGCGCTCATAATACACCAGCAGCCGTTCGCGCTGTTTTTCGATCAGCACATCCTCGGCGGTCGTGGCCGCGCCGCGCTGCCACAACGGTGACGCGATCACGGCCACCGTCACCAGCGTGATAATCAGTGCTAGAATCAGTCCTTCAATACTCATTGGTTTACGCCCCGGTGGTTAAGACCCGGTCAAGGATGCGGCTCAACTGGGTTTCACTCACCTGCTGCATGATGAATTCCACCACTTCGCCTCGCTGGTTGATGATAAACGTCTCCGGCACGCCCTGAATGTTGTACAGATCGGAAATTTTCGTGCCCAGGTCAAGGCCGTTGGGATACGTCTGGCTGTACTCCGCGATAAACGCCCGCGCGCCGCGTTCGGTGTCGGTGTAGGCCACCCCCAGGAACATCACGCCTTTATCGCGGTAGGCTTCCCACACCTTTTGCAGCTCCGGCGCTTCGACGCGGCACGGCCCGCACCAGCTCGCCCAGAAATTAACCACCACGACCTGACCTTTCAGATCGGCCAACCGGTAAGTGTCGCCCTCCAGCGTCGTCAGCGTGAAGTCCGGCGCGGCTCCGGCGGTCGGTTGGGTCTGGTGGCGCTGCGCCAGCGCGATGCCAAACACCACCGCTACCAGTAAAATCCCCGCCAGCAGCACGATTGATCCCACTCCCAGCCGGAAACCCGGCCTGGATTCGGCGGTTTCGTTTTCAAACGATAGATTCAGATCGGACATCAGTTTCTCTTTCCACCACCGGGCCGATAACTGCCCGGCCACCTTCAGAATAAACACACCTCAACCAGACCGTGTAAGTGCCGTCGTTTTTACGCCTGCTGCTGCCACAACTGCCGCATGATCTGCGCGTGGCCGGCATGTATGGCGGTATGTTCCAGCGCGTGCAGCAGCGCCCAGCCCACCGTTACTTCCCGGTTGGTCAGCGGCGCGTGCCGGGTCTGTTCCAGATCGGCCAGCGTCAGGCGTTCCAGCCCTTCTCGCGCGAAATCACGACTGGCCTGCAGCCGCGCGCGCAGGTCTTCTTCGTTGAAACCCGCCGCCTCAAACTCCGACGGACGGTTGCGGTTCGACGGCTGCTCCAGCGCCACATCACCAATCCAGTAGCGTTCCGCGCCGGTCAGATGCACAACCAGCACCATCAGCGAATTCACGTCCGGGTCCGGCGTCCATTGCAGCGCATCCACCGACAGGCCGTCAATCGCTTTCTCAATTTCCAGATGCAGTGTCGCCAGCCGTTCCAGATAATCGGTAAAAAAAGGGTGCATGACTACCGCCGCGCCTGCAAATCCTGTTCCAGCCGGGCGCGATAATCATCATCCGCCGGCACGCTGGCACCACCCGCCGTCGCCGGCACCAGATGGCGTCCACGCCACCAGCGCACCAGCATGACAGCCGTCAACAGCACCACCAGCGCCGCGATCACCCAGGGCGTGACCAGCGACAGCGCCCGCAGCGTGGGGTCCTGCGGTGTGCCCACCACACGGTCGCCGTAGCGCCCCACGAAGTCATTTTTGATTTCCTGCTCCGTGCGCCCCTGTTCCAACTGGATACGGATTTCATCCCGCCACTGGGCGCAGGCTGCCGTGCTGCATACATCCAGTGGGATGTTCTCACACACCGGGCAGTACATCTGCCGGGCGATGGCGTTCACATCGTCCGCCGTGACCGGCTTCGCCGGGGTATCCGACTGCGCCGCCACCGGGACGGCCAGCACCAGAAGAACGACCACCATGAAAAGGATGGTAGGGGCACGGCATACCGTGCCCCTACGAATAGTCTCTAAATGCTTCACGCTCTTGCCCTCCCTCGCCCGTTGGTCTGTTGTATGGGTTCGCGCAGCGCGGCGGGTACGGTTTCCGTCGGCCACGTCCCGATCAGCGTCCCCAGAATGAGGATGAGGCCGCCCCACCAGACGAGATTAATCAGCGGATTGATGTACACCTTAAACGTGGCGCTGTTGGCGTTGGTTTCTTCCCAGCCCACCAGCAGCACGTAAAAATCATTCTCCAGCGTGCTGTACGCCCCGGCAATCGTCATCGGCATCGTGGGATAAATGTCATGGCGCGGGCGCATCGTGGTCAGCACCTGCCCATCCCGAATCAGCGTCATATCCGCGATCTGCATCCGGCGGCCATCGTCGGCAATTGCGTCGGTAAAATTATCGTAACGCAGCGTGTACCCGCCAAAATCCAGCGACTCACCGACCGCCAGCGTGCGCTGCGTTTCCTGCTGGAACAGGGTGCTGCCGATCACACCGATGCCGATGATCGTAATCCCCAGATGCACGACGTAGCCCCCGTAGCGGCGGCGGTTGCGCGTGAACAAAGCCATCACCGCGCGCGGCCAGCTTTCACCGATACTTTTACGCCGCGCTGACGCGCCCCGGTACGTTTCATACAGCGCGACGAACCCCGCCAGGCTGACGATGCCGTAGCCGAACAGCGCGCCGGGGTCGCTGGTGTGCTGCGTGATGACGATAATCACCAGAAACGCCGCCGTCAGCGCCAGCGGCACCAGCAGCGACCGTCCCAGCCGCCGCAGCGAGGTTGCGCCCCACGCCGACAGCGGCGCGATCCCCATCAGCACGTACAGGGCCACAAACAGCGGCGGCGTAACGCTCAGGAAGTAGTCCCGCCCCAGCGTGATGTTTTCGTTCAGAAACAGTTCAGAGACTACCGGCGCGCCAAAGCTGCCCCAGAAGATCGCCACAAACAGCAGGACGAAGATCACGTTGTTCAGCACGAACAGCGATTCGCGGCTGAGGATGTTCACAAACGGGTGATCGTCTTTCAGTTCGCCGCGATTCCAGCGGTACAGGATGAGTCCCACCGAAATCACGGTGATGGCCGCCCAGAAGAAGAACATCGGGAAGCCGATTTCGCTGCGGGCGAAGGAATGTACGCTGTCAATCAGGCCGCTGCGGGTGGCGAAGGTGCCGAAGATCACGGCGCTGAAGGTGCCGATTACGAGGAACATATTCCACGTTTTCAGCATCCCGCGTTTTTCCTGGATCATGACGCTGTGAATGAAGGCTGTACCGATCAGCCAGGGCAGGAAGGCCGCGTTTTCCACCGGGTCCCAGCCCCAGTAACCACCCCAGCCCAGCACGTCATACGCCCAGCGCCCGCCCAGGATCAGCCCCAGCGCCAGGAACAGCCACGCCACCAGCGCCCAGCGCCGGGTCGCTTTAATCCAGTTGGTCGAAAGATCGCCGGAAGCCAGCGCCGCCATCGCAAAGGCGAACGGGATGGTAAACCCGACAAAGCCCAGATACAGCATCGGCGGGTGGATGATCATGCCGAAGTGCCGCAGCAGCGGGTTCAGGCCGTTGGCTGTCTCCGCCAGACGCTGCGCCGAGGGCGCGACCGCCCCGACCGGGATGAGCGCCGTATCTACGGCCTCTTCACCCACGATCCACCAGCGCGTGAACGGGTTTTCATAGAACACCACCAGCGCGATGAAAAAGGCCAGTGTCGCCATCGTGTAGGCGATCACATAAGGCATCAGCCGCCGGTGCGTGCGCCAGTTGATGACCAGCGCCCCCGCCACGAACAGGCTCATCAGGAAGCACCAGAACAGGATTGACCCCTTCTGCGACCCCCACAGTGCCGTGATGCGGTAAAAAAGCTGCGTATTCGGGTCGCTGACCGACCACACGTAGCTCATCTGGTACTCGCCGCGTATCAGGGCGATCACCAGCACGCCGGTTGCCAGCAGCAGTAAGGGAAAAGTGAGGAAGGCCGCGTTGCGCGCGCTGACTACCAGCGCGTCACGCTGCGTGCGCCCGCCGTATACAGCCATCACAATGGCATACAGCGCCGCGACTAATGCCAGAAACGTCGAAACCAGACCGATTTCAGCTAACATTATTCATTCGTCCGTACTCATTATCGGTGTAAAGGCTTTATCGGCAGGGGCAGCTTTCGCAAATCGCCCTGCGTTTCTTCTTTGGGCGCTGCCGGGGTCTACCCCTCGGCAGGCCGGTTCCGTTGGGGCAAGCCTGAGACCTGCCCCATCCCACCGGATTATTAACTTAGGCTTCCGGGTTGGTGATTTTTTGTCCGGGGTTGGCTTCCTGGAAGCGCGTCGGGCATTTCAGCAGCAGTTCCGTCGCCACAAACGTGCCATCGGCGTTAAGCGTGCCGGTCAGAATCGCCTGCGCTTCATGCTGGAGCAGATCCGGTTTCACCTGATTTTCCACCAGCACCTTAAGCTGTGTCCGGCTGGGGTCGGTCGCGGCGGCGTGCAGTTCTTCCGCGAGGTTCTGGTATTCCGATGGAATATTCGCAATCGTGAAGTTGATGATCAGATTGCGGGCGTCGTACTGGATGGTATCCCCGATGACCGCCCCGGCAATCCGCACCGTCTTGCCCACGTATTCCGGGTTGGTCACTAATTCGTCAACAGTCATGAAGTAGCGCGCACCGGCGGTTGTACCGGAAATAATCAGGTAAACGACGGCAGCCAGAATCAGCACCCCGCCGATCAGAAACTTTAACCGCCCACCACTGGTCTTAACTGCCGGAGCTGCCGATTTTTCCCAGGTTGCTTCTGCCATGTCTGCGTTACTCCCGTGCCTTGCTTATTTAAGAAGAACGTGCTTATTATAACGAATTATGCTCGTCTGCGTCGTTGATATAGATCAAATATGACATTCATCATGGATAGATTGTACAAAATGAACGCGGCCCGGACAACGGTTGCCGCCCTGTCGCAGATGAGAAATTGAGATGGAA
>JARKOK010000307.1 GCA_029975765.1 Aggregatilineales bacterium
CCAGCGCGACCAGGACCATAATCGGCAAAAACTGCCGGAGCAGGTTTGCGTCCGCGCCGGATAATCTGGCCGAAAGGCGAGACAACGTATTCTGAGACATCAGCCAACCCCCTGTGCGCGCCTAAACCATGTGTTCAATCAGTTCAACCTGCTCCGGTTTGTGGCCGGGTGGGGCCTCAAAACGGTGCGTGATCACACCATCGCGCATCACCAGAATCGTATGGCTGAGGCCGATGGTTTCTTCCAGTGTGTCGGCAATCAGGATGATGGAAATCCCCTGACTGGTCAGATTTCGCACTAGTTCATAGACTTCTTCTTTCGCGCCGACATCCAGCCCGCGTGTGGGGTGGTCAAGAATGAGAATCTGTGACTGGGCGCTCATCCATTTGGCAAGCACTACTTTCTGCTGGTTGCCGCCGCTCAGGTTCAGGCACATCGCGTCTACATTGGGCGTGCGGATTGCCAGCTTATGCACCCAGTCCGAGGCCATCGCCCGTTCGGTGGTGTGGCTGATGATGCCCCGCCGCAGCACCCGCCGGATGCTTGCCAGTGACATGTTTTGCGTGATCGGCAGGAACATCACCAACCCTTCGGTTCGACGTTCCTGGGGGATATAACCAATGCCATGCGCCACCGCGTCAGATGGTTTCCTGAAGGTTACGGCTTTGCCCTTCACCCGTATCTGCCCGGCAGTGGGGGTAATGAAACCGAACAGTGTGCGGCAGACCTGCTCGCGGCCAGAACCAATCACGCCGGCAATACCCAGGATTTCGCCCTTGTGCAGATCAAAACTGACGTTGCGATAGTCGCCGTCGCGTGTCAGGTTTTCGACGGACAGCACCACATCGTCTGCGTAGGCGGTTTGGCGCGATTCACGGTAATACTCGGACTGCACGCCGCGCCCGACCATCAGACGATGCAGATCGGGCACGCTGGCATTGGCCGCCTGAATTTCGCTGACGACCTGCCCATCTTTCATGACGTAGATGCGGTCGCTGATCGCCAGCACTTCATCCAGGCGGTGGGATACGAAGATGAACGAGGCGCGCTGGCGCAGCTTTCGAACCCGGTCGAACAGGATATTAATTTCGGCCTGTTCCAGTACGGAAGTTGGTTCGTCCAGCAGTACGACCAGATCGCGGTGAAGCCGTTCTTCGAGTGTCAGCACTTTAGCAAGTTCGACCATCTGGCGTTCGGCAAAGCTTAATTCATCGGTGCGCCGCGCCGGGTCAACGGTGCTTTGCACTTTCTCTAGCTGGCGTCGGGCTGCCGCGTTCAGTGCTTTCCAGTTAATCAGGCCATACCGCATAAAAGCATCTTCATAACCAAGAAAGATATTTTCGGCAACGGATATATTGGGCAGGAGTGACTGTTCCTGAAACACCATGCCAATGCCGTAACTGGCGGCATCGCGCGGGCTGCCAAACGTGACGGTGTGACCGTCTAGCTGAATTTGCCCGCTGTCTGGCGCATAGACTCCGGCCAGAATACGCATCAGAGTAGATTTGCCCGCGCCGTTTTCGCCCACCAATCCCACGACTTCATGGGGGAAAACCTCAATCGTGGCCTGCTGGAGCGCGCGCACGCCAGGGAAAGATTTGTCAATATTCCGGGCAACTAACACCGGCCTGGAAGCTGCTTGGGTTGCGTTCATGTTTATGTGTCCTACTGCGCGGCCTATTTCACAATCTTCAGGCGCGCGCGGTCAAGCGACAGCGCGACGGCGATGACGATCAGGATGCCCTGGACGGCCTGCTGGGTGTACGGCGAAATGCCCATCAGCACCATACCGTTGCTCAGAACGGAAACAATCAGCACGCCGACCAGCGTTTTATGCACGCCGCCAATACCGCCCGACAGTGCCGTGCCGCCGATCACGACGGCGGTAATCGCTACGAACTGCTTGCCCTGTACGATAAGCGCGTTGCCCATACCCAACTGCGCCGCCGCGATCAGGCCAGCGAAACCGTAGAACATCCCCGCTACCGTAAAGACCATAATCTTGTAACGGCGTACCGGCACGCCGGACAGCGCCAGCAAATCTTCGCCGCCGCCGATACCGTACATATAACGTCCCAGTCGGGTATAACGCTGGATACCGTAGGCCAGTGCCAATGTCAGCAGGGCTACCCAGACCATGTAGGGGACATCCAGAAAGCGTTCCAGCGCCAGCGCGCGAATATTCTGATCAAGGACGCGCACGGGTTCACCGCTGAGAAGTACCGTCGCTGCGCCAACGCAGACGAAGCTCATACCCAGCGTGCTCATGAACGAGGGTATCCGCAGCCGGACGTGGATGAAGCCATTCAGAAAGCCCATCAGCCCGCCGGCACCCAGCGCGACAAACAGCGCCAGCCAGCCATAATCGTTGCTGTTGCGGCCATTCAGCACCGTCATGCTGACCAGCACCGCGCTCAAGGCGGTGATGCCTTCCAGCGAGAGGTCAATGCTGCCGAGCATGATGACGAACGTTTCGCCGATTGCCAGCAGCAGAACGATGGTGGCAGAGGTAGCGATACGAACGAAGTTCCGGCTTTCAAAGAAGTTGGGATTGATAGCGCCGACGAAGATACACAACAAAATCAGAACAAGCACCGGCCCCCAGTCTTTCAGGAAACCCCGGTAGCGGACCCAGGGCTTTTCGGTGGGGTGGGGTATAGTCTGGAGGCCGACATCGGGTGACGACGTTTCTGACGACATAATCTGCAAACCTTACTGGTAAGCGGTCAGGCGTGGGCATCGTAGACGGCGGCCCAGGGCAACCAGCATGTACCGGCTGCCCTGGGCGCCATTAATGCTTGAAGCAGCCTTTAGGATTCCGATTTCAGATCGCGGTATTCGATCTGGCCGGTTACACGGCCCCAAATGTCGTCCCAGTCAATGCGCGGGACATCCAGGACGTTATTGTTATAGAAATCCTCAACATTTTCGGCGGTGACGAGAACACCCGTACCGTAGAACTCACGATGTTCTTCGGGTTCGGCTGCCGGGTCGAATTCACCCATGAAAGCCTTGAAGCCAATGGAGAGCGACATGCCGCCCTGCCAGAAGGGATCCCAGGCCACCGTCGCGGCAGCTTCGCCCGCCAGCACGGCTTCAACCGCCAGCTTGGTGCCATCAATGCCGGTCACCGGCACTTCTCCGGCCAGTCCTTCCTGACGCAGAGCTTCAAGCGCGCCGATTGCCATGTTGTCGTTGGCTGCCCAGATACCCTTAACGTCGCTGCCGAAGCGGGTCAGCCAGGCCGCCACTTTGTCAAAGGCTTCGGTCTCTGACCAGTTGGCGATCTGCCAATCCAGCAGTTCCATATCCGGGTTGTCTTCCAGCGCCATATCCAGACCGGCGCGGCGTTCGACGGCGGGGACATTGGCCGGGATGCCGCCGAGCGCGACAATGCCGCCCTTACCGCCAATGGCCTTGAACAGAGCTTCGGCGGTTTCCTTGCCGTAGCGGATACCATCAAACGAAATGTGGGAGACGTAGTACGGGTTAAAATCCCAGGGGTGCAGGTCATCGGGTTTGTTCCACTGCGTGATGACATATGCCCCGGCGTCAACACACGCTTCCACGATGGGGCGCGCGTCTGGCGAGTCGTTGGGGTCTACATCCAGCACCATCTTGCCGCCGGTCTTCGCCAGCATGGATTTAATGTCGGCGATGCCCTTTTCACTGTTTCCCTCGGTCAGCAGGGTGACGTGTTCCGCACCGACTGATGCGGCGAAGAACCGCGCACCCAGGTTCCAGGTGTTGTGATAAGGGTTGGTCAGCGAGCGAATGGAAGTGACCAGAGTCGGGAGTTCTTTGCCCTGAGCCAGCAGACGGCTCAGGTTCGTGCTGGCAAGCATGGCAGCGGCGGCTGCGCCGGCAGAAGTGCGGAGGAAGCCGCGACGAGACATCTTATTCATAGTGGTTCTCCTAAAGCGTGGTTATATTTGGCTAAAACATATTTCCGCGATAGATGATACAGGTATCATCCCCCAACACCTTTTTAAGCGGCGTATTCTCCTTTCACTACCTCCCGTTTGACCATCCGTGACGGCGCTTTTGACAGATGCGCCCCGTTAAAACGGCTGCCTGCTGTCTATCTTCAAAAGATGTTCAGCCGGCTAACTTATAATCCTATCACTACAAGTTGATTATATAACCTGATGCTGGTATCTGTCAATCAATTCAACCTGCTTTATAAGAACTGCCTAAAAGCGGAACAGGGTTTTGATGGTCTGCCCGGTTTTTGACAGCGCAAACGCCTCGGCAATCTGCTGGATTGGGAATTCAACCGAAATGAATTCTCTGTGGCTCAGTTTGCCCTGCTGAATCCATTCCACTAACGGCGCCTGCGCGGCGCGTTCGCGGGCGCGGGTGGGCCACTGGTGGATGAGCAGATTGAAATTGTACGGGCCGCGATCCTTTTCCAGACGAACTGTGGCGGTATCAATCACCCCGTAGACACAGATCGAACCGCCCAGTCTGACCATTGGCAGCGCCGCGTTGATGATGCTCTCTTTGCCGACCGCATCTATGATGGCGTCGAACGGTTTGCCACGCCGGGCGACCAACTGTGCCAGCGCCGGGTCATCAGGCGCAAAAGCCGCTGTCGCGCCCATGTCGAGTGCCTTCTGGCGTTTCTCCGGCAGCCCTTCGACACTGTAGATGTCGTTCAGACCCAGCAATCGCGCGAATTTGACGAAGCTCAGGCCGACCGGCCCCGCGCCGAAGATCACAATATCATCACCGGCTTGCAGGTTAAAGTCCTCGAACGCGCCATAGACTTCACGCCAGGTACACAACATGACGGCATCCTCAACCGGAATCGCCTTCGTCACCGGACGCATGATTTCATAAACTTCAACCCAGCCATGCTCCGGTTTTGCAACACCATCGGCCAGCATGGCGTCGTGGTCGCCGGCGAGAATATACTCGGAGAAGCCGCCCCAACCACTGGCGTAGTTCGGGTCGGTGGTTTTGAGCAGCAGCCCGCCAACGACACGATCCCCGACCTTGAAAGTGCGCACCCGGTCGCCAACGGCATCCACCACCCCGACCGTCTCATGGCCGAGCAGCAGGGGATAGGTTTCGACCCCGGGGAAATGGTGTTCAATCAGCTTACGGTCAGTGGCATTACACAGGCAGGCCACTTCGGTTTTGATGCGAGCTTCGTAAGGGCCGGGTGTTGGCTCCGGTACATTCACCACCTGGAGCTGCCCCGGTTCGGTCACGGCAACGGCCAACATGGTTGTCTCTCCCTTTGTCTGATGCTCATCCTCTGGCAATCATGCCATGAATGAGGCGCTGGGTGGCGATGGCGTCCATTTCCTGCTGCGCGGCGCGTAAGGCGCTGCGGTCGAGGCAGGTAATCAATGACCGGTAGAGTTCGAGCGCCTGAATGCTTTGCGCGCAGGCCGCCACCACATCCTCACGCTTTGGCACAAGATCGAGTGTCAGCCAACCGTCGTAACCGACTTCATCCAGCGTCAGCAGGAACTCGATCATTTCCCAGAAATGCACCGACCCCACCACAATATCGTCGTCGCCCATACCATAATTATCGTTGACGTGGACGCCAACCAGCCGGTTAAGCCGGGACAGCAGTACGACGGACTCGGCGGGGTTTTCCCGCGACATCAGGGCATGGCCGAAGTCGAGATAACCACCCACATTGGGCAAACCGAGCGCGCAGCCGAGCAGGGCAGCTTTGGCGGCGCTGCTGACCAGCATATGCGTGCGGGGTTCGTGGAGTTTGTACTCCACGCCGATGCGGGTTTGCGGGTCGAACTCTGCCAGCTGGCGCACGCCGTCGGCCTCCAGATCCCACAGGCGGCGGTAGTCGGCCTGAAAATGATAGTCCCATCCATCTTCGCCGGGCCACAGACACATCTGATAGGTGCCGAGGATATGGCCGATTTCAATCGCTTCCTTGCCACGTTCGATGGCCTGCTGGCGGATTTGGGG
>JARKOK010000308.1 GCA_029975765.1 Aggregatilineales bacterium
CAAGGTCGAATGGCGCGGCCAGCCGGTGAACGCCCGGCTGCTGAAGGAAGTCCGCCTGTGGGAATACTCGCCGGTGGTGTGGGGGATGAACCCGGCAACGGCGACGACCGGCGTGAAGGGCGATGGTAAAGAGATGACCGCCCAGGGTGCAGTAATGCGGATGGGCGATTACATGCAGGGGCAGATGCGCTATGTGGTGAACAGCGCAGCAAACCGGATGCTGACCTATGGCCGGTTTGCGACGGACGATGTAAAGGCGATCAACGCGGCGCTGGACGCGGCAACGGCGGCTTTCATGGCCGCAATACCGGAGAGCCTGGCGCTGACGCCGATGAGCAGCGGCGGCTGGTACTGGGACAGCGCCGACGCGCCGGAGAGCAGCAAAGCGTTTGATAACCGCCAAGACGCCAAGAGCGCCAAGATTGAAGGCGAGGAAAAGGCGGGGCGGGTATTGAGCACCCGGAATATCACGAAGATACGCGCGGCGGTCGTGTCGCTGACGGAAGTCCTGGCGGACGCGGGCGATGACAGCGACGACAGCGGCGATGAAGAAGAGGCAGGCAAGGCGGGAGCGCAGGCCGGGCCGGAGGCGAAAGCAACGCCCCCACCCACCGATGAGGCGCGAGCGAAACTGCTTGCGGACATCGAACAACAGTTAGCAACGATGGAGGCAAGATGAGCGCAGTGACGGAAATGCTGGCTCGCGCGCAGTCGTTGTTCGGCCAGGCGAAGCACATCCTGCTGAAACCGGACGCGACGGCAGACGAGCTGGCGCAGGCGGAAAGCCTCAAGAAAGAGGCCGAGGGGTTGAAGGCGCGTGCGTCTCAACTGAAGGAAATCGAGCTGGCGGAGGCGGCGCTGCCGCAGCCGGAAGGTCAGCCGCAGCCGGAAGCGGGCAGGAGCGGCTTTAAGACCTGGGGTGAATTCGTCAAGGCCGTGACGCGAGAATACACCAGCAAGGGACGCGAACGTGACTCCCGGCTGGTCGAGTTCTACGATCTGGACGAACTGGCGAAGGATGCCACCGGGCGCAACGGCCAGAAGGACATGAGTGGGAACGTCGGCGCGAGCGGCGGCTTCCTGATCCCGCAGCAGAGCTACAGCGAACTGATGGCGGTGGCGGCGCCGCTGTCGGTGGTACGGTCGCGCGCGACCATCATCCGTATGGCGCGGCGGCAGGTGCCGATGCCGGTGCTCGACCAGACGAAGGCCGAGGCGGGCAAAGCGGCGTTCTTCGGCGGGATTGATGTGTTCTGGCAGGAAGAAGCGGCAGAAACCAGCGCCAGCGAACCATCGTTCAAGCAGGCCATGCTGACGGCGCACGAACTGGCCGGGTACACCCTGGTACCCAATTCACTGCTGGCCGACGCAGAAACCAGCCTGACCGATTTCCTGGGCGGGCCGTTAGGCTTCCCCGGCGCGATCGCGTGGGCGGAAGACTATGCCTTCCTGCGCGGGAACGGCGTGGGCAAACCGCAGGGTGTGGTGGATGCTCCCTGCACGGTGGCTGTGACCCGCACGACCGGCGGGACGGTGAAGTACGACGACCTGGTGGAGATGATGAGCCGCCATCTGGGTGCGCGACCCGTGTGGGTAGCGAACCAGGCACTCAAGAAGACCCTGATGCTGATGGCCGGGCCAACGGCGACGAATTACGCCGGGGCCTACCTGTGGGGCAACCCGGCGCAGGGCATCCCGGATACCCTGCTGGGTTATCCGATTCTCTTCACCGACAAACTGCCGGCGCTGGGGGCGCGCGGCGACATCGTGCTGGCGGACTTCACCTACTACATGCTGGGTGACCGGCAGGCGGGGACGGTGGATACCAGCACGGGAGAGAAGTTCCGCACGAACAAGACCGCATTCCGTATCATTCACCGTGTGGACGGCCAGCCCTGGATGAAGGCGCCGATCACGCTGGCGGATGGGGCGACGACGGTCAGCCCGTTCGTGGTGATCGCGGCGTAAGCGCCCGATAACGGAAGTCACCAGCCGGGGGCGTAGGTACGAGGAGACGCCCCCGCTTTTCAAACGAAACGAGGCCAGGCAGGGAGGCAATATGGCAGCGGCATTGAGTGAAGAACTGGCGGTGGTCGCGCGGCTGAAACCGCAGACGGTGAACGCAGCAGCCACCGGCGAAACCGACGTGGTGGATATGAAGTATTTCGACCGCGTGATGTTTATTTTCGATCTCGGCGATTATGCCGGCGGGAACAACGGGTCGCTGGCTGCCGGTATTTACGGCGACACAGCGAGCAACGGCAGCTTCGCCACGCTTATCACCGGAAAACAACTGACGACCGGGACCTTCACGGGGTCGGCAGGGGATGATGCGGTAGGCATCCTTGAAGTGCGCGGCGATGAACTGGCGGCGCAAGGGCTGCGCTACGTCAAGGCGAAAGCGACGCCGAGCAATCAGAACCTGACCCTGAATATCATCGGGCTGGGCGGGCACGCACGATACAACCCGGCCAGCGATTTCGATCTGGCGGCGGTGAAAGAAATCATCAACGCCTAAATCCGATTATCCCCCTCCACTCGGAGGGGGATAACCCCCACCGGAGGCGGAATGCACCCCGAAGCCTACGCGCTGATGCGCGATCTGTTGAAACCAATCCATCTACCAAGCGCCGCTGTGCTGGACGTGGGCAGCCTGGATGTGAACGGCACGTATCGCCCGCTGGTGGAGGGGCGCGGCTGGGCGTACACCGGGCTGGACATCCAACCAGGGCGGAACGTGGATGTCGTGAGCGAGCCGTATCATTTTCCATTTGAGGATGAGCGGTTCGATGTCGTCATCAGCGGTTCGACGCTGGAACACGTAGAACACCCCTGGCGGTGGATGCCGGAAGCCGCACGGGTGCTGAAGCCGGATGGGTGGCTGGTGGTCATCACACACTGGTCCTTCCCGCTGCATGAGTACCCGGTAGACTGCTTTCGCTTCATGCCGCATGGGATGAAGATGCTGCTGGATGAAGCGCGGGTGCTGGGCGATTACCACATCCAGATCGCCAACGAGACGGACATTTACGCAGTGGCGAGGAAAACATGCGGGCGCTGATCGTGACACTGATGCACAAGCAGTATGGCCCGGCGCTGGCATCGTGGGCGGCAGCAGCCCGGCACTGGCTGGACAACGAGCCGGGAGCGCGGTTCGACCATCTCAAGCTGTATGGCGGGAACGAGGGGGGAGACGGCCACAGCATCGTGGTGCGGAAATACCAGGAAGCGCAAAACATCTTTCTGCTGGGGGAATGGGAGACATTCATCGCGCTGGAAGATGATATGGTGATTCCACCAGACGCCTTCATACGACTGCATAAAATGATGCAGGAAGGGGCAGACATCGCCTATGGACTGTACGTGTGGCGGCATGGCCGGGCGACATGGTCGGCGTATTCAAAGCTGGACGCCAACGGTGGAATAAGCCTGAGCCGGGAGCGCGCGGCAGCCCAGGCGGCCTGGGGGCGCGCGGTAGATGTAGCCGGCGTGGGACTGGGCTGCACGGCGATCCAACGGCACGTACTGGAGAAGATACGCTTCCGGCGCGGCGGCATGGCGTGCAACGACTGGTACATGGCGATGGACGCCCAGGCGCAGGGTTTCAAACAGCGGTGCGACCTGGGACTGATCTGCGGCCATATGACGCTTAGCCCCAGCCCACGCATTCTGTACCCCGATCTGGACAGTGATTCGCTGTATCGAGTGGAGTATCTATGAGACTGCTTCGATGGCTGGCGCGATTGAAAGCGTGGAGGACATGGATCGGATGACACACACGGCATATGCCTCGGTAGAAGAATTCAAGGCGCAGTCGGATGTCACCGGTGACCAATGGGATGCAGTGATACAGGTGTGTCTGGATGCGGCAGCGGAGACGATTGAGCGCGTGTGCAGCCGGGGGCCGCTGGTGGCCGAGATGACGGCCAGCGCGCGGCAGTTTGCCGGATCGGGCAAGGATGTGCTGCGAATACCGGAATGTGTGGCCGTGTCGCTGGTAGAGGTCAGAAACGGCACATGGTCGGCGCTGGCGGCGGATGACTGGGTGGCGTTCGGAGGCGACCCGGATTTCCCACATTTTCAGCCGCCGTACACCGGTCTGATGCTGACCGGCGAGGGGCTGGCATACTGGCCGGAAACGAAGCTGCCGGCGGTGCGCGTGACAGCGCGGTGGGGATACGCGGAGAGCACACCGGCGGCGGTGAAAATGGCGACACTGGCGCAGGCGTACCGCTGGTTCAAACGCGGCCAGGGGAGCTGGGGGGACAGCGTGGGCAGCGCCGAGATGGGGTTGATTATGTTCAAGAAGGCGCTGGATCCCGACGTGCAGATGATGCTGGTGAATGGTCGGCTGGTGAAGCCGACGATTTAAGCGAGGGGCAAATGAATGTCATTACCTTAACGAGTGGAATCAACGGGCAGCCGCTGCTGGTGGTTGCCGAGCAGGTGACGCATGTGGAACAGGCGCGAGGCGACCAGGCCGACGTGTACCTGTCGAGCGGGGCAGTGGTGCGGGTGTCAGAGCCGGTCGAGGCGGTGCGGCAGGCACTGGCCGGGCGGTCTGCTGTGAAGGATGATGAACCGCCTGCCCCGGCTAAGCGCGAGCGCAAATAGATGCCGATAGATAACGTCGAAGTCCGAGGGCTGGTCGAAGCGCAGCAGAAGCTGGAGCAGGTGATGAGCGACCTGCACGGCGAGGAATTTCTGAACGCGATGCGCGATGCGGTGCTGCTGGTATCACGGGACGCCAAGGCGCTGGCGCCGGTGGATACGGGGCGGCTGCGCGCGAGCATCACACCGGAGATACGGCGGAGCGGGACGGCGGGAAAGGATGTGACCGGCGTGGTGGGGTCGAATGTGAAGTATGCGGCGGCGATGGAACTGGGCAGCCGTCCGCACTGGCCGCCGATCAGCGCGCTGGAAGTGTGGGCGAAGCGGCACGGCGTCAGCCCCTATCTGGTGGCGCGGGCGATTGCCCGGCGGGGGACAAAAGCGCGGCGCTTCTTACAGACGGCGTTCGAGCAAAACGAAGACCGGATTATCAAGCTGATCGGCGAGGGGGTGGCGAAGATCGTCGCCAGGTGAGGGATTATGCTGACCTACGGGGAGATCGTGAAGGCGGTGGCGGCGGCGCTCAAGACGGCCAACGGCGTGAAGCGGGTGCAGGCGTATGACGAGATCACCGAGAGCATCCCGGATTGGCCGCTGCTGCAAGTGTACGCCGAGTCGGGCGAGGTGGATGTTAGTTCGGGTGATATGAAACAATCGGCTTTTGGCGGGGGTGTACAGCAGACGAGCCTGGTGATTAACATTGACGGGTACGCCCGGAGGCGCAGCCACCTGGGGGCCGATCTGAAAGCGCAAATGGAGTTGATTGACGCGGTGGACGCGAAATTGTGCGCACAGGAAAAACCGTACTTTCTTGATGGGATACATGGGCTGCACTGGACGTGGGAGCGGGCGACGCTGCTCAGCGGCAAGGGCGAGGGCGCGACGGAATACGCGGGCTGCCGGTTCAAGCTGCAAGTGACCATCTTTTAATATCCGATACTGAGGGCTGCGGGCAGCATAGTAGAAAGAAACGAGAGGGGTGAACCATGCCAGTAACAAGCACGGCGATCAACGCCAAAAGCTGCAAGATTTATCTGGATGACGAACTGGGCGTGCTGCAAGACATCAGCGGCAGCGCGAATGAAGTGCAGATTGACCTGGATCGGAAGCTGGGTGATTTTAACGTATTCGGCGACGACGAGACGTACCGGCTGGAAGGCAAGAAAGACGGCAGCATTGACCTGACGGTGCTGTACACGCGGGCGACGAAAGAAGGCTTCCGGTTGGTGCGGGACTGGCGTGAAGCCGGCGGCGCGCGCACCATTCGGGTTGATGTGCCCGACAGTTCCGCCGGGGCAGACCGCTATGAGGGGGAGGTGCTGGCGGAGAAGATCAGCATCCCACTGAAAGCTGACGAGGCCAAGCCGATCCCGGTGAAATTAACGTTGAAGGCACACGGCAAAATCAACCCGACGACAGTGCCGTAACCTGCTGTTTGGTGGAGGATACTGAGCGTATCAACCATTAATTGCGTGAGGAATGAGGCCATGCCAGAGAGACAGCGGATCCAGGTTATCAACGCCGAAGAGGTGCAGGGTAAAGACTCCTGGGTAAAAATCAAGGCGATGACGGTGGAGCAATTCAACCGGAAGCAGGCCGTTTCGCGTGGGGTGCAGGGGTTGAAGCCGGACGCCGAAAACTACGAAGCGCGGGTGACAGAACTGGACGTGGAATCCAACGCACTGATGGCGGAATGCGTGCTCGAATGGAACTGGGTGGATGACGATGGCAATCCGCTGCCCCAGCCTGCCGGCAACCCGGAAGTATTCAAAACGCTGACAATGGCAGAGCTGATGTTCCTCGCCCAGTACCTGGATGGTACAACCAGCCAAAAAAAAGAGAGATTGAAACGTTCCGAGAAACGGTAACGAGCTACCTATGGGTGGGGTATGCGGAAGACCCGGAGACGGGGGGGCGCGTGCCGGAACCGTGGGAACTGTCGGAGATGGTGCTGTGCAAACTGTACGGCTGCACCCCGTCGCAACTTGACCAGGAAGACCACGAGCGTGTGCAGAAGCACCTCATCATCCTGGATGTGATGGAAGAGCTAAAGGCACTGAAAGCGTAAATATCCGATAGAAGACCTGCGAGCGCCTATCCTGAAAAAGGACAGGCGCTTTTTATTTTTTATTTGGGACAACCATGAACCGGGTCAACATCATCCGTTTCGGCAGCTATCCATTCAGAAATGTCGAAAAAGCCACTACCAGTTTTGGCGGAGTACGAGCGAGCACCACGAAACTGCCGGGGATGCATGGGGCTTACGACGAATACGGTATGGGGGAAGCGCCTTCGGAAACGGGTAACGTGCGTGTGTCATTCTACCTGACGGCACGACATATGGCCGAGATGACGGCGCTGCGGGATGCCGTGCTGTTGCTGAAATCATGGGGGGTCAAGAAGCTGTACGTGCAGCCGTATGACCTGAACCAGGCCGAGCGGTTTTGCTGGGCGCGGGTGAATGACATCCAGATGCCGGAAGACGCATCGAAGGGGACGGAGACGCTCCAGCCGGTGACGATCAATTTCCAGGTGGCTGATGCCGCGTGGTATGGCATCGGCACGGAAGCATGGAGTTGGGGGGATGGGACACTGTGGGGCAGCGGCGCAAAGTGGGGCGGCGCGGCCACGCCGAGGGCGTGCAGCGGGCTATCCACCACGTGGACGGAGACGCCGGGCGGCAATGCTGCCACTCCCCCGAGAATCAGCGTGGTAGTCGGCGTGGGGCAGTCAGCCAGCGACGTGCGGGTGCAGCGCGTGGTGCGTGGGGTGGTGCTAGACGAGGTGCGGTACAACGCGCTGCTGGCAGCGGGCGACCGGCTGACGATCAACTGCCGGGATTACAGTGTGACACTCAACGGGGCAAATACCTACAACAATCTGTTCTCGTTTGAGCATCCCGCATGGCTGCGGCTGGAGCCGGGCGATAACGAGATACGGGTACTCATGGCGAACAGCGGCGACGCCTGCACGGTGTACCTCCGCTATTACGAGGTGTGGAGATGACCAGTACATTAAAAACGGCAGTAACAGCGAATACCGGGGCACTGGTTGACAATCAGAGCGCAGATGCCGGCGATGTGAGCGTACCAATTGATGATCTGCTGACACACGTCAAAAACGGGCGGCTGAGTGTCACGGCGAATGATACATACGTGAAACATCTTCAGGACGCACTGGCGATTGTGGCCGGGCGGATGAAGCTTACACTGCAAAACAGCGGGGCGAATGAATCACTGCTGATTGATCTGGACGCGACGAGCGTTCCAAGCGGGCAGGTACCAACCGCCAATGGCAGCAACGGATGGTCATGGGCGGCACAGAGCGGCGGCGGGGCGCAGCCGGTGGACGTGACCGGCACGGCGGGCGAGGCGCTGGGGCAGCGCGACGCAGTATACCTGGCGAGCGACAACAAGTGGTACAAGCTGGACATAGATGCCAGCCCGGTACGATGTGGGAAACTGCGCGGCCTGGTGACGCAGAGCGGCGGCATATCCAATGGTGCAACAGGCACGATTCGCATTCTGGGCGAGGTGTCAGGCTTCAGCGGCCTGACGGCCTGGGCAGATGTATGGGCAAACACAACAGCGGGCGACATCTCCCAGACGAAGCCAACGGTGACGGCGGGCGGCGGACAGCGAGCGGTGGTCAAGGTTGGCTTTGCAACCAGCGCGACGGCGGTAATGGTGTGGCCGTCGGCGGTGGAGTTCATGAAGCGGGAGAGCCTGGCGGGGGATGGCACGCTGACCATCGAACATTATGCCGACGCGCAGGGGCGCAGCCGGGAATTGCGCGCGTTTGTGAGCGCATCGGGTAGTGAAATCATAGCCGCTGAATATATGGCAGCCAACCAGGATACGGGCGTGAATCTGCGCGGACCGAGCGGCAGCGGTGGCACAACGACGATCAATGCTACCGGCAGCACGTCGGTGGTCGGTACGTTCTCAGACGGCAACGAACGGCGGCAGGCACAATCTTTCCAAGTCTCTGCTGGAATCCTAAGTCAGTTGGTGATCGGGCTAGGAGCCAATACAGGTACACCCATCGGCACACTCACTTGGGAGATATGCGCCGACAGCAGCGGTGCGCCTGGTACAGTGCTTCAATCCGGTACCTTTACACCGACCGCCAGCGCCGATAACACCGTCAACGTCAGCGATGGGGTGTTCCTTGCCGCCAGCACGACATACTGGCTGGTACTGCGGTCTACCAACACACAGGCGAACAACACTTACTGGTCATGGACTCGTTCCACCAGTTCTGTCTATGCCAATGGAATCCAGTCATCCTGGAATGGCGGTTGGGTCAGTTCTTCAACGACCGATATGAAAGTGAACGTCACGACCAGCGCGGCCAGCCTGCTGGATAAAATCGCCCAGAGTTTCACCATCGGGGCAACCAAGACAATCACCGGCGCGCGGTTGTATCTGCGCAAAATCGGCAGTCCGGCGGGCACGATGACGCTTCGCATTGAGACGGACAGCAGCGGTAGCCCTTCTGGGACGCTGGCACACGCCAATGCCACAATCACGGTGGATGAGGCGGGTTTAAGCACCAGTTACGCCGACGTACTGTTCAGTTTCCTTAGTTTTACGTTAAACGCGGGCACTTACTGGCTCGTCCTGAGCACGTCACGCAGCGCCTCCAATACGGATTACGTGGTGTGGGGAGCAGATAGTAGCAGCCCCACCTATGGCGGTGGAGAGATGAAGAGCCAATCATCATCGGTATGGAGTGCGCAAAGCAAAGATGGTGTGTTCGCCGTCACCGAGCAGAGCACCACCTACGAGGAGCGGTGTGTCGTAGGACGCTGGAGTGCTGGCAGTCGCGACATCGCTGCCCGGTATGACGACGGAGCGGGAGCAAACTCGGACACCAGGACGACCTTTAAAAACGTATCTGGCACGACGCTGGATGTGACCTGCGTCGTTGGTTTGGAATAAAAGCGTAAGGTAAAGAGGCAATGGAATCACTGGTGATTGAAGAGCAGGCGAACGGGCTGCGGACGAAGGCGGTAACGGCACTGTTGAAAGAGGGGCAGACGGTGCGGCAGTGCCAGATTGTGCTGGCGGCGACAGACAACGCCGCAGAGTACGTGGCCTCGCACGCGGGGGAACTGTGGCCGAGGGCGCTGGCGGCGGATGTGACGTGGTGGATGGCCGTCCGCGAACGGCAGTACCGCGCATATTATTATGCAGTGCTGCGGGCGGTGGATATGCAGCGGGCAGCCGGGGGAACGCTGGATATGGCGCTGGCGGCGGGACTGGCGGCGATCAACGCGGACGATACCAAACGCGCGGAATTTGACCAGTGGCGCGAGATGGCCCAGTTAAGACCCGGCGACATCCAGAGCACGCAGGACAAACGTGATCTGCTGGTGGCGGTGCTGGCATTTGTAAATGCCGGGCTGATTGGCGGGGCAAAACTATAAGTTCCGAGTTGGAAGAAAAAGCGTAACACAAAGGTGCAGAGGGGCAAGACACAAAGTGAGAGTGTGGTGTGACGTATACGACGGGGCGGGCAACCGCCAGGGCGCAGGCCCGGTGATGACGTTGAAAAGTGCCAGCGTCACCCGGATGCTGGATGGCGCAGGAGCGATCCGGCTGGACGCGCCGGGCACAGACGAGCGCGCCGTGACATGGCTAACCAACGAGCGCCGGGTGCGGGTATACGTCGAGCAACTGGAGCAGGTACGGGAGATCGCACGCGGCATCATCAACGAGGTGGGATACAACGATACGGCCAGCGGGTTCAGCATCAGCCCGACGGGAACAGACAGCCTGGAGGAGCTGAAACGGCGAACGGTACATTACAACCGGGCCTATAAAGATGCAGCGGTTAAGGATGTAGTGGCTGATCTGGTGAGCCTCGTGCCGGGTTGGGCAGCCACATGTAATGTGACGACACCCATCAGCGCACGGTTTGACGCGGTGAGCGTGCTGAAGGCGCTGCAAAGCGTGTGCGAGATGCAGGGTCTGCACCTGCGGCAGACGCCCGGTGCGAACATCGTGGAGGTAGGAACGTTCGGGGATGACAGCGGACTGCGGCTGCTGCGGTTGGTGAACCCCACGCAGGCGCACCGTGACATTTACAGCAACGACGATATTGCGCTGATTGAGCGGTTTCAGATCACCAGCAGCACAAAGGTGGTCGCTAACCGGATCAGCGTGGTGGGGGCGGGGGCAAACGCCGACAGCGCGTTCAGCCTGGCAAAATGCACGCGCACACTACCCTATCCGGTGATCGTCGAGACGGTAAATGGGCGAACGCTGTACATTCTTGAAGACCAGGCCAGCATCGCGCTGTATGGGGAGATCGAGCAGGACATTCAGATTAAAGAGATCGCGCCGCTGTCGAACAACGACACAGACGAAGAGCGCGCAGCGAACGCGCTGTACGACGCGGCAGCGGCCTGGTTGCAACGGAACTCGGTAAAGCAGGATACCTTCCGCATCAGCGTCAAAAAATGCACAAAGACCATCCGGCCTGTCACTTTACGGGCGAAAATGTACCAGAGGTTTTCACCCAAAGTGGGCCAGGGGTTTTCACCAAAACTGTACCCGTGATGTTCATCCAGAACGTACCAGGTAGATAGCACAACTCCTGTGCAAACCGTATCCTTCCGCTGAGGCGCAGCAGCAGCGGGAGGGGGTATGGCAAACAGGAGAAAAGCGAGTATGGAGATACAAGAAATCTTACGCCGCCTCCGGGCCGGAGAAAGCGACCGGGCGATCCACCGGGCACTGGGGATGCACCGGGAGACGGTGAAGAAGTACCGGGTGTGGGCCAGCGAACAAGGGCTGCTCACCAGCGAACTGCCGTCGGTGGCGGAACTGCATCACTTACTGGCAACGACCCTGCCCAGCAGCGCGCCGCCGCAGAACGTGTCCAGCGTCGAACCGTATCGTGAGTGGGTGGTCAGGCTGCGGGCAGAAGGGGTCGAGGTGGCGGCCATTCACGCGCGCTTGCAGGAACGGGGCTACCGGGGGAGTTATGCTGCCGTCTGGCGCTTTGTGCGGCAGTTGGAGCCAGTGCTGCCGGATGCGACGGTGCGGGTGGAACGACGACCTGGGGAGGAAGCGCAGGTGGACTTTGGCTATGCCGGGCTGCTGCGTGACCCCTACAGCGGACAGATGCGCCGCAGTTGGGCCTTTGTCATGACGTTGGCCTGGAGCCGTCACCAGTACGTGGAGTTCGTCTTCGACCAGAAAGTGGAGACCTGGCTGTTGTGTCATCGCCGCGCCTTTGAGTTTTTCGGGGGTGTGCCACAGCGCGTGGTACTGGACAACCTGAAGGCGGCGATTCTGCGCGCCTGCCAGGATGAGCCGCAGGTGCAGCAGGCGTATCGTGAATGTGCTCAACATTATGGCTTTCTCATTGCCCCCTGTCGGGTGCGTACTCCCCAACACAAGGGCAAGGTCGAACAGGGCGGCGTGCATTACGTCAAACGCAACTTCCTGGGTGGACGGGAAACCACCACCCTGACCCAGGCCAACCGGGAGGTGCGGCGCTGGTGCCAGACAACGGCTGGGCAACGCGCGCATGGCACGACCAAACGCCAGCCGCTGGTGTGCTTCCAGGAGATTGAGCAGGCGTGCTTGCAGCCGCTGCCCAGCCAACCCTACGACGTGGGCGTGTGGAAACTGCTCAAGTTGCACCGCGACTGCCATGTGGTGTTCGAGGGCAGCTACTATTCCGCGCCCTTTGCCTACATCGGTCAGCGCCTGCGGCTGCGGGCTGGCTTGCAGTGGGTACGGCTCTACAGCCCGGATTACCAGCTCATTGCCACCCACGAGCGGGCCGAAGCTCCTGGCACGCGCCGCACCCACCTGGAGCATCTGCCCCCGGCCAAAGTGCCGGGTCTGGTACTCAACCGCACCGGTTGTCAGGCCCAGGCAGCCCGCATTGGCCCGGCAACGGCAACGGTGGTGCGGCATCTGCTGGATGATGGTGTCATTGACCGCCTGCCCACCGCAGGACGGTTGCTGCGCTTGCGTGAAGTCTACGGTGACGCCCGTCTGGAAACGGCCTGCCAGCGGGCGCTGGCTTTCGGCGATCCGGCTTACCTGACCGTCAAACGCATTCTGACCCAATCGCTCGACCAGCAGCCCCTGCCGTCTGAAGGCCAAGGGCTGTCTCCGGCACGCACCTTCGTGCGCACTGCCCGCGAACTGGTCGGCCATGTCCTGGGAGGGGTGTCATGGAGTTGAACCACCAGCTCACCCCTTATCTGAAGAGCCTGCGTTTGTCGGGCATTCTGGAGACGCTGGACGCGCGTAACCGCCAGGCCATTGACGGAGGGTGGAGCTATGTTGAGTTTCTCTCCCGCCTGCTGGAAGATGAGGTGTCGCGCCGTGCCCAGAAACAACTGGCGCTGCGCGTGCGCCGCTCCGGCATGAACAGCACCAAGACCCTGGACAGTTTCGACTTCAACTTCAATCCCAGCGTGAACCGCCAGCAGGTACTTGACCTGGCCGCTGGCGATTACATCCGCCAGCAGCGCAACGTCCTGATTTGTGGCCCCACCGGTGTCGGCAAGTCGCATCTGGCCCAGGCCCTGGCCCATGAAGCCTGTGTGCTGGGCTTCGACGTGCTCTTCGTCCAGACCCACAAAGTCGTGCAGCACCTCAACGGCGGTCGGGCCGACGGCAGCCGTGACCGGCGCTTGCAGACCTACCTGCGTCCGCAGTTGCTGGTGTTGGATGACTTTGGCTTGCGGCCTTTGCAGCCACCCGGCCCCGAAGACCTCTATGACCTCATTGATGGGCGCTATGAACGCGGCAGCATTCTGCTCACCTCCAACCGCGCTCCCAGTGAATGGCCCGATTTGTTCGGCGATCCCTTATTGGCTTCGGCAGGCTTGGACCGCCTGCTGCACCATGCCGATGTCCTGGTCATTACCGGTGACAGCTTCCGCGCGCGGGGGCGGCAGCCCTTACAACAGGAGGTGCGATTGACCCAACCAGCAGCCGTTTCTTAACGTCGGACGATGCACAGGAGGGACTGTCTACCAGGCACTCTGGGTGGCACACTTTGGCCGTAAACGAGTGGCACACTTTCGGGCGTTACTTGACA
>JARKOK010000535.1 GCA_029975765.1 Aggregatilineales bacterium
GGACGGCACGGTGGGCGCGAACAAAAACACGATCAAGATCATCGCGAAAGCCACCGAGTTTTATACGCAGGGTTACTTCGTTTACGACTCGAAGAAATCCGGCTCGATGACCACCTCGCACCTGCGTTTCAGCAAGCAGCCAATCCGCAGTATTTATCTGGTCAAACAGGCTGACTTCCTGGCGTGCCACAATTTCAGCTTCCTCGAACGGTTCGACATGCTGAGCAAACTGAAACCCGGCGGCGCCTTCCTGCTCAACGCGCCGTATGACGCGAAGGAAGTCTGGAAACACCTGCCCGGCGAAGTGCAGCAGCAGTTGATTGAGAAGCGCGCCAAATTCTATGTGATTGACGCGCTCAAGCTGGCAAAGTCTCTGGGTCTGGGCGGGCGTATTAACACCACGATGCAGGCCGCCTTCTTCAGCATTTCCGGCGTGCTGCCGCAGGAGCAGGCGCTCGAAATGATCAAGCTGGCGATTGAAGACACCTACGGTGATAAGGGGCAGGCCGTCGTGGATATGAATATCCGCGCAGCGATGCTGGCCGTCGAGCGTGTTCAGGAAGTGGCCGTCCCGGCTCAGGCAACGAATACACGGCAGGTGGGTGTCAGCGCGCCAGCGGGTGCGCCGGAGTTCATCAGGAACGTGACCATGCCCATGATCGCCAAACATGGCGATGAACTGCCCGTGTCGGCCATGCCGATTGACGGCACATTTCCCACCGGCACCTCGAAGTTCGAGAAGCGGAATATCGCGTCGGAAATCCCGGTCTGGGAATCGGACATCTGCATCCAGTGTAACCAGTGTTCGTATGTCTGCCCGCACGCCGCGATCCGCGTGAAGATTTTCGACGAACATTATGCCAACGGCAGTTCGCCGGCGACCTTCAAAACGACCGATGCGAAAGGCCGCGAATTCGCCGGGATGCGTTATACCGTCCAGGTCGCGCCGGAAGATTGCACCGGCTGCGGTGTCTGCGTGGACATCTGCCCGGCCTTCGAGAAGGTTAATGGTCAGAAGACCGATAAGAAAGCCATCAACATGGTGCCGCAGGCACCCCTGCGCGAAGCTGAGGCGCTGAACTGGGATTACTTCCTGTCTATCCCCGATCTTGATCTGGCGAAGTACAAGGTCAACCGTTTCACGGTTAAGGGGTCGCAGCTTCTCCCGCCGATGTTTGAGTTCTCCGGCGCGTGCTCCGGCTGCGGTGAAACGCCGTATATCAAGCTGATCTCGCAGCTTTACGGCGATCATGCCGTCATTGCGAACGCGACCGGCTGCTCATCCATCTACAGCGGCAACCTGCCGACGACCCCATACACAACACGCAGTGATGGTCGCGGCCCGGCCTGGTCGAACTCGCTGTTTGAAGACAATGCCGAGTTTGGTCTGGGGATGCGCCTGACGCTGAACAAGCTGGCCGAGTATGCCTTTGAACTGCTTGACCACGCGATTGAAACGATGCCGGATCATCAGGTGCTGCTGATGGCGCTGCGCGACGGCGACCAGACGACACCGGAAGGTGTTGAGGAGCAGCGCGCGCGTGTGACCCAGTTGAAGGCGGTGCTGGAGACACGGTCGGATGCCTTCAGCAAGCAGCTGCTGGCGGTGGCTGATAATCTCATCAAGAAATCCGTCTGGATTTTTGGTGGTGACGGCTGGGCGTATGACATCGGCTACGGCGGCCTCGATCATGTGCTGGCAAGCGGCCAGAATGTCAACGTGATGGTGCTGGATACCGGTGTCTACTCAAACACCGGCGGCCAGATGTCGAAGGCGACCCCGCGCGGCGCGGTGGCAAAGTTCGCCGCTGCCGGTAAACCGCTGCCCAAGAAAGACCTGGGTCTGATCGCCATTTCCTATGGCAACGTTTATGTGGCGCAGATTGCGATGGGCGCGAACATGACGCAGGCCGTCAATGCGATCAAGGAAGCGGAAGCCTATAACGGGCCGTCGCTGATCATCACTTACAGCCACTGCATCATGCAGGGTATTGATACACTGAAGGGCAACAGTCTCCAGGGAGAAGCTGTTGAGAGTGGGTTCTGGCCGCTGTATCGTTATAACCCTGACACGGTTGAGGGCAAGAATCCCTTCACACTGGACTCGAAGGGTATCAATATTGAGGAATTGGAGTCGTATCTGTACAAGCAGACCCGCTTCAATGTGCTGCGGAAGTCTGACCCGGATCGCGCGCAGATGCTCTCCGAACTGATACACAAGGATGTGATGCAGCGCTGGAACCAGTACCAGATGCTGGCGAAGGGTTAACATCGAGGTACGGATACGCGGTAGTGTGTCCGTATCGGCACCATCTGATTATTCCCCCGATAGAGGGTCGGGCACAGCAGGGGAGGGTCTTAGACCCTCCCCTGCGCGTTTTATATGGTCATAGCAGGCTGCCAGCGAAACCGGTACAATACCCGCGTGTCAGGGAGATACCTGGAGATCAAACCCGCATCAGGAAGAATCACTATGGCAAAAAATCTCATTTTGCTCCCAAAACCGCAGAAATTAACGGTGAATGTCGGTACGGTGACGCTGCCTGATCAGCAGACGATTGCCTGCGACAGCGCCGACGCGCGGCTGAAACAGGCCACCGCTCGCTTGCAGCAGGTGTTCGCGCGGTTTGCTTCGGTGAACTGGAGCGTTGTTTCGGGTGCTGAGGCGACCGACGAAGGGCTGACCATTTTACTGAATACGACGGTGAACAAACCACAGGGCTACCGCCTGACCGTCGCGCCGGGCGGCATTACGTTGCAGGCGCCGGATGAAGCCGGCGCTTTCTACGGCATGATGACGCTTAGCCAGTTATTGCAGCAGTTTGGCGCCGACCTGCCTGTGGTGGTGATCGAAGATTGGCCGGACTTTCCCAATCGCGGCGTGATGCTGGACATCAGCCGTGATAAAGTGCCGACAATGGACACGCTGTACGATCTGGTTGACCGCCTGGCCGGCTGGAAAATTAACCAGTTGCAGCTCTATACGGAACACACTTTCGCTTACAGCCAGCATCCCGATGTATGGGCGAAAGCGTCCCCGATGACACCCGATGACATCCGCGCGCTGGATGCTTTTTGCCGCGAACGGTTCATCGAACTGGTACCGAATCAGAACAGTTTCGGTCACATGCACCGCTGGTTTGAACACGAACAGTACAGGCCGCTGGCGGAAACGGACGGCGGATTCACCGACCCCTGGGGCAACTGGCATGAGTCGGCGTTCAGCCTGACACCAACTAACCCCGATACGATCCCCTTCCTCGATGGCCTGTATGCCGACCTGCTGCCGAACTTTACCAGCCGCCAGTTTAACGTCGGCTGCGACGAGACGTTTGACCTGGGGCAGGGGCGCAGCAAGGCGCTGTGTGAGGCCAAAGGTGTGGGGCGTGTGTATCTTGATTTCCTGCTGGAAATCTACAAGCTGGTGAAGCAGCGCGGCCTGACGATGCAGTTCTGGGGGGACATTATTCTGCATCACCCGGAACTGGTGCCGGAACTGCCGAAGGATGTGATCGCGCTGAACTGGGGCTACGAGAGTTCCCATAACTTCGAGGCGGAGTGTCGCGTCTTTGCTGACTCTGGCATTTCGTTTTATGTCTGCCCTGGCACATCGTCCTGGACAACCATCGGCGGGCGCACCGATAATGCCATTGGTAATATTCGTAATGCGGTCGAACACGGGCTGAAGTACGGCGCCATCGGTGTGCTGAACACCGATTGGGGGGACTGGGGGCACTGGCAGCCCTATCCGGTCAGCTTCCTGGGCTTTGCCTATGGCGCGGCGCTGAGTTGGGCCTATCAGCCGAATGTGGATATGGATATTCCGGCGGTGCTGGATGCCTTCGCGTTCGAGGACAAAGCCGGGGTGATGGGTAAACTGGCGTATGATCTGGGCAACACTTACCAGCAGTCGGGTGTGCCGGTTGTCAATGGTAGCGCCCTGTTCTGGGCATATCATGTGCCGCTGGATATTCTGACGCAGACGGATGTGAGTGGGCGTTTTGCCTATCACCGCCGGATGCTGGCCGAGACAAATGATCTGCCCGGTCACCTGCGCGACACGCTGGCCTACCTTGACCGCGTGATGCAGCCGCTTGACCGGGCGCAGATGGCGCGGCCCGATGCCGACCTGATTGTGGATGAATTCCGGCTGGCGGCGGATCTGCTGCGGCATGGCGCGAAACGACTGCTGCTGGTCGCGGGGGATACGACGATCAGCAAAGCGGATCTGTATGCGGAACTGGAAGCCCTGCAAACCCGCTACCGGACAATCTGGCTGAAGCGCAACCGTCCCGGTGGCCTGCCGGAAAGTATTGGGCGAATGGAAGCGGCCAGCGCCGCGTATAAATCGTAATCAAAACGACGGGGGTGGGTTTCGAAACCTACCCCTGCAAGGATATTGTAATGCCATCGCTGGAAGCCAAAATCGGGCAGATGCTCGTCGTCGGTTTTGACGACCTGACCCCGCCGGATTACATACTGGAATGGCTGGCTGCCGAGCGCATCGGCGGTGTGATTTTGTTCGCGCGTAATGTCGCCAGCCCGGCGCAGGTGGCCGACCTGGTGCGCGCCTGCCGCGAAGCCGCGCCCCGCCCGATACTGGTGGCGATTGACCAGGAAGGTGGAGCGATCTCCCGGCTGCGGTCGAGCGAAGGTTTCACTGAAAGCCCCGGCGCGATGGCGTTAGGCGCGGCGGATTCCGAAACGCTGGCCGAACAGGTATCGGCAGGGCTGGCGGCGGAACTGGCGGCGCTGGGCATCAACTGGAATCTGGCGCCGGTGGTGGACATTACGCACAATATCCACAACGCCAGCGTGGGGGTGCGGTCGCTGGGGCGGGACATCCACCGCGTGAGCGCGCTGGCCGCTGCCGAGGTGCGCGGTTTCCAGGGGGCGGGTGTGGCCGCGACGGCGAAACATTTCCCCGGCGTGGGCAATACGCCGGTAGATACCCATGAGGCGCTGGCGGTTATTAGTGATGATCCCGATTATCTGTATCAGTATGATCTGGTGCCATTTCGAGCGGCGGTCGCGGCAGGTGTCGCGGCGGTGATGGTCAATCATGTGCGTTTTGATGGGCTGGACGCGCAGTATCCGGCGACGCTTTCGCCTCGTGTGATCGGTGATTTGCTGCGGCGGGATATTGGTTTTACCGGCGTAGCCTGCACCGATTGTATGGAGATGAAAGCCATCACCAACCATTACGGCGCGGGCGAGTCGGCAGTGCTGGCGGCGCTGGCGGGGGAAGACATCATCTTCTTTTCGCATACGCGGGCCTATCAGGCTGAGGCCCATGCCGCGCTGCTGGCGGCGGCACAGGCCGGGCGGCTGCCGCTGGCGCGGGTGGATGAAGCTGTCTCCCGGATTCAGACCCTGCTGGCGCGTTTCCCGGCCAGCCTGCCGGAACTGACGGCGATCCGTCACCCTGACCGCCTCGCGCTGATGCAGCAGGCGGCGCGCGCGGGGCTGGTGCTGCTCAAAAGTGACCCTGGTGTTTTTCCACTTAAACCCGACGCGCGTATTGGCGTGGTTGAATTTGCGTCCTATCTGGAATCGGGGGTGGTGGAGCGCGGCGGGCTGACCGGTTTTGTCGCGCGGCTGGCCGGGCAGTTACCGCAGGCGGAGTGTGTGTCCCTGCGCTCGGTGGATACGGATGCCGCCGGTCTGGAACGTGCGCGGCAGTTGGCCGCCGCCTGTGATGTGCTGGTACTGGCGACGCGCAGCGCGCACATCATCCCCGAACAGTTGACGATGGCGCGCGATCTGATGGCGCGGGCGCGGCAGGTGGTGCTGGTGTGCCTGCGTAACCCGTATGATGCCGCTGTCCTGCCGGGCGCGGCAGCCGTGTTATGTGCCTGCGGCGACGGTGAACCCTCGCTGCAAGCGGGGGTTGAGGCGCTGTTGGGACATTTCACGCCGGCGGCTAAACTGCCCGTTCCCCTGGAGAGGTTGGTCTGATGCTGACCATAGATCAGCTTTCCCCGGCGCAGCCGGTCAACCAACTTCCGCCGGACACCGATGCCCGATTACAGGACCTGATGCAATCCAATCTGGATTCGATCTTCCCGGCGGCGGCGCTGTGCGTCGTGTGTCGTGGTGAAGTGGTATTGAACAGCGCGTGGGGCTGGCTTGACCCTGACAGACGAACGCTGCCCACGCAGCCGGACACCTGGTTCGATCTCGCATCCGTCACCAAACTGTTCACCGTGACAGCGTTTCTGACTCTGGTCAGTGCTGGTAAGGTACGGCTCGATGACGCGATTGTTGGCGTGCTGCCGGAGTTTGGCCGTATCAGCCCGCGCCCGTTTGACGGAGGGCAGGACCCGCACAGCAAGGAACGCCTGCCGCTGCCAGTCGAACTGGTCGGCAAGACGGTAGACCCGGCACGGGTAACATTCCGTCATCTGCTGGCGCATACGTCCGGGTTAGCGCCCTGGCGTGATGTTTACAACGCCGCCGGGCCAGCGCCCGTCCCGCCGGTCGAGCCGGACCCGGTAAGCCGCGCGGAACGCTGGTCGAAGGCGCTGGCGGCGCTGTGGGATTATCCGTTTGTGGGTGAGCCGGGAGAGCGTGTGCGCTACAGCGATCTGGGTTTGATGCTGCTGGGGGAGGCGGTGTCGCGGCTGCATGGAATGCCCGGTGAACTGGATACAGCGATTCGGTCGCGCGTGACCGCGCCGTTGGGCTTAACCACTGTGATGTATAACCCCCTCCAGCAGGGTGTCGCGCGTGAACGCATCGCGCCGACCGAATATGATACGACGTGGCGGCAGCGCCGTGTCTGGGGTGAAGTGCACGATGAAAATGCCTGCGGTGCGGGCGGCGTGGCCGGACATGCCGGGTTGTTCGCGGCAGCGCGGGATGTGGCCGCACTGGGGCAGGGCTGGCTGGCGGAAGACCGCCGGCTGAACATTTCACCTGACCTGCTGTGTGAAGCCCGGCAGGAGCAGACTAACGGCGAACGGCGCGGCCTCGGCTGGGTGCTGAAGTCGCCTCAACCCGGTGAGTCATCGGCGGGTGATGCCTTTAGTCTGGCCGCGTTCGGGCATACCGGCTTCACTGGCACGTCGTTATGGATTGACCCGGAACGCCAGCTTGTCGTAGCCGCGCTGACGAACAGCGTTTATCCCGGACGCCTGCGCCCCGGTACGTTCGAGTTCCGGCGTGACGTGCATACTCTGCTGGCGGAAGGTCTATGAGTCTCGTCGTCGGGATTGACGGCGGTGGCAGCACCGTTCGTGCAGCGGTGGTGGATGATGGCCTCATCGTGCGTGGGCAGGCTCAGGGCGGTACGGCCAATCCGAACGTCGCCGGACGCGCTGCGGCGGCACAGACGATTCAGGCTGTCGTGCAGGCGGCGCTGGCGGAAGCGCGGATCACGGCGGAACAGATCACGGCGGTAGGCATCGGTGTGGCCGGGGCGGATCGGGCGCACTCGGAGAACTGGCTGCGGGAAGTAGCTGCCGGGGTGCTGCCGGGGGCACGGGTTGTGCCCAGCAGCGACCATGAAATCGCGCTCACCGGCGCGCATGGCGAACGGCGCGGTATCCTCGTGCTGGCGGGTACGGGCAGCCTGGCCTGTGGCGCGAATGCCGCCGGCGACTACGTTAAAGTGGGCGGCTGGGGGTATTTGCTGGGTGATGAGGGCAGCGGCTACTGGCTGGGCAGTATGGCGCTGCGCGCAGCGGCGCGGGCCGACGATGGCCGCGAACCGCCGACCAGCCTGACTCCGGCGCTGCTGGCACGGCTGGCGCTGCCGGATGGGCGGGCGCTGGTCGGTTGGCTGTACAGCGCGCCGCGCACGGCAGAGGTGGCCGCGCTGGCGGGGCTTGTGCTGGAACACGCGGCAGCAGGGGATCGCGCCGCGCGGGCGATTGTTGAAACTGGCGCGCGTGAACTGGTGCTGGCGGCGCGGGCGGTACGGCTGCGATTGGGTATGGAAGTGCTGCCGGTTGCCTTTGCCGGTGGGCTGCTGGCCGAACCCAATCCGTTAAGCCGGCGGGTGTGTGATGATCTGGGGCTGGCGGCTGTGCCAGTCCCGCGTTACCCGCCGGTGATTGGTGCTGCGCTGCTGGCGCTGCGCGCTGCGGGTGATTAGAGGAAACGGCATGTCCGAACTGCTCGGTATTATGCTTAACGTCATCAGCCCGATTTTTATCATTATCGGGGTGGTGGTGTTGATTACACGGCGCTTTCATCCCGACCCACGCGGTCTGTCCACTTTCCTGATCTATCTGTTTATCCCGTCGCTGGCATTTACCGGCATCACTCAGTCCGATCTGCGTGGCAGCGATGTCCTGGGACTGGCGGTAGTTGCGGTTATCATGTCGTTCACCATGTCGCTGGTGGGTCTGGGCGTGGCACGATTGGGGCGATTCGACCGCCGCCTGGAGAGTGCTTTTGTCATCAGTATTCTGCTGGTGAACGCTGCCAATTACGGTATCCCTCTTAACCGTTTCGCCTTTGGCCCGGATGGCGAACGGCAGGCGATCATCTATTATGTCATGTCGGTGATGGTGGGGAACTCGCTGGGGGTGTACTTCGCCTCACGCGGGACGGCGACGGTTAAGGAAGCCCTGCTGAATGTGCTGAAAGTGCCGATCACGTTTGCCGCGCTGGCCGGGCTGGTGGTGAATTTAGCGGGCATCACGATACCGCTGCCCATCGAGCGTGCCGTGGGTATTCTGGCGCAGGCGTCCGTCCCGGGGATGCTGGCCCTGCTGGGGCTGAAACTGGCCGAAACCTCTATCCGCCATATACGCTGGCGTCCGGTGCTGCTGGCGACAGGTATCCGGTTGGTCATCGCGCCGCTGATCGCCTTCCCGCTGGCGACGCTGCTCGGACTGACGGGTGTTACCTTTCAGGTAGCCATTGTGCAGTCCAGTATGCCAACGGCGGTGCTGGCAAACGCGCTGGCGACCCAGTTTGACGCCGATACCGAGTTCACGGCGGCAACGACGCTGGTCAGCACGCTGGCAAGTATCGTTACTTTGAGTATTCTGATAGCTCTTTTGACGGCCTAACAGGATGTTAACCGAACAACGCAATCCACATTCCATGCAAATTGACCGGCTCTCGGCGCTGGAAATCGTGCAGGTGATGAACGCCGAAGATGCGACCGTCGCTGCTGCGGTGCGGGCGGCGCTACCTGCCGTCGCGGAGGCGGTGGAAGTGATCGCAGCGCGGCTGCAAAATGGCGGGCGGCTGATCTATGTCGGCGCGGGCACCAGCGGGCGGCTGGGGGTGCTGGACGCGGCAGAATGTGTGCCGACGTTCAGCGTGCCGCCGACACTGGTACAGGCGCTCATCGCTGGCGGGCCGGCGGCGCTGGTTCAGGCGATTGAAGGCGCGGAGGATGACCGCGAGGCCGGGCGCGCAGATCTGCTGGCGCTGGACGTGACGGCCAAAGACGCGGTGGTTGGAATTGCCGCCAGCGGGCGCACGCCGTATGTGATTGCGGCGCTGGAGGCGGCGGCTGAACACGGTGCGGCTACGATTGGCATTAGCTGCAACGCGCCGGCGCCGGTGCTGGATGCCGCGCAGATCAAAATTGCGGCGCTGGTCGGGCCGGAAGTAATCACTGGCTCGACTCGCCTAAAGGCCGGAACAGCGCAAAAGCTGATTCTGAACATGCTCAGTACCGCCAGCATGATTCTACTGGGTAAAGTCTACGGTAATCTGATGGTGGATGTAAAAGTCACCAATAAGAAGCTGGCCGACCGCGCGCGCCGGATTGTGATGGAAGTGACTGGCGTGGATGCCGACGAAGCGGCGCGGCTGCTGACGCTCACGAATAATGAAGTAAAGACGGCCATTGTCGCCGGCCTGCTGGACGTGACACCGGATGAGGCGCGAGCGCGGCTGGCGGCTGCGCAGGGGCGGCTGCGGGACGTGATCAGTCCTTAAATTCCTGCCGCTGCACTTCATACAGGCGGCGGTAGATACCGTTGGCTCGCAGCAGGTCGGCATGGGTGCCCTGTTCCACCAGACGGCCCGCCTGTAATACCAGCACGGAGTCAAATATTTCCAGCCCGCTCAGGCGGTGGGTAATCATCAGCGTGGTGCGCCCGCGCATTAGCTCGTGAATCGCGGCCAGCACGTCGCGTTCGGTCAGCGCGTCAAGATTGGCGGTGGCTTCGTCCAGCACCAGGATGGGTGCGTCTTTTAACAGCGCGCGGGCGATAGCGATACGCTGGCGTTCGCCGCCGCTCAGGCGTAATCCCTGTTCGCCGACCCAGGTGTCATAACCCTGCGGCAGTGATTGGATGAAGTCATGAATCCGCGCGCCCCGCGCTGCGGCGATCAGTTCTTCCTCGGCTGCCTCGCGGCGGCCAATCAACAGATTTTCACGGATTGTCGTATTAAACAGATAGGTATTTTGGGCAACGACAGCGATCCGCGCCCGCAGGTGTTCTGCATCGTACTCGCGGATGTCATGACCGCCGAGGGTGATGCGCCCCATGTCAGTATCCCAGAAGCGGCACAGCAGATTAACCAGTGTGGACTTACCCGCACCGCTGCCGCCGACGACGGCGATCCGCTGCCCTGCGTCCAGCGTAAAGCTGACATCGGCCAGCGCGGGCGGTTCGTCGGGAGCGTAGCGAAAGGTTACTGTCTCAAAGGTGATGCTGTGATTGCTGATCGGAGGGGGATTGGAGGAGGACACGCTGTAACGTGTTTCGGCATGGCCCGTATCGTCCACGATTTCAAACAGGCGCCGTCCGGCGGCGAGACTGTGGCCGAGGTACTGGAAGGCCGCCGGTAAACCGGCGACCGCCTCAAAACTTGCCATTGTCGCCAGTACCAGCGGCGGTAAATCCACGCCGGCTATCGTCCCGGCGCGCACCAGCGGGGTCGCCAGCGCGATCACGCTGACAGCGGCGATATTCACCAGCAGCGCCCCGCCGGCAGCATCCATCCCGCGCAGCCAGCCCATGCGCTGCTGCCAGTGGGCCAGCTCCCGGTTGAGCCGCTGTACCCGGTCGTGGGCGGCGGCCTGCTGGCCGAAAGCGATCACGTCGGCGCTGCCTTGCAGACTGTCCAGCAGGGTCACGTTCAGTTCGCCGCGCGCGGCAGCCAGCGCCTCGCCGGCCCCGCGTGACAGCCAGCGCGAGAGCAGCGGCAGCCCTGCCCCTGCCAGCGCCAGCCAGCCCAGCACGGCCAGCGCCAGCCGTCCATCATACGCCGCCAGAAACAGCGCGACGACCAGCGCGACAACCAGCGCCACCAGCGGCGGCGCGAGAACGCGCACGTAGAAGTTTTCCAGCGTGTTGATGTCAGCCACAATGCGCGCCAGTAGATCGCCGCTGCGGTGCTGCACCAGCCGGGCGGGAGCCAGTGGTTCGAGCGCCGTGTAAAACCATACCCGCAGCCGCGCCAGCAGACGAAAGTTAGCCTCATGTGACAGCAGGCGTTCCAGATAACGGAACACCCCCCGTGTGATGCCAAAGAAACGCACGCCGACAATCGTCACCTGTAAATCGGCAATCGAAGGCCGCAGCGCGGCACGGGCGATGATCGAAGCCGAGACTGCCAGCAGTGCCACGCTGCTGAGGATGGTCAGCACGCCCAGCAGTGCCGCCAGCAGCATCCACCGCCAGAAAGGCGCGGCCAGCCGCAGCAGGCGCAGAAAGATCGTTCGTTCAGTCATTTTCAAACGGACTCATCACAGCGGCGGGATTTTTTCTCTGTGTCGGTGTTATGTTTTTATCCGGCATAGGCTGTCACCAGTTGGCGATACACGCCGTTAGATTGCAGCAGTTCCGTGTGCGTGCCGGCTTCCACTACCCGCCCGCCGTCAATCACATACAGCCGGTCGGCACGGGTGACGGTGCTGAGGCGGTGCGCGATGATGAGCGCCGTTCGCCCCTGTAACAACTGCTCAATCGAAGCCTGAATCTGCTCCTCCGTTTGTGGGTCGAGGTTGGCGGTCGCTTCATCCAGAATGACCAGCGGCGCATCCCGCAGGAACGCCCGTGCCAGCGCGATACGCTGCGCCTGGCCGCCGCTGAGGCGCGCGCCGCGTTCGCCAATCCGCGTTTCATACCCCTGCGGCAGCGCCATAATGAAATCATGCGCGTGGGCGTTTTGTGCTGCTCGCTCGACCTCTGCCAGTGAAGCGCCCGTTCTGCCGACGCGGATATTATCGGCGGCGGTCGCATTAAACAGATACGGGCTTTGCGGCACCCACGCGATTTGCTCTCGCCAGCGCGCGGCGGACAGCACCGCCAGCGGGTAGCCATCTACGGTAATGTGCCCATCCTGCGCTTCAATGAAGCGTAATATTAACTGGCTGATCGTCGTTTTGCCGCCGCCGCTCGGCCCGACCAGCGCCACCCGCTCGCCGGGGTGTAGCTCCAGTGACAGGCCGTGCAGGGCGGGGCGGTCGCCATACGCATACACCACCTGCTCGAAACGCAGGCGCAGCCGGAGCGGCGGCAGCGGTTGGCCGTCATCCGGGGAGGTTTGTGGTGTGGTTTCCAGCACCTCGAAGATGCGCTGCGCGGCGGTTACGCCTGCCACGCCCGCGTGAAAGCGCAGGCCGAGCGTCCGCAGCGGCAGATAAAACTCCGGCGCGAGCACCAGCACGAACAGCGCGCGTTCGAAGTCCAGCCCGCCCGCCAGCAGACGCAGGCCGATTTCAACGGCCACGATGGCGGTGCTGATCGTAGCGACCAGTTCCAGCACCAGCGCCGACAGGAAAGCCACACGCAGCACTTCCAGCGTGGTCTGGCGGAACTGGTCGCTGATACGCTCGATGATCTCAATCTGCGACCGGCTGCGGCCAAACAGTTTGAGCGTGGTCAGCCCTTGCAGCACATCCAGAAAATGCGCGCTCATGCGGCTGAGGTTTAGCCACTGGCGGCGGTTGAGCGCGCCCGCCGCCTTGCCGATCAGGATCATGAACACCGGAATCAGCGGCGCGGTGAGCAACAGGACTACCCCGGAGAGGAGGTCAACCGGAAACACCACGACCAGCATCGCCACCGGCAGCAGCGCCGCCAGCGCCAACTGCGGCAGATATTCCCGCAGGTACGAATCGAGGGCTTCGACGCCGTTCGCGGCGGTGTTGACCCATTCGCCGCCGCGTTCGCCGCGTGCGTAGGCCGGGCCAAGCGCCAGCAGATGCGCGTGCAGGCGGTCGCGCAGGTCGGTTTTGACCCGTTCGGCCACAGCCTGCGCGGCCATTTCTCCCGCCCACAGGGCCGCCGCCCGCGCTGCCCCTACCGCCAGCAGCATCAGCAGCAGCGGCGTGATGGTGCCAAGCGCCGCGCCCTGTAAAAATACGTTATTGATCACCCGGCTGAGAAGATAGGCCTGCGCGATGACCAGCAGCCCGGCGGCCAGTCCCAGCCCGACCGTGAGCAGCAGCCCGCCGCGCCCGACGCGCAGGCGCTTTTCAATATGCATGACACCTGAATCCTGGGGCTATGATAAGACAAATTTCGATCATAATGAGATTATAACGAATCAAGGGGGCTGCCATGCCGGAATCAGGAACCGCTCTGGCGCTGGCCGCGCCGCTTCAGGGAATACCGAAAGGAAACGGTTCAAACCGGGCTGAGGGGCGTTCCGAGAAACGCCCCTCGCTGGAACATCTCAGTATTTAACGTCCTTTTTGGTCACGCGCTGGCGGAAGACCCAGTACGTCCACCCCTGGTAGAGTAAGACAATCGGCACAAAGATGAGCGCCACGATGGTCATCACCTGCAAGGTGTACGGGCTGGACGAGGCATTATAGATGGTGAGATTCCACTCCTCGTTGAGATTCGAAATCACCAGGCGCGGGTACAGGCCGGAGAAGATTGTCAGCACCGACAGCGCCAGATTCGCGCCCGATGCGGCAAAAGCCCAACCGTGCCGCCGTTCGCGGATGAAGTAACCGATGGACAGCAGCGCCGCCAGCGCCCCGATAGCGGAAATGCCGGGGTTCACGCCGAGTTTCTGGAAAATGTCAGTCGAGGCGTAGCTGGCAACGACAAACGTCAGGATGACAATTACGGCGGGTAGCCACAGTCGGGCGGCGGTGTTATGCGCTCTTTCCGCCATCTCATCACCGGTCTTCAGGCTGAGGAACAGCGCGCCATGCAGAGTGAAGGCGATCAACGACGCTACCCCGCTTAACAGCGAGTAGGGGCTGAGTAAATCCCAGAACGTGCCGACATAATGCATATCCGCATCAATCGCCACGCCGCGCGCCAGATTGCTGAGGGCGACACCCCACAGCAGCGCCGGTACGAAACTGCCGATGAAAATCAGCCAGTCCCACGTATTACGCCAGCCGGGGCGCGGGTCTTGGCTGCGGAACTCGAACGCCACGCCGCGCCCGATCAGGGTGATCAGCATCAGGAACAGCGCCAGATAGAAGCCGCTGAAAACCGTCGCGTACATCTGCGGGAAAGCGGCAAAGATTGCGCCGCCCGCCGTCAGCAGCCATACTTCGTTGCCATCCCAGAATGGGCCGATGCTGTTGATAATCACCCGGCGCTCGTCATCATTCTTGCCCAGGAAAGGCAGCAGAATGCCTACGCCGTAGTCGAAGCCTTCCAGAAAGAAGAAGCCGATAAACAGGACGGCGATCAGGATAAACCACAGAGTATTGAGATCCATCAGGTTGCTCCTTAGAAACTCGGCGCGGGGGCAGGCTGCAACTCGTCAGGCTGCTGTGGCGCGGCGGCACTGTCGTCACGGGCGAATTTCACCAGCAGATAAATATCCACGACCATGAGTATGCCGTAGACCAGCGTGAAACCGACCAGCGACAGCAGCACGGTTTCGGCGGAAACATTCGGTGAAACAGCCTGATCCACGGTTTGCAGGCCGTAGACAATCCAGGGCTGGCGGCCCAGTTCCGTAATCAGCCAGCCGGTTGTGTTCGCCAGGTAGGGCAGAAAGATAGCGAACGGCAGCAGCCGCAGGTAACGGGGCGTGGTATCCAGCTTCTTTTCGATGACGGTGTACAGCCCATACAGCGCCAGCGCCAGCATCAGCAGCCCCGCACCGACCATGAAGCGGAAGCTCCAGTAGGTGATAGCAATCGGCGGGACATAATTGCCGGGGCCGTACTGCTGCTCGAACTCGGTTTGCAGATCATTAATACCTTTTACTTCGCCGGTAAACTGGTTGTAGGCCAGCAGGCTCAGCAGCCCCGGCACGCGGATGGCAAATACATCACGGCGTCCCGGTTCGTCACCGATGGTCAGCAGCGAGAAGGAGGCCGGGTCTTCGCTGTCCCACAGGGCTTCCATCGCCGCCAGCTTCATCGGCTGTTTCTGCGCGACATGCTGTGCCTGCGAGTGGCCGATGAACATCACCAGCACGATGCCGATCAGGCCGTAGACCACCGCGTACTGCGCCGAGCGGCGGAACATATCGGTATTGCTGCCTTTGCGCAGCAGATGCCACGCGCTGATACCCAGTACGAAGAACGCAGCGGTTGAAACGCCAGAGAAAAAGACGTGCGGGTATTGCAGCAGCACATGCGGGTTGCCGACCAGCGCCAGGAAGTCGGTCATTTCGGCGCGGCCATTCCGCAGCGCGTAACCGACCGGCTCCTGCATGAACGAGTTGGCGATGAGAATCCACAGCGCCGAGAGGTTGGCGGCAATGGCAACCAGCCAGATAGAGGCCAGATGCACCCGTTTCGAGAGTCTATCCCAGCCGAAGAACCACACCCCCAGGAAGGTGGACTCGATAAAGAAGGCCATCAGGGCTTCAATTGCCAATGGCGCGCCGAAGATGTCCCCCACGAAACGGGAATATTCCGACCAGTTCATGCCGAACTGGAATTCCTGTACGATGCCGGTGACCACACCCATCGCGAAGTTGATGAGGAACAGCTTGCCCCAGAACTTCGTCATGCGTTTGTACGTTTCGTCGCCGGTGCGAACGTACTGCGTTTGCATGATAGCGACCAGGATGGACAGCCCCAGCGTGAGGGGAACGAAGAAAAAGTGGTAAATGGTGGTGACGGCGAATTGCAGACGTGCGAGGTCTAAATTTGCCACGACAACAACTCCTCTTTCTGTATAACGTCGAACAATGACGACAGCATTTCTGAATAATCATATTGCGTGGGTACAGGTCTTCCATGTGATAGATGTATGCCGTTCGAGTGACAATCCTCATGGGTTAAATGTGTCAAAAGTAATTTCTGACCGCCGTTGGCGTGTGGCAGCGGACAGGCCGCGAGTTGGTGACGCCGTTCCGCTGCTGATCCTTCAGATGACGGTGGTAGCGGTTCGGGTTATACTCAAACCCTCACAAACGTCACACATTTGAGGTTGATGGTGGACATCCCGGTTGGCATTCTTGGCATTGGCACGTATTTCCCACCGCAGATCGAAACGGCGGCGGATTTGGTTGAACGCACCGGCATCCCGGAAGCGGTGCTGCGGGAGAAGATGGGCATCCGGCAGCGGCATATTGCCGGTGATGCTGATTCAATCAGCGTGATGGCCTCGAAAGCGGCGCAGCGGGCGATTGAACAGGCGGGTATTGCGCCAGCCGAGATCAACGTGGTTGTGTCACATGGCAGCGAACACAAGGATCATGTCGTGTGGAACGCGGCGGGCAAAATCCAGCACAACGTCGGCGCGGTGAATGCCTACGCCTTCGAGATGTACGCGCTGTGCGCCGGCGCGCCGATAACGATCAATGCTGTCAAAAGCATGATGCAGGCCGACCCGACACTGCGTTACGGTCTGCTGGCGGCGGCCAGCCGCGAGAATGACCTCATCAACTACCAGAACCAGCGGGCGCGGTTTATGTTCAATTTTGGCGCGGGAGCGGGGGCGCTGGTGCTGGCGCGCGGGCTGAACCGAAATGTGATTCTGGGTGCGTCCGCTTTCACGGATGGCAGCCTGTCGGAAACGGTGATGCTGACCACCGACATGATCGGCGATGGGCCGGCAGTACTGGGTGATCTGCGCGGGCGGCTGGACGTGCGCAACGCCGAGTACATGGGCGAACGGCTGGGGCAAACCTCGCTGCCGAACTTCGTGCGCGTCATCCGCGAGGCGGTGGAAAAAAGCGGCGCGACGCTGGCGGACGTGAAGTTCCTTGGTCTGGTCCACATGAAAAAATCATTCTTTCTGGAAATCCTCGACGCGGTGGGACTCACGTCGGAGCAGTCGGTGTATCTGGAAGACTACGGCCACATTCAGAGTGTAGATCAGGCGCTGGCGTTACAGCTTGGGCTGGAGCAGGGAAAGATTAGGCCGGGTGATTTAATCGTGCTGGCCGGCGCGGGCACGGGCTATACCTGGAGCGCGGTAGCGGTGCGATGGGGGTAAGGATAGTTCCGAGTTCTGGGTTCTGAGTTAAAGAACAATCAAAAAAGCTGCGACTCCCTGAAAGCCAGCCCTCTCTTGGGTTAGCCTGCGACCGACGGTGTTCTGACTGCGTAATAGAGTCAGAGCATTACCATAGGGGGAATCATGACAGCAGCTATCCCGGACTCCTTTTGTGACCTGGTGACCGGTACGGCGTGCGGCGTATTGACGACAATCATGCCGGACGGCCAGCCGCAGTCTACGGTGGTGTGGACCGATTACGACGGCACGTTCCTCTACATCAATACGATGCGCGGCTTTCGCAAAGAGCAAAACATGCGGCTGAATCCGCATGTCACGCTGCTGGCTTACGCGCTGGATAATCCACTGCGGTATGTCGAGGTGCGCGGCTGTGTGGTAGAGATGACAGAGACAGGCGCGCTCGAGCATCTCGACGGCCTGTCGGAACGATACACCGGCAGAAGGCCATACTTTGGCGCGTGTGTGCCGGCGGAACTGAAAGCCCGCGAAACGCCGGTGTTGTGCAAGATTATGCCGGTGCGCGTGACAACGCTCGATTGCAGCCGTCCGCGCCCCTGGCCTGCGCCGTTGGACAAAGCGGCGACTCCGGTGACTCTGGATAGAATACCCGAATCTCATCTTGATCTGCTGGTACAGCCGGTACACGGGGTGCTGACAACCCTGATGCCGGATGGTCAGCCGCAGTCGAGCCTGGTGTGGTGCGATACGGATGGTAAAGTGGTGCGCGTCAATACCTCCTGCGAGCGGCAGAAAGGCAGGAATATGCTGGCCGACCCGCGCGTGTCACTGGTCGTCATTGACCCGCAGGATTCGAGCCGCTGGATTGAGATACGCGGCGCAGTCGAAATCGTATACGCCGGCGCGCTGGAACACCTTGACCGGATTACACGCCAGTACACAGCGCACCCGCAGTATTACGGTTACGTGATGCCAGCAGAAAAACAACAGCGCGAAACGCGAATCATCGCTACAATCAAACCCGGTAAAATCACACTGGATGCGATTCATAAATGAGCAGCCATGACCCCTAAACAGCAGGCGTTACTCCTTGTCCTGATACAGTTGGTGCTGTTCGGGGTGCTGGCGGCGGCGCTGTTTTTCCTGCCGGTGGGCGCGGCAGTCTGGGCGCAGCTTGTCGGGCTGGTGCTGGCGGTGGTCGGGCTGGCGGTCATCTTTCTGGCACTGTGGACGTATTACCGCGTCAACGGGTCGCTGGTGAATGTCTCGCCTGAACCCGACCATGCCGCGCAGTTGGTAGCACAGGGGCTGTACGCCCGTGTGCGCCATCCGATCTATCTGGGGGTGATGCTGTCGGCGCTGGGGGTCGCGCTTATTCACGGCCATATCGTGCCGCTGCTGGTTGCGCTGGTGTTTATCCCGTTCTTCACCTACAAATCCATGTTTGAAGAACGCTGGCTGGAACGGGTCTACGCCGATTATGCCGCCTATCGCCAGCGCGCCGGTCGTTTTCTGCCGCGTTTGTAAGGTAGCGGCACAACAGGCGGTGTCCCTACAGACGAAAGGTTCTGGATGTCGTCCCAAAAATCTTATTACGTGGCCGATTGGCTGGACAAACGCGCTAAATTTTCGCGGGATAAAGTCGCGCTGCGCGATACAATCACCAACCGTGACATCACTTATGCCGGCTGGAATGCACAGGCCAACCGGGCGGCTAATCTGCTGCGCGCGCTGGGTGTGGGTAAGGGCGACCGCGTGGCGGTGTACGCGAATAACCGCGTTGAATATCTGGATGTGATGTTCGCCTGCGGCAAAATCGGCGCGGTGGTGCAGCACCTCAACTGGCGGCTGACGGTGGCCGAACTGGAAGGTATCATCAATGATGCCGCGCCGGTCGCGCTGGTATTTTCCGGTGAGTGGGCCGACAGTGTAAACCGGCTTCGTGCGCGGATTCCGAGCGTCCGGCATTTTATCACGCTGGACGCGCCAACTGCGCCCGGCGACCAGGTATTCAGCGAACGGGATGTGTATCCTGACACGCTGGCGGCGCAGCCTGACCTGCATCCTGACGACCCCTGGATGATCTATTACACCGGCGGCACGACCGGCCTGCCCAAAGGCGCGGTCGTCACACACGGCAACGCCACCTGGAACGGCATCAATACGGTCATGACGTGGGGGCTGACGGCGGATGACGTGTCGGTGCTGCATCTGCCGCTGTTCCATACCGGCGGGCTGCTCATCTTCGCGCTGCCGCTGGTGCATGTTGGCGGGACGACGATCATCTGCAAAGCGTTCGATGTGGAGCAGACGTTTGATCTGATGGCGAGCGCGGGTGTCACCGTGTTCGTCGGTGTGCCGACCATGTTCCTGCTGATGCAGCAGCATCCCCGGTGGGAACAGGCCGACTTTACTGGATTGAAGCTTATCATCAGCGGAGGCGCTCCCTGTCCACAGCCGGTTGCCGAAAAGTTCTGGTCGCGCGGAGTGGACTTTAAAATCGGCTACGGCCTGACCGAAGCGCCCGTCAATAACTTCTGGCTGCCGCCGGAGGATGTGCGCCGCAAGCCGGGGTCGGTCGGTTTTCCGCTGTTCCACGTGGACATGCGCATCGTTACGCCGGAAGGTGTGGACTGCGGCGCGAACGAGCCGGGCGAACTGCTGATTCGCGGGCCGCATGTCAGCCCCGGTTACTGGAATCGCCCGGAGGCCAATGCCGAAACATTTGTGGATGGCTGGCTGCATACCGGCGATCTGGCGCGGCGGGACGCAGAAGGGTATTACACCATCATCGGGCGCAGTAAGGATATGTTCATCAGCGGCGGCGAGAACGTGTATCCCGCCGAAGTGGAAAGTGTGATGCACGCGCACCCGGCGGTGAGCGACGCGGCACTGATCGGCGTGCCGGACGAGAAGTGGGGTGAGGTCGGGCGCGCGGTACTGGTGCTGAAACCCGGCAGCCAGTTCGACGAGGCCGCCTTTCTGGCCTTCCTGCGTGACCGGCTGGCAAAGTATAAGCTGCCGAAATCGGTTGTGATAATTGACCAGATGCCCAAAACCGCTATCGGCAAAACCGACAAAAAATTACTGGCACAACAGTATGGTGGGTAATATAGGTGTAGGGGCGAACCCCCGGTTCGCCCCTACAGAATGAATGGGGATTTTTTAACCATGACCATCCCGACGATGGACGGCATTACCGCGAAAATGATCACGACGCCCCGGCTGACGACCCGTGTGTTGTTCAGCGGGCCGGCGGATGGCGTACCAGTGCTGTTTCTGCATGGCAACACCAGCAACGCGACCTGGTGGGAAACGACGATGGTCGCGCTGCCGCCCGGCTTTCGTGGCATCGCGCCTGATCAACGTGGCTACGGCGAGGCCGACCCGGCGGCTAAAATTGACGCGACGCTGGGGTTGGGTGATCTGGCGGCTGATGCGGTCGCGCTGCTGGAGGCGCTGGGTATCCGGCAGTCGCACGTCGTTGGTAATTCGCTGGGTGGTATCGTGGTCTGGCGGCTGATGATGGATTATCCCGACCGGCTGCTGACGGTGACGCAGGTCGCGCCGGGGTCGCCGTATGGCTTTGGCGGCACGAAGGATGTGAACGGCACGCCGTGTTACGACGATTACGCCGGAACGGGCGGCGGCCTGAGCAACGCTGAACTGATCCGACTGATGGCGGCAGGCGACCGCAGCACCGACAGCCGCTTTTCGCCGCGCGCCGCGCTGCGAACACTGATCGTGAAACCGCCGTTTATCGCGCCCAACGAGGAAGAACTGCTGTCCGGGATGCTATCCACCCATCTGGGGGAGCAGGATTTACCCGGTGATAAAACGGCTTCGTCGAACTGGCCGTATGTCGCGCCGGGGGTATGGGGCGCGGCCAATGCGCTGTCACCAAAATATGTGGCGCATCCTGATAAGCTGTATACGGTCAATCCGAAACCGCCGGTGCTGTGGGTGCGCGGCAGCCATGATCTGCTGGTGTCGAATGCGGCAGCTTCGGACATGGGCACGATTGGCAAACTGGGGTTGTTCCCCGGTTGGCCGGGTGATGAGGTGTTCCCGCCGCAGCCGATGCTTGACCAGACCCGCGCCGTACTCGATCAGTATGCGGCAGCCGGCGGCACGTATCAGGAAGTCGTGATTCAGGACGCGGGGCATGTGCCATATATTGAGAAGCCGGACGAGTTTAATCGAGTATTTCACACACATATCGGTAAATAAACGGCAGGGCGCACGGGGGTGTGCCCCTACGGAATCCATTTAACGGTTTAGACGATCACATTTGAAGGAGAAAACGGTTTATGAGCGTTCCAACCCTGCCCGGTGTTACGGTAAAAATGGTCACATCCAGCCGCATCAGCACCCGCGTGCTGCTGGCTGGCGATGATAACGGCGTACCGGTGATCTTCGTACATGGCAATGCCTCGTCCGCGACATTCTGGGAAGAAACGATGCTGGCGCTGCCATCGGGTTTTCGCGGCATCGCCTACGACCAGCGCGGCTACGGCGATGCCGACCGCGCGAAAAAGATTGATGCCACACGCGGCATGGGCGACTGGTCGGACGACCTCGCGGCACTGATGGATGCGCTCAACGTGCAGCGGGCACATCTTGCCGGGCATTCTCTCGGCGGCGCGGTGCTGTTTCATTTCCTGATGGAACATCCCGACCGGGTGCTGTCGGTGACGCTGGTTGATCCCGGTTCACCCTTTGGTTTTGGCGGCACAAAGGATGTGAACGGCACGCCGTGTTACGACGATTTTGCCGGTTCGGGCGGCGGCGTGGTCAATCCGGAATTTCCGAAACTGATGGCAGCGGGGGATCGTGGAACGGACAACCCGCAGGCATCGCCGCGTATCGTCATGAACAGCTTCTACTGGAAACCGCCGTTTGTCCCGGCGCGTGAGGAGGATTTGCTGTCGTCGCTGCTGTCGGAGCACGTCGGCGGGCAGGAATACCCCGGCGATTTTGTGCCGTCCGCCAACTGGCCGAATGTCGCGCCGGGGATGTGGGGGCCGATCAACGCTTCGTCGCCCAAATACCAGAAGGACATCAGCGGCCTGTATGCGATCAATCCCAAGCCGCCGGTGCTGTGGGTGCGCGGCAGCGACGATCAGATTGTAGCGGATTTGTCGCTGTTTGACTTCGGCGGGCTGGGCAAACTCGGTTTTGTGCCGGGCTGGCCGGGTGACGAGGTGTTCCCGCCGCAGCCAATGGTCGGCCAGACACGCGCCGTGCTGGACAAATATGCGGCAGCCGGCGGCCAGTATCAGGAAGTGGTGATCGCTGAGGCCGGACATACGCCGTTTATCGAGAAACCGGATGAGTTCAACCGCGCTTTCCACGCCCATATCGGCAGGTAATCAGGGTAGGGGTGGGTTTATAAACCTACCCCTGCGGAAATGGCATTAAACCGAATGCGTTATGCACAAATCATCAGCACCGGCGCGTATGTGCCTGAACGGGTGATGACCAATGCCGAACTCGAACACCTGCTGGGCGAGCAGGTGGGTGAGTGGCTGGTCGCCAATGTCGGCATTCGTGAACGGCGTATTATGGCGGACGATCAGGTAACGTCCGATCTGGCGGTGAACGCTGCCCGCGCCGCGCTGGACAAAGCCGGGCTGACACCGGCAGACATTGATCTGCTGATCGTCGCCACCGATACACCGGATTATCTGTCGCCGGGTACGTCGTCGGTGGTGCAGTACAAACTGGGCGCGCAGCAGGCCGGCACGTTTGACGTGAACTGCGCCTGTGCCGCCTGGGTGACCGGGCTGGACATCGCCGCCAAGTATCTTGCCACCGATACCGCTTATACCCACATTCTGGTCATTGGCGCGTATGGCATGACCCGCTATGTGGACTGGACGGACAAACGCACGGCCACGCTGTTTGCCGATGGCGCGGGCGCGGTGCTGCTGCGGGCGGGGGATAAACCCGGTTATCTGGGCGCGAAGCTGATCGCGGATGGCAGTTTTCACGACTATATGGGTGTGTTCACTGGCGGCACATTACAGCCGACCGGCGGCGCAGGCGAAACGCCGCGCCAGTTTGTGAAGTTCCAGAAACGTTTTCCGCCGGATACGAACAACAAAGCCTGGCCGCAGTTGGTGCGTGATCTGATGGCGAAAATCAACCGCCCGGTGAGTGACATTGACAAAATCTACTTCACTCAATTGAACCTTAATACGATCCGGTTTGTGCTGAACGACCTCGGCCTGACGCTCGACCAGACGCATAATATCATGGACAAGTGGGGCTATACCGGTTCGGCCTGTATGCCGATGGCGCTGGACGATGCGATTCATCAGGGCAAAGGGCCGCTGTCGGGCGAACTGGTGGTGTTTGTCGGCAGCGGCGGCGGCGCGGCCTTCGGCGCGGCGGCCTTTGAATGGGTGTGACACAGAATAATGTAGGGGCGGGTTTATAAACCCGCCCCTGCGGACAAATTAAGGGAACAATATGTATATCGGCGATTATATGGGGCGGCGCAGTCTGT
>JARKOK010000319.1 GCA_029975765.1 Aggregatilineales bacterium
GGCGATTTCGATGGCGATCCGCCCGTGACGGATGATGAAGAACTTGGTGGCCTCCTGGCCTTCGTGGAACAGGTACTCGTCGGCGTCGTAGCGTTCGTTGCTGGCGCAGCCGGTGAGCAGTTCGAGGTAGGGTTTCTCCAGCCCGTCGAAGAACGGATGTTTCGCCAGGATGGGTTCCAGCGTTTCCATGTAACAACTCCTTTTTCAGCTAATTCTATCTTTATGAAATTAGTATATACCCTGCATAATGGGACAAGCCCAACCTCCCTGACAAGTGTGAAAGATCACCAGTCTCCACAATGATCGTCACGTCCGGCATCAGCGGCCAGTGGCGAACAGGCGATCCGGCAGGGGGACTTCAAACGGCAGCAGCGCGAACGGCAGCGTCCGCAGCGTTTTGTCGGTGATCGGCGCGGTATCACCCGGCGCGGCGGCGGGCTGGAGGTTTTCGTCCATCGGCACGACGACCTGCTGGCCCAAGGCGATGACCTGGGTCACGCCGCGCACGCTGATTTGCGCCTGCCCTTTGAGCACGGTGAAAACCAGCGCGCCATCGTCCCGCATCTGCACCAGCAGCGTGGTGCCAAGCTGGATGTCCACGCCGTTAATGGTGAACTGAATCCGCTTCGCCAGCCCCGGCGTTTGCAGGATCAGGCCGCGATCAATGCGTGTGGGGCAGGCTGAGGGACTCAGGCTGCTGCGAAAATACACCGCCTGCATGGGGCGGTAAGTGGGCGTCGTGTCCTCCGGCGCGAACACCGGCAGCGCGGCCAGATTGTCCGCCGTTCGGACATACTGCGCCGCGAGCCAGCCTATCATCCCGTCAAACATCTGAACGCGCAGCCACGAACTATCGGCCAGCCGCCCGTCCGCTGTGGTCGCGTCACCGGCACGCAGGCCGCCGAGGATCGTGCCGCCGGTGGAGGGGGTCGCCCGGATGTTGAGGCTGCCGGTGGCGGTCACGGTCGCGGTCGGGGGCGGCTCGCTGATAGCGTTTTGCACTTCAACATCCCCGAACAGCAGCATCGTCACGTTTTCGCCCGGCACGGTGTCCGGCAGATTGGCCTGCAACTTCAACAGCGCCACGCCCCAGGTGAGCGCGTCCGGGTCGAAGGCTGCCAGCCGGAGCGAGGCGATATGCGCGACAGCTTCGATGTCTCCCGGCTGCTCAAAATTGAAATCGGTCGCGGTCGGCTGGGGACTCGCGCGCAGGCTGGGATTGCCATAACACGCCTGGTTGCGTCCGGTCTGGCCGCACAGGGTGCCGGTCAGCGCCACTGCCCGGTCAATCACCTCGGCGCAGCGGTCTGCCGGCGGTTGGGCGCGGGTGGTCAGGCTGCCGGCCAGTAACAACACAAGGAGAAGAAGCCGTTTCATAAGCGTCACTCCTGAAGAATAACCAACAGGGCACCCGCCCTGTGCTGGCAGATGCCCTGCGTGTTGTTGGCGATGACCGGCCCGGCCAGATAAGCGGAGCGGGCGGCGGCGGTTGTCAGACCTGGACAGCCGCTGTTAGTTTCAGTATAGGACGATCCGGGGCGGGCGACCAGTGACAGGTGTCACAATCGCGGGTTCGCGCGTAAAGCTGTTAATCGCTGCCCGCCGGTTTATCGTGAGCCTCCGGGAACATCGGCAAAAAGCGTAAGCCCAGCGTGAGCAGCAGCAGCGCGTAACCCAGCACCCCCAGCGCGACACCCCATTCAATCAGGCTCGGCAGGTAGGCATTCACGGGGAACAGTTCCGCCGCGCCGGGCGACCAGTCCAGCGGCACGATCAGCCCCGACAGGGTGACGTTCCAGCGGTTGACGATGATGCCGATCACCGCTAACCCGGCGGCCAGCATCACCCACAGGTCACGCTGCCGCCAGCGCGGCACCAGCAGAATCACCGCCGGCACCAGCGCCCCCAGCACCACTTCGACCAGCCAGAACGTGCCGGTGTACGGCGTGCTGCGGCTCAATAAATCGAGTGCCTCCGCCCGCGCCGGCAGGTGGCTGTAGTAGCTGGTTGCCAGGAAATCCCACAGCTTCAGATACAGGTACGCCAGCATCATCAGCCCGGCAAAAATGCTGACATAGCGGCGCAGCGTCGAGTCAATCTTACGCTGGCGGGTGAAGTTTTCGTACAGGATGGCAACACCGAGTGTGAACATGCCCCCGGCGGCCACCGCCGAGAGGATGAACATAACCGGCATGGACGGCTTGAACCAGATCGGGCGCGCGACCAGCACGCCGTAAGTCGCGCCCAGCGACGACTGGTGCAGCAGCGACAGCGCCAGCCCCAGCACCGACACCACCGGCGTCAGGCGGTGCAGCCAGTGGCCGAGCTGCGGCCCACGCGGGAAGCGGCGGCGCACCAGTTCGCTTTCCAGCAGCACCGGCAGAAACTCCACGACCAGCACCGACGAATACAGGATGACACACATCGTGATTTCCCAGAGTACGGAATGAATATTCCAGTACACCACGGGATGCCAGAACCGATCCGGGCGGCCAATATCCATCAGCAGCGCCAGCATGGCGGCGGTATAACCTACCAGCCCGACAAAGACCGCCAGCCGTGCGATCCGCTGGAACGCCTTCACGCGGAAAATATAGGCGATGGTCGAAAGCGAGAACGCGCCCGCCCCCAGCGCAATCGCCGACAGGTCAACCGTGATCCACAGCCCCCAGGGGACGCGGTTGGTCAGCGCGGTAATCTTCAGCCCGTGAACGAACACCAGCCCGCCGGCGACGAGGCCAATGCCGATCAGCAGCCCCAGCAAGGCCAGCCAGATAACCCAGGATGAGGCCCATCCGCCCCGGCGCAGCGTCCCGATCATAGCGTCATCCCCTTCGGTGGAATGTAATAGACGTTAGGTTCGGTGCCCAGGTCTTCGCGCAGGCGAAAGGTCGGGTGGCTGGCAATCGCGCGGGATACCGGGCTGTCCGGGTCGTTCAGATCGCCAAACAGACGCGCCTTCACCGGGCAGATGTTCACGCAGGCGGGGGTGGCCTGCCGGTCAACGCCGGGCACCAACCCCTGCGCCAGCCCGCGATCAATGCGGTGGACGCAGAAGGTACACTTTTCGACCACGCCGCGCGGGCGCTGTTCGACTTCGGCGCTGCCCCAGGTTGGCTGGTAGCCGCTGCTGGCCTCACGTTCGCCCCAGTTAAAGCTGCGCGCGCCGTAGGGACAGGCCACCTGACAGTAGCGGCAGCCGATGCATTTGGTGTAATCCATGATGACGATGCCATCATCCCGCACGTAGGTCGCCCCTACCGGGCAGACCGCCACACAGGGCGCATCCTGGCAGTGCAGGCAGGGGCGGGTCATGTGAAAGATGTTTCCGGTCGTGGTACGCTCGACCAGATGCACGTTCCAGCGCATGTCGTCCGGCACGTCGTTGACCGCCTGGCAGGCGTACACGCAGTATTCGCAGCCGATGCACACGCTCAGGTCAATAACCATGCCCCAGCGGTGCGGGTGATCGCTGCCGGCGTGGCCCTCGGCGGCCAGCGGCGCGGCGGCGTCTATCGCCTGCTCCGCCCGCAGCAGCGCGTTCAATTGGTCGGCGCTGCCCAGAACGGCGATGGCCGAGGCGCTCACCCCCAGCCCGGCCAGCAGCCTGACAAAATCGCGGCGGGAAACAAACTGCTCGTCCATAACGTCCCCCTACCTAACGCCGGCTGCGCTGCCACAGACGGCTGATGCCGCCCACGCCCAGCCCCATCACCAGCGCGCCCACGATCAGCCCGGTAATCAACTGAGTGGCCGCCTGATTCTCGCTCTGGGCTTCCACCGTCTGCACCGCCGCTTCCAGTTCGCTGATGCGCACCCGCGCCGCCAGCAGGGGATGGGGTTCGGCGGACTCCGCGCCCACCACTGCCGCATTTTCCGGCAGGTTAGCATGGCACTCAACGCAGGTGCGGGTTTCCACCATGCTGTCGTGGCCGGTCGGCAGCAGCATCCCGGTCATCACATGCGTGGTTTCGTCCACGCTGCGGTGCCAGTGACATTCGATGCACATCTGGTTGGGATGTGACACATGGGCGTAATCGGTGCGCGCTTCGGCGTGGCAGTTCAGGCACAGGGCATTCGAGGTTTCAAACCGCAGCTTCTGGTCATGCGGGGTATGGCAGGTGGTACAGGCCAACTGCTGCGCGCCGTGCAGGCTGGTTTCCCATTCACTGAAGGTCGTCGGATGGCAGTCCGCGCAGACCCGCACACCGGGGTCAACCGCGACCGCTTCCGGCGGGTGATTGGCCGGCGTCTGGCCGTGACAGGCGGCGCAGGTCACACCCGGCTGGTCGTAGGTGCCGGTGCGGACGACAAAACCGGTGGTGTGGCAGGCCAGACACTGCGGGTCGCTTTTCTGGGTCTGCCAGGCGGTCTGAAAGTCCGCATCATGATACGCCTGTGCGTGGGTGCTGGTCTGCCACGCGGCCACCACGTTCAGATGGCATTCGGCACAGTCCGGCGGCGGTGTGGGCGGTGGTGTGGCTTCCTGCGCGGCGGCGGCCCCCACGCCCAGCCCCAACGCGAAACCAACGGCGGCCCACCAGCGGCATAATCTGGATAAAGTCTTCATGATTTCCTACCGTTCGTGACCCCAGGCTGACGGGATTACCCGCAGAGCGTGTTATGCACGCCTGGATTTGCCCTCACCCCAAACCCCTCTCCCTCAGGGCGAGGGGCTTAAAGACGGATTTCTGTTTTTCTCCTCTTCCCCATGACGTGCAGCGGAAGGGATTGAGGATGAGGGCTAAAGTTCATAATAGCCTTTAGCGGCGACCCGTTGTGGTCGCCCCGGGGAGCGCATGGCGGCGCTCCCCGGCGATATTCACAGCCTGACCGGTTTATCCGGCCAACTAACTTATGGCTTCACCAGCGGCAGTTCGGCAGCCGTCCAGCCGCCCACGCCGCCGCCCAGCACACGCACGTTCTCGTAGCCCAGCAGCTTCAGCATGACCAGCGCCATCGAACTGCGGTGCGTCGGGTTGTCGTACACCACAATGGGCGCGGCCTTATCCTGCGGCCACTCGGCCATCTTCGCCATGAAGTCCCGCAGCGCGAGGTGCGTCGCGCCTTCGATGAAGCCGTTCGCCCATTCGCTGTCCGTCCGCACGTCCAGCAGCACCGGCGCGCTGTCAATCAGTTCAACGCTCAGATCAGCCGCCTTCACCGTGTAGTAACCCTGCGGGATACCACTGATGAACGCATCCACCATGCCCATCACGTCCGCGTTGACGGCGGGCGCTGCCCCGGCTTCCGCTTCGGCGGGTACTTCGGTCACCGGCAGTTCGGCCTTCGTCCAGGCGCCCATGCCGCTCATCATGCTGCGCACATTGGTGTACCCCAGCAGATTGAGCGCGGTCATCGCCACCGCCGACCGGTGGCCGCTGCCGCACACGATCACGATGTTCTCGTCCAGGTTCGGCAGCAGATTCAGGCTTTTGGTCAGTTCATTCAGCGGAATGTTGATCGCGCCTTCAATGTGGCCTTCGACATATTCGTCCGCCGTCCGCACATCCACGATCAGCATGTCTTCACCCGCCGCGATGGCGTCCGCCAGATCGGGTACGCGCAGGGCGTTAAAGGTGTCGGGCAGGGCGCTGACATAATCGGCGAGGTACTTGTCCAGACTGAAAGCGGCGGCTTCCGCCGGCTGCGCGCCAACGACCGGCAGTTCGGACGCCTTCCAGCCGTTGAGGCCGCCCGACAGATTACGGACGTTGCTGTAACCCATCAGTTCCAGCATGACGGTGGCAATGCCGCCCCGGAAGCCCGCGCCGCAGTACACCACAATGTTGGCGTTCTTGTCCGCCGGCCATTCATCCTGGCGGCTCATGAATTCATTAATCCAGATGTGCTGCGCGCCTTCGATGTAACCGTCCTTGTCCCATTCTTCCTGGCTGCGCACGTCAATCAGGAGGGGCGCGTTTTCAGTCAGTTCAACCGCTACGTCCTTCGGCGCGACCAGGCTGAAACCCTGCGGCAGCGTGCTGAGGTAGGTATCCACTGCTTCGAGGATGGCCGGGTCAATCTCCGGCGCGGCGGCGGCTTCCGGCACAAACGCGTCGGTTGTAACCGGCAGGTCTTCGCCGGCCCAGGCATCAAAACCACCCTTGAGCATCCGGGCATTGTTGTAACCCAGCACGTTCAGCGCGGCCATCGCCAGCATGGCGCGCCCGCCGCCCTTGCAGATCACCATGATGTCGGCGTTCAGATCGGGCAGCAGGTCGAGGTTTTTACCCAGTTCGCG
>JARKOK010000322.1 GCA_029975765.1 Aggregatilineales bacterium
CATTCGTCAGATGACGAGGAATTAGCACATCTTATTGGTCAGCAGATTGAAAATGCCTGTGATAACCAAGTAAAGGCGTTTGTTGCGCGATACTCAATCCCTGCTGGCGAAACATGGCGAGATGATATTTTACAGAACCTAAAAGCTGCCCAGGTGCTTATTGTTCTCGTATCGGAGTCGTCTTCAAGAAGCAGGTGGGTCGGATTTGAGATAGGTTATCTTTGGCCGAGAATCAGCCGCAAAGGAAAGGAAAAACTTCCGGTTTATCCGCTGTGTCTACCGGGAAACACGGTATTCAGTCCGTTGGACGGAATACAGGGAAAATCGCTGGATAACTTTGAGGAATTAGTGGGAGTTTTCGAGAAAATATGTACTCAAGTTGGCGGCGATATTGGGAAAATAAATGTAGAGGTAATAGTAGATAAAGTTAAGGGCAACCCTGAAATTGAGTTGTCAGAAATTGATATTAAGGCAATTTTGAGCGATTTTATGAAGCAGTACAAGAGCGAAACTTGGATTTTATACCTAGAACTGGATCAGCAACTAAGTTTGCCTCAGGGTTCAGCAAAGAATTTTCTGAAATCCGTTGCGGAAGATAAGGGTCGGATTGTTGAGCAGGAAACTGAAACAGGAATCAGCTTTAAAAGTCGCCCTGTAAAAGTAAGTGTCGGTTATTCAAGATATGCCTGACAACTCGTCGGATAATGGAGAAAGTATTGTAATGACCCTACCCCAAACCACCACCCGAACCTACACCAACCGGTGTTATCTCGACGCGATTGCCGATCATATCGTCATTTTCGATGGCGCGATGGGCACGAGCATCCAGAGCTACAACCTCACCGCGCAGGACTTCGGCGGCGAGCGTTTCAACGGCTGCAACGATTATCTGGTCATCACCCGCCCGGACGTGATCGAGGCGATTCATGCCTCGTTCCTGGCCGTCGGCAGCGAAGCGGTGGAGACCAATACCTTTCGTGGCAACCGCCTGACGCTGGGAGAATACGGCCTGGGTGATCGCGTGCTGGAAATCAATCACGCGGCGGCGCAGATCGCGCGGCGTGTGTGTGACCGCTTCGAACGTGAAACCGGCATCCCGCGTTTTGTAGCGGGCAGTATCGGCCCGTCGGGCAAACTGCCCAGCGGCAGCGACCCCGACCTGAGCAATATCACTTTTGACGAACTGGCAGCGATTTTTTACGAGCAGGCGCGGGGATTGGTCGAAGGCGGCGCGGATGTGCTGCTGGTCGAAACCAGCCAGGATATTCTGGAAGTTAAAGCGGCGGTGGTCGGCATCAACCGGTATTTCGCCGATGTGAGCGTGCGGATTCCGCTTCAGGTGCAGGTGACGCTGGACACCACCGGGCGCATGTTGTTCGGCACGGATATGGCCTCGGCGCTGGCGACGCTGGAAAGCCTGCCGGTGGACGTGCTTGGCATGAACTGCTCGACCGGCCCGGAATACATGCGCGCGCCGATTCAATATCTGGTGGAACACTCCACGCTGCCGATCAGCGTGTTACCCAACGCCGGGCTGCCGATCAACGTGGACGGCGAAGCGGTTTACCCGATGGAGCCGGAGCCGTTCAGCGACATGGTGGCCGAGTTCACACGTTGGGGTGTGAACGTCGTCGGCGGCTGCTGCGGCACGCGCCCGGAACACCTCGACGCGCTGTATCGCCGGGTGCATGGGCATAGCTATCAGGAATATCTGGCAAGCAAAATCCCCACCCCCACTTCTCTCAGGGGACATACGTCCCCATTCGAGTCGCCCTCCCCATTACATAGGGAGGGGCTTCAGGAAAATGGCGGGACTCCCCCTCTCTACGCAGTGGAGAGGGGGGCGGGGGGTGAGGATATTCAGCGCGTCCCGCCCAAACCCCGCACCCCCGCCCACACCGCCGCCGCATCCAGCGGCATGACGGCCACGCCGATGCGCCAGGACCCCGCACCGACGCTGATCGGTGAGCGCGTCAACAGCCAGGGCAGCCGCAAGGTCAAGCAGCTTTTGCTGGCCGATGATTACGACAGCCTGGTGCAGATCGCGGTGGATCAGGTGAACAACGGCGCGCACATGCTGGATGTGTGTGTGGCGCTGACCGAACGCGCCGACGAAAAAGCGCAGATGCAGGCCGTTGTTAAAAAGCTGTCGCTGGCCGTCAGCGTGCCGCTGATTTTCGACACCACCGAACCGGACGTGGCCGAAGCGGCTTTAGCCCTGTATCCAGGGCGCGGCATCATCAACGGCAACAACCTCGAAAACGGGCGCGAACGCATTGACAAAATTCTGCCAATTGCGAAGAAATACGGCGCGGCGGTCATCTCGATGACGATTGACGAGGACGGCATGGCGCACACGGCGCAGCGTAAATTCGCCATCGCGCAGCGCATCCACGACATCGCCGTACACGACTACGGCCTGAAAGCCGAAGACCTGATTTTTGATACGCTGGTGTTCACGCTGACCACCGGCCAGGAAGAACTGCGCGGCAGCGCCATCGAAACGATGGAGAGCATCCGCCTGATTAAACAAAACCTGCCCGGCGTGCTGACCTCGCTGGGTGTGAGCAACGTCAGCTTCGGCGTGAAGCCGGCGGCGCGCGGCGTACTGAACAGCGTGTTCCTGTACCATGCGGTGCAGGCCGGGCTGGATATGGCAATCGTCAACCCGGCGCATATCACGCCCTACGCCGAAATCCCCGCCGAACAGCGCAAGCTGGCCGATGACCTGATCTTCAACAGCGACCCCGACGCGCTGCCGCGTTTCATCCAGTATTTTGAGGAAAACGCGGTTACGGCGGGTGGTAAGGAAATCGAAGACCCGACTGCCGACATGACCAGCGAGCAGGCGCTCCACTGGCAGATCGTGCATCGTAAAAAAGAGGGCGTCGAGGCGCTGATTGACGACTGCCTGACGCGACAGGACGCGGTGGGTGTGCTGAACAACGTGCTGCTGCCGGCGATGAAAGAAGTTGGCGACAAATTTGGCGCAGGCGAGTTAATTCTGCCGTTTGTGTTACAGAGCGCCGAGGTGATGAAAAAGACGGTCGCCTATCTGGAAACGTTTATGGATAAGGTTGAAGGCACGACCAAGGGTGTGGTCGTGCTGGCGACGGTTTACGGCGATGTACACGACATCGGCAAGAACCTCGTCAAGACGATCCTGAGTAACAACGGTTACACCGTTCACGACCTGGGCAAGCAGGTGCCTGCCAATACCATTATTGACAAGGCGCAGGAATACAACGCCGACGCGATTGGCCTGAGCGCGCTGCTGGTCAGCACGTCCAAGCAGATGCCGCTGATCGTCAACGAACTGGCGCGGCGCGGCCTGTCGTACCCGGTGCTGATTGGCGGCGCGGCCATTAACCGCAAATTCGGGCGGCGCATCCTGTTCCTGGAAGAAACGAACCAACCCTACGAGCCGGGCGTATTTTACTGTAAGGACGCTTTTGAAGGGCTGGCGGTGATGGACAAGCTGGCCGACCCGCAGGAGCGCGGCGATTTCGTCGGGCAGATTATCGTGGAAGCCTACGAGGAAAGCGGCAAACCCACGCCGGTCAAACGTGCCGTGTCAGTCGGAACGCGCACCGTTCGCCCCGCGCCAAGCATCCCGACACCGCCGTTCTGGGGGTCAAAGACCATTCACGAGATGCCGCTGGAAATCGTGTTCAAATATCTGCACAAGCCGGAACTGTTCCGCCTGAACTGGGGCGCGAAGAACGCACACGGCGACGAATGGGCGAAGCTCGAAGCCGAGTTCGAAGCGCGGCTGGCACAGATGCAGAAAGATGCTATTCGCGACAAAACGCTGCGCCCGCAGGCCGTCTATGGCTTTTTCCCCTGCAACAGCCAGGGTGATGATCTGATCGTGTGGGATTACCATCCGTTCCAGAACACGAATGGTCACACCCCTCGCTCTGAGGGAGAGGGCGAGCCGAATGGGGACGAACGTCCCCTGATGGCGAGTGGGGTGAGGGCATTGACCGAACACGCCCGGTTCACTTTCCCACGCCAGCCGAACGGCGAATTCCTGTGCCTCAGCGATTATTTCGCGCCGGTGGACAGCGGCCAGGTGGATACCGTCGCGCTGCAAATCGTGACGGTCGGCGCGGGGGCGACCGAGGCATTTGATAAGCTGCAAAGCGCCAACCAGTACAGCGAGGCTTACTTCTTTCACGGGCTGGCGGTGCAGACCGCCGAGGCGACGGCCAACTTCGTCAACCGGCAGGTGGTCAACAAAGAGTTGGGCATCCCGCCGGGACAGGGCAAACGCTATAGCTGGGGGTATCCGGCCTGCCCCGACCTGCACGATCACGAAATCCTGTTTAAGCTGCTGCCCGGCGCGGTAACGGACTTGGGCATGAGCCTGACCGCCGCGTACCAGCTTGTGCCGGAGCAGAGTACGGCGGCCATCGTCGTCCATCATCCCGACGCCAAATATTACAGCGTCGGCAGCCTGGACCGAACCGCGCAGATTTTGGGTGAGTAGACCCCACCCCCATCCCCTCCCCGTAAACAGGGAGGGGAGAAAGCCAGTGTCAGACTCCTCCCCCGTTGACGGGGGAGGCCGGGAGGGGGTTAAGAAAGGCGCTGAACGAAATGCCAATATCTCAACATAGTGTTGTTGCCGAAAACGTAGCTTGCGAGGAATATTTGGGTGAAAGACACGGGCGATTTGTGGAATGGACTGATGGCACGGTGATCGCCATGCCTCAGCCGACGATACAGGAGTTGCAGGTTCGATGGTTTTTGAGAACGGTTTTTGAGGTTTATCTGGAACAGTCAGGCGGCGGTCGAGCAATGGGCGACCCATTCACCATGAAAACGGGAGTAGATTTACCAGCGCGACAGCCGGACGTTTTTGTAATCCTTCCTGAACGTCTGCATATGCTCCATGAACGGGAGTTTGCTGGCGCGGCACATCTTGTCATAGAGATTACGACGGCGGGTTACGAGGAACGTGATACATACGAGAAGTTCCACGAATACGAACAGGGCGGCGTGGACGAATACTGGATTCTGGATTTACAGCGGCGCGAGCCTCTTTTTTACGTGCGCGGCGAGGACGGCCTGTTCCACGCACGACCGCCAATAGACGGTGTTTATACCTCTCATGTCCTGCCGAAACTTCATATCCCGGTTAATCTGCTGTGGCAGGAAAAGCTGCCGGAGGTGATCGAAATTGTGCAGATGGTCGAGAACATGCTGAAGGAACAGCCATGACGGACGAACAACGAGAATCTACACCTGCATCCAACCCGCGCGATAATCCTTGTCCAGTTTGCAGCCAAACAAATTATTTATGGGGAGAACCGGTCTCTTATGGCGGTGTGATGTTCAGGCCGAAGGGAAAAGGGGCAATTGATTTCGCAGAAGAAATCCTTGTTGCTCGTGTTTGTAAAGAGTGTGGCAATGTTCAAATGTTCCTGAAATATCATAAACATGGATTGAAACCATAATGACCCTATCCGACTTCATCCGCGCCATGCCAAAGGTCGAACTGCACGTGCATTTGCAGGGTGCGACCCAACCGGAAACCTGGCTGGAACTGGCGCGGCGCAACAACGTTGATCTGCCCGCCAAAACGCTGGACGAAATGCGCGAGTGGTTCCGCTTCACCGATTTCCGCCACTTTATTGATACCTACGTACACGTCACCCGCGCGCTGGTCACGGCGGACGATGTGGAACTGATGGCGCGTGAATTCCTGAAGAATCAGGCGGCGCAGCATATCGTCTACACCGAACTGACGTACACGCCTTCGGTACGTACCATCACCGGCGACGTGCCGCCGTTTGAAGATCAGTTGGCCGCGCTCAACCGGGCGCGCGCCTGGGCGGAAACCGAATTTGGCGTGTCAATGGGTATCGTGATTGACATCCCGCGTGAGGTCACGACAGAGGAAGCCGACCATTACGCCGACTGGGCGATCAGCGGTTACGGGCGCGGCGTGGTCGCGTTTGGCATCGGCGGTTACGAGCCGGGCAACCTGCCGGAAAAATACGCGGCGCAGTTCGCGCGGGTCTATGCCGCCGGCCTGCCGTGTGTGCCGCACGCGGGCGAAACCGCCGGGCCGGAAAGCATCTGGAACGCGATTAAGGTCTGTAACGCCGTTCGTATCGGTCACGGCGTGCGCTGCCTGGAAGACCCGGCGCTGGTGGATTACCTACGCGAGAAGCAGATTCCGCTGGAAGTCTCACCGACCAGCAACGTGTGCCTGAAGGTCTTCCCGTCGCTGGCGGAACACGCCCTGCCGCGCCTGCTCGATGAAGGGCTGTACGTGACGATCAACTCCGACGACCCGCCGATGTTCAATACCACGCTGACCGATGAATACCTGCAAATCGCGGATACTTTCGGCTTCGATGTGGACAGGATCGAAACGCTGGTTCTGAACGCGGTGCGCGCGGCGCTGCTGCCCGCCGAGAAAAAGATGGCGATGGAGCGCAGTTTCACGGCGGAATTCGCGCGGCTGCGGGTCGAGTGTTTGTAGAAATTCGGGTTTAAATCATCCCCACCCCTAATCCCCTCAGCCATTGCATGGAGGGGGCAGGGGATGAGGCTGAACAGCAAACAAGGAAGGTTCTGATCGTGGATGAAAGACCGTATGGCTGCTCGCGGCGGGCGCTGCTGAGTGTGCTGGTGCTGCTGGTGGCGTTATTCGCCTGCGTCGGCGTGTCGTTTGTGGGCGTGGATGCCATGTGTTACAGCTCGCTGTCACAGCGGCTTCCCCTCTATCCCGGCGCGACGGTGACGCTGGAGCGGCACAACTTCATGCGCGCCTTTGGCATGGGCGAAACCATCATGGTGCTGGAGAGTGACGACCCGCCGGAGGTGGTGCAGGCCTGGTACGGGCGGGTGACCTACGACGGCCAGCAGCGCGCGAAGGCCAATCACGACCCGTTTTATTATATGGCGACCGGACGGTATTCGGTGACAGCCGCCGAAGATGGCACCGGGTCGCAGATCATCCTCAGCGCGGGGTGTGTGGGGTAGGTATGGTTTAGGGGCGACCCGGCGTGGTCGCCCGGTGTCGTAGGGACACGGCAGGCCGTGTCCCTACAGGATTTTGGGTCATGACGACAGGGGTTTAATGTTATAATCAGAACGTAAGTTCTATCACGTTCTGAGGGTAAAGATGATGATTATCTCCGCCAGCTACCGCACCGACATTCCCGCGTTTTACGGCGACTGGTTCATAAATCGGCTTGATGCTGGTTATTGTCTTGTCGAAAATCCCTACAGCAGCCAGCCGTACCGCGTCAGCCTGAAGCGTGAGGACGTGGACGGTTTCGTGTTCTGGACCAAAAACGTGGGGCCGTTCCTGCCCCAACTGGCGGAAGTCCACCGGCGCGGCTACCCGTTTATCGTGTTATACAGCATCAATGCTTATCCCCGCGCGCTGGAACATGCGGTGGTGGAATCGCGGCGGGCAGTCGAACACCTGAAACAACTGGCGGACACTTACGGCGCGCGTGTTCCGGTGTGGCGTTACGATCCGATTGTGTTTTCCAGCATTACGCCGCCGGACTTTCACCGGCAGAATTTCGCGCGGCTGGCGCGGGCGCTGGAAGGCGCGACCGACGAAGTGGCGGTTTCGTTCGCCAACATTTACCAGAAATCGCGGCGTAATATGGACATCGCCGGGCGGCAGTTCGGTTTCACCTGGAACGACCCGGCGGACGACGTGAAACGGGCGCTGATGCAGGATTTTCTGGACATCGCACGGGCGCATGGAATGCAGTTGAGTGTGTGCGCCCAGCGGCAGTATCTCATCCCCGGCGCTGCCGACGCGCGCTGCGTGGACGCGGTGCGGCTGTCCGACGTGGCCGGTTATGACGTGACCGCCAGAGCGAAAGGCCACCGCGACGGCTGCGGCTGTTTCGCCTCGCGGGACATCGGCGCGTATGACACCTGCCCGCATGGCTGCGTGTACTGTTATGCGGTGCAAAACCCGGCGAAGGCCCGGCAGCACTATCAGCAGCATGATGTTACAGGCGAATTTTTAATCGAAAAGCATAACCCGGAGACGCAGAGGCTCAGAGACACAGAGAGATTATAAATGTAGGGGAGGGTCTGAGACCCTCCCCTACGCCCCTTTGCGTCTTTGCCCCTTCGCGCCTTTGCGTTGAGTCTTTGTCTTTAGTTCTTAAAGGAACAACGATGGCGACGATACCCTTTCTCGAACGGCTGAAACAGGAACAACCCTTACTGGCCGACGGCGCGATGGGCACGATGTTACACCAGCAGGGTGTGCCCTTCACCGACTGTTTTGACGAACTCAACCTGACACACCCGGAGCAGGTCGCGCGGGTGCACCGCGCTTATATCGAAGCCGGGGCGGAGTTGATCGAAACCAACACCTTCGGCGCGAACCGCTACAAGCTGGCAAAACATGGCCTCGATCACCGCGCCGCCGACATCAACAGCGCCGGCGTCAGGCTGGCGCGGCGCGTGATGGATGCCAGCTTCCGCGAGGGGGTGTATCTGGCCGGGTCGGTCGGGCCGCTGGGCGTGCGGCTGAAACCATTCGGGCGAGTGGCCGTCGAGGAGGCGCGGGCGGCCTTTGTCGAACAGATCAGCGCGCTGGCAGGCGTGGACGTGATTCTGCTGGAAACCTTCAGCGACCGGATCGAACTGCTGGAAGCCATCGCCGCCGCGCGGCAGGCCGCGCCGGGAGTGCCGGTCATCGCGCAGATGACCTTTGCCCAGGACGACCGCACGCTGCTGGGCGATCTGCCGGCGCAGGTCGCGCGTGATCTGCACCACGCCGGGGCGGATGTGATCGGCGTGAACTGCGGCGGCGGGCCGGAGCAGCTGTCGCGCATCTTGCAGGCCATGCGCCAGGCCGTGCCGGAAGCAGTGTTTTCGGCCATGCCCAACGCCGGTCTGCCGGAATCCATCGGCGGGCGCACGATGTACCCGGCCACCAGCGCCTATTTTGCCGACTACGCGCTGACGTTTCAGGCCATCGGCGCGTCGGTGATTGGCGGCTGCTGCGGCACGACGCCGGAACATATCGCCGCCATGCGGCAGGCGCTGGACGACCCCGCCCGCTCGCTGCCACACATCGCGGTGCTGGAAGCCGCCGGCGACGAGCACGCCTTTGTGCCGGAACGCCCGACCGAACTGGCGCGTAAGCTGGCCGCAAAGCAGTTTGTGGTCACGGTCGAGGTCTCGCCGCCGCGCAGTTTTGTACCGCAAAAGCTGCTGGCCTCGGCGCAGCTGCTTCAGGAAGCCGGCGCGGATATGGTGGACGTGGCCGACAGCCCCACCGCCCGGATGCGGATGAGTCCCTGGGCGGTGTGCCACTTCCTGCAAACGCGGCTGAATCTGGAAACAGTGCTGCACTTCCCCACACGCGGGCGCAACCTGCTGCGCGTGCAGGGTGATCTGCTGGCGGCGCACGCGCTCGGCCTGCGCAACCTGTTCGTGGTTATGGGCGACCCGACCAAAATCGGCGATTACCCCGAAGCGATGGACAACTACGACGTGGCGCCGTCGGCGCTGATCGGCGTCGTCAAACACAAACTCAATCACGGCGTGGATCAGGCCGGGAACAGCATCGGCCAGCCGACCACCTTCACCGTCGGCTGCGCGCTCAACATGGGCGCGACGGACGTTGATCACGAGATCAGCACCTTACGCAAGAAACTGGCGAACGGCGCGGATTTTGCCATCGGCCAGGTGGTGTTTGACCCCGCCGTGATCGAACGCTTTCATAAACGATATGAAGAACTCGAAGGCCAGCCGTTCACGCTGCCGGTGCTGCTGAGTGTCGCGCCGCTGTACAGCCTCAAACACGCGCTGTTTTTGCACAACGAAGTGCCGGGCATCAGCATCCCGGACGCGGTGCTGAAGCGCATGGAGGACGCGGGCGAGAACGCGCCGGCTGAGGGCGTGAAAATCGCCGGGGAAGTGCTGCGCGATCTGCGCGGGCTGGTGCAGGGCGCGTACATCATTCCTGCGTTCGGCAAGTATGAACTGGCGGCTGAGGTGATTGATACGCTGAAATGACAGGGAAAAGGCGTAACGCAAAGGCGCAGGGAAGCAAAGACGCAAAGAAGGAATAAAGGCGTAACACGGAGGCTCGGAGACTCAGAGGCACAGAGGCAGACTCAACGCAAAGATACAAAGGCGCGAAGTGATATAATGAATGGGTAAGTGAGTGGCGAGGGTTGACAATGGCGCAGCGCGAACTGGAAAAGCAGGTGACGGTAGAGGAGTTTGATGAATTTTTGTCTCTGCGGGAAAACGCCGACCGCCGTTTTGAACTGATTAACGGGGAGATTGTTGAACGTATGCCGACACAGTTACACGGCGTCATTGTTGGTCTGGTTATGGCGGCGCTGATTAATTTCACCCGGCCTCGTAAACTGGGGTGGGTTGCTACCGAAGTCAACCACCGTTTGCCCGGCGATGAACATAACAGCCGTTTGCCTGATGTTTCGTTCTATCTGGGGCTGATGCCGTTAGTTGAACGCGGCCCGATGACCAACCTGCCGGATTTGGTGGTTGAAGTCAAATCCCCCGATGACGACTTCAACAAAATGCGCGCTAAAGCTGCTTATTACCTTGCCAACGGCACGCGGCTGGTGTGGCTGGTGTACACCGAAAAGCGGCTGGTGATCGTGCTGACGAAAGACGATGAGGACATTCTGACGCTTGACGATACCCTCGACGGCGGCGAGGTGCTGCCCGGCTTCACGCTGCCCGTGCGCGAGATTTTCCCCGACTAGACCACCATCACCGAACGCTCGCCAGCTTGTGATGAATGGCAGGCCGAAGGCATGTCAAAGATTTATCCTGTAAAACGACTTTCCGGTCATATAATGACAACGGTGTGTTTTCAACGGTGAGGCACGGTTGTGGAAAGTCAGAGCTATCGGGACATCAGTACGGCCAAAGCCACCCTCGACCGCGAGGCGCTGCGGGATGTGATTGATCTGGCGCTGTGGGCGGGGCAGCTTTTGTTGCAGCACGGCGCGGAATCGGAACAGATTGAACAGACCATTCACCGCCTGGGTACGGCGTTGGGCTGCGACTGGATGGATATTCTCGTATCTCCTAACGTGATCGCCGTGACCACCATCAGCGGCGAGGAATTCCGCACCAAGATTCGCCGCGTCGTCGGGCTGCGAGTCAATCTGACGATAGTCTCCGCCATCAACCGCCTGACGCGCCGCGTGCAGTCCGGCGAACTCAACCGCTTCGACACCCGCCGGGAACTGATGCGCATCAGCAGCATTCACTCACATTATAATCGCTGGCTGGTGGTGGCCTGGGTCGGGCTGGCCTGCGCGGCCTTCGCGCGGCTGTTCGGCGCGGACTGGAGCGCCTTTACCGCCACCTTTCTGGCCGCTTCCGCCGGCATGGTGGTGCGCCAGGAACTCACGCGGCTGCATTACAACCCGTTCCTGGTGGTGATCGCCACCGCGTTTGCCGCCGGGCTGTTCGCCAGCGCCGCCGTCCGGCTGGACACAACGGCCACCCCGCGCGCGGTGCTGGCCGCGTCGGTGCTGCTGCTCGTGCCGGGTGTGCCGCTGATCAATTCGGCGGAAGACCTGATTAAAGGCCATATGGTGACCGGCATCGTGCGCGGCATCACCGGCCTGCTGTACTCATTTGCGATTGCGCTGGGGCTGCTGCTGGCGATTCAGCTTATGGGCGTGCCGATCACGGCGTTTCAGGTGGCGCGGGGTTTAGCGCCGCCCGCGCCGCTGGAAGATGCGATGTGGTCCGCGATTGCCGCCACCGGCTTCGCGCTGTTATTTAACGTGCCGGTGCGGACGGTGGTCGGCTGCGCTTTCCTGGGGGCCATCGGGCATGGATCGCGGACGCTGCTGGTGAGCGGCGGCATGGGGCTGGAAGCCGCCACGCTGGTCAGCGCGACGCTGGTGGGTTTCATCGGCGCGGCTTTCGCCCGTTACTGGAATACTCCCTCGTCGGTGTACACCTTCAGCGGCGCGATTCCGATGGTGCCGGGCGTGCTGGCATTTCAGGCCATGATCGGCCTGCTGCGGGTAGCGGCGGCAGAACCCGGCGTTGCCAGCGCCGCCGCCTTTTCGGACGTGGGCATCGTGGTCATCAAAACGGCGCTCATCCTCGGCGCGATTGCCGTCGGGATCGCCGCGCCCAGCCTGCTGGTCGTGCGCCACAAGCCGGTAGTGTAACTGTCCGCTACCGGGGCGCGGGGCGATACGGCCAGAAGACCGTGACGGCCAGCCCGGTGCCGCTGCCGGCGCTGGCTGCCATCACCGACCCGCCGTAGGCTTCCACGATGGATTTGACGATAGCCAGCCCCAGCCCGGAACCCGGCACATCCCGCGACCGGGCTTTGTCGGCGCGATAGAACCGTTCAAAAATGTGCGCCAGTTGGTCAGCTTCCACGCCGCGCCCGGTATCCCGGATGACGCTGCGAATACCGCCAGCCTCCGCGCTGATCTGCCACGTTACCGCGCCGCCCTCCGGCGTATATTTGATGGCGTTATCCAGCAGATTGCGAAACACAATCGTCAGATGATTAAGGCTGGCGCGCACCGGCGGCGCGGCGTCGGGCGCGGTCACTTCCAGGCGAATCTGTCGGGTCTGGGCCTGGGGCAGCAGCCGCTGGCACAGATTATGCGCGAAGTGGCCGGTATCAATCTGGTTGTCGCCCAGTTCCGCCCGCCCGGCGTCAAACCGTGACAGCACCGTGAGGTCTTCGATCAGCGCGCCCATTCGGTTGGCCTCGTCGTCAATCTCCTGAATGTACTGCTGCGTGAGGCCATCGTCCAGGCTGCTGTCGTACCGCAGGGCTTCGGAGCGCAGGCGGATTGTGGTCAGCGGCGTTCGTAATTCGTGTGAGGTGTTGCTGGCGAAGGCGCGCTGTTCGTCCAGCATACTCTGTACCTGCTGCGCCATGTCGTTAAAGGTGCGGGCGACCGCGCCGATTTCGTCCTCCCGGTCATAGGCAACACGGTGCGACAGATCGCCGGCGGCCAGCCGGGCGGCAGAGTTCTGTAAGGCTGACAGTGGGCGAATGATCGAACGCGCCAGCAGGAGGGCGCTGCCCAGCGCCAGCGCCGTGACGATCAGCAGGATAGCCCCCAGCGATAACCAGCGCTGCCAGACCAACTGCTGCAAATTCGTAAGCGGCACGCTTAACTGCACCATGCCCACCTGAAAATCGGAACTGGCCCTGCCAATCGTGGCGGCGGTATACAGGGTGGCCTGGCCGCTGTCGGCTTGCCGCTCCACCACCACCACCTGACCGCGCAGCGCGGTATCCATCTCCGGCGTAAGCTGCTCCGGCTGGCGCAGCCGGTCACCGAGCCGCTCCAGCGGCAGGATGGTCAGCGTGCCGCCGGTCTGCGCTTCGTAGCTCTCGATCAGGCTGTTGAAAGCATACACGCTGGTCGTTTCGTCCAGCAGCGAGGCGGTGAGTCCCTGCGCGAG
>JARKOK010000335.1 GCA_029975765.1 Aggregatilineales bacterium
GCGATGCCATTCACTTCCAGCGTCGGGCGCGCGCCGATGCGCTCATGCAGGTTGAAGTCCGGTTCGCCCCACTGCGCCGGAGCCGCCGCCACATCGTGCCATTCGGCGTCCAGCCAGGGCAGCGCCTTCGCCAGTTCGGCGCGTTCGTCGGCCTCCAGCGGCAGCACCTCATCGTAGAACCCCGGCACGGCGATGCTGCCATCCAGGTTATGCAGTTGGTGGATGATGTCCGCCAGCGCGTGAATCGGGTTATGCACCGTACCGCCAAAGTGACCGCTGTGCAGATCGCGCTGCGGGCCATACACGGTCACTTCCATGCTGACGACGCCGCGCAGCGCGTAGGACATATCTGGCTGCTGAAGATCAGCCATGCTGCCGTCGCAGATCACCACCACGTCCGCCATCAGGCGGTCACGGTTAGCAGCGACGAACGCTGCCAGATGTTCGGAGTCGGACTCTTCCTCGCCTTCGAACAACAGCTTGATATTGGCTGGCGCGCCGCCGGCTGCCAGCAGCGATTCAGCCGCCTTCAACTGCGCCATGACGTTGCTCTTGCTGTCAATCGCGCCGCGCGCAAAGATTTTGCCATCCCGTTCGGTCGGTGTAAAAGGGTCGGTGTCCCAGCCATCGGCCATTTCAGCGGGCTGCACATCGTAATGACCATAGACCAGCACCGTAGGCGCGCCCGGTCCCGCGCCCAGCCATTCACCGTAGACGATGGGATGCCCGGCAGTGGCAATCGCCTCCGCCGTCTGGAAACCGATGCGCTGCATATCCGCCACCAGCCAGGCCGCCGCGCGGGCCACATCGGCTTTATGCTGCGGCAGCGTGCTGACGCTGGGAATCCGCAGCAGGTCTTTTAACTGCTCTTTGAAACGGTCGGCGTGCTGCCGGGTATATTCCAAAGCCGTCACGATCACTCCTCTGGTTTGATGATAAATAAAGCATTCTGGTTCTCAAGACTTGTTAGTCCCCCCAGGACCAGTCCTGTCCCATCTGGCAGAAATTCCAGATCAGGCTGTCCCTGTACTCTTAGCTCAGTCGTCAATGGGATGGTCATGATCGCCTCAGGCTCGGCGACTGGCGCGACAAATACGCTCACGCCGTCCGTCCAGGCGGCGGTTTCGCCATCCGGCGACAGCGCCCCGCTCCGCGCAGCCTCCCCCGTATTAAAAGCCGTAACGACGGCCCCGGAAGCCGCATCAGCCACAATCATCTGGCGGCTGGTCCGGTCAAAATAACCCAGACGGCGGCCATCCGCCGAAAAGTCTATCTCACGCACCGGGAACATCTGGCGTTCTTCGTCTACCGCACGCCAGATTTTGCTGTCGCCGGTGGCCATCTCCCATTCACGAAATTCGCCGGTGGACATCACGACCAGCACATGCGCGCCATCCGGCACAGGTTCAAACGTCACCATCGGATTTGGCCCGCCGGGGCGGTTGAACTCGACTTCTTTGTGTTCCTGCCACGTAGCGTAACGCGGCGTCAGCAGCGCCGTCAGCGCGTCCGATTCAATATCCCAGACAGCCACCGATCCGGGCTGTCCGGTAATGCGCCCGGCCAACCGGCTGCCGCTGCCCGGCAGCCAGCGCAGCAGACCGCCGCCGGGAAAAGCTGGAATCCGTTTGAGCAGTTCCCACGACGCCGTATCCCACACATACAGGTAGCCATTGGTGTGGTAGCTGACCAGCAGCGAGCCATCCGGCGAAAAGGCCGCGTCGGACGTGTAATCGGTCTGTCCGGTCAGAGCGGCGATTTCCTCACCCGATGCCAGATCGTAGATACGAACCGGCAGGTATTCGGGATAAACCGTCTCGTTCTGCATAACGCCGTTTTCAAACACGGCAGCAAAGCGGCCATCCGGCGACAGCGTATAACTGAATAACATACTCGGTATGGGAATCGCCGTCACGCGGGCGTCCTGTGCCTGGACGACCGGGAGACAAACCATCAGTAACAACAGAACCAGCAGACTTTTACGAACCATTGCAGCCCTCTCCTAATGCGCGAATACCTTCGCCGCGCTGTCCCAGATCACCTTTTTATCGGCTTCATCCGGCACAAACGGGAAGTAGAAACCGACCCGATCCAGCAGCCCTTCATAACGTTCTTTTACCTTGTACGGCAGTTCATCGGGGGCGGCAACTACCGCGAACTCGTTCAGCATATCGTCGCTGATCTCCTGCCACATCTCCGCCCAGCGCCCCTCGCGTGTCATCGTGTTCAGCCGCTCGGCCAGATCACCCCAGCCGTGCATTTCCATCACACTGATATAGCTGGGGGTGCTGGCGTAAAAGGCAATCTGTGACTTCGCCATAATGGCGTTGTTCCGGGTTTCCTCGGCATCCCGCCCGGTTACGACGAAAATCGCGCACGTCAGCCTGACATCCTGCCATGATCGGTCGGCTTTCTGCGCGCCCTGCTCGATGCTGGGGATAATCAGTTCCTTCAGATACCTGACGGTATGAAAGGCGTGGACATGAAAGCCCTGGCACAGTTCCCCGGCTAACCGGCATAACCCTTCGTTCACCCCGGCAATGTACACGGGAATATCGGCGTACGGCATCGGATTCGGTGAAAAGAACGGCGTCATCAGGGTGAACTTATAATGCTCACCCAGATACCGCAGCGGCACGCCGTTTTGCCAAGTGTTCCAGATCGCGCGTAAAGACTCGATGTACTCGCGCAGGCGCGGCACGGGCGCTGTCCATTCCATACTGAAGCGTTTGGTGATGTGCGGCTTCACCTGCGTCCCCAGCCCCAGAATAAACCGTCCCTGCGATTGTTCCGCTAAATCCCACGCCACATTCGCCATGACCATCGGGCTGCGCGGAAAGGCGACTGCGATGGCCGTGCCCAGATTGATGCGCCGGGTGGCCGCTGCCGCGTGAGTCAGCGGCAGGAACGGGTTATGCGCCGTTTCCGCCGTCCACAAACCGTCAAAGCCGTAATCTTCCACCTGCCGGGCCAGACCGCCCGCCGCGTTTAAATCGGTCGGAAAAATCGTTACATCAAATAACATACTCTTGTTCCTATTCTGAAATCTGAAATCCGTTCGCAGCCAGTATTATATCTATTCCATCGGCCAGCGCATTCACCGCCGCCAGTACGTCCGCGTTGCCAGCGTGCAGCAGGCGCTCCACATCGGCGCGCAGGGCTGGCGGGCGCAGCGGGCAGCGTTCTTCGACCAGCAGCACCAGCCGTTTTTCGCCGGGATGCGGCAGGCCATTAAGCGCAAACAGAATATCGAAATAACTTGCCAGCAGCGCCCCAACGCGGTGATTGATACTGACAAAATCGTTTCGACGGACGGCGCTTTCCAGTTGATGCGCGTAGGCGGAAAGCTTCTGCCGCAGCAGGGGGTGATTTTTAGCGATGACGGCCTGCCGCAGCGCCTCCGGGTACGGCTGGCGGGCGCGTGCCTGCAAGCGGCTGTACCAGCCATCGCGGTCAAATAATGGCTGCGAATTCAGCACATTGTACCAGAAGCAGGTGGAATAGCCGGTCGAAGCCTGATGCTGCACCAGCACGCGGTCAAGCTGCTCCTCAATCCAGGCCGGATGCCGGAACGTTATATCCACCTTGATACCGGTCTGCCGGTCAATCCATTCATCACCCGGTTCCCAGAACTGGTTATCCACATCGGCGCGCGCGGCGGTCTGCTCCGCAATCCGGCGGCGGTCTGCCAGCGATAAGGTGCTGGTCGAATATACATACAGGTCAATATCCGACAGATCATCGGCAGCGCCAGCAGCCAGCGATCCGGCCAGCGCCACCGCCGTCACCGGCGGCAGTTCAGCGTACCGGGCGGCAACCGCACGTGCAAGCGACTGGCTGGCTGGTTCGGACATGGTCGTTTCCCTCCGGTATGACAGTCTGATTGTACTGTTCACGGCGGCTGGAAGCGAACCGGCGGTTATATCCGTTCCAGCAACCTCCTCTCAGGGTTATGCGTATACAGAGAAGGAAATGCGAAAGATCGTATCCTGCCATTCAGGAGCAGCACACGATGAAAAAGACACTCGCGGAACTGGAACACCAGGGCATTCGCTGGACAAAACCCAGCATCTGGCGCAACGATTTTGAACTATGCGACGAAGACGGCATGGTGATTGCCTCGCTCCACCGGCCAAAGTGGTGGCGCGATCTG
>JARKOK010000342.1 GCA_029975765.1 Aggregatilineales bacterium
CAGCAGCAGGCACACTCCGAGAATCAACTTGCGAAACATCACCAACCCTCCTTCAAGAAAACCTAAAAATTTAGGCCGCCAGCGGGCGGTCAAAAGACGGCGATAGTATATCCAGTGATGTGATACGAGTCAAAATCTTACACCGGGTTACGATCCCCGGAAGGGGCGGTGATCTGGATGGACTGACGGAAAGAAATCGGCGATATGCCCAAAAATCCCGCCCTTGTCGGGTTATCCGAGGCAAAGGCTTATCCCGTTATGGTTCCTGAGTCGTAAAGCCGATGGTTTGACATTTTCCATGTGCCGTTTTATACTTCAAAATGAATTGAAGCAATGTCTATTGTACTAAATCCGGGAGGTTGTATGGTTAAGTCGAAAGTGATCTTCGTCTGCACCGGTAATTCGGCGCGCTCGCAGATGGCGGAAGGGCTGCTGCGGCATCATGCGGGAGACCGGTTTGAAGTGTACAGCGCCGGTCTGGAGCCAAAGGGTGTTAATCCGTTTGCCATTCAGGCGATGGATGAGGTTGGTATTAACATCCGCGACCAGTGGTCGAAATCTCTGAAAGAATATATGGGCCGGACGTTCTTCCGTTATGTGATTACGGTGTGCGGCCATGCCGACGCTTCCTGCCCGCAGCCGTTGTGGGCGCAGGGCGGTACGAAACTGCACTGGCCGTTTGACGACCCCGCCGCCGCTGACGGCACAGATGACGAGAAACTGGCAAAATTCCGTGAAGTGCGCGACCAGCTTGATACACAGATTGTGGCCTGGCTGCGCGAGGTTGTAGGAGAAGGGGTGTAGGATGGCGCTCCAGTCCCCGCCGGTATGGATTAAGCTGCTGGCGGATGATCTGCGCTGGACGCTGGTTTCGGCGTTGGCCGGCGGCGATCACCGGGTGCAGGAACTGGTGGAACAGGTCGGGCAGCCGATGAATCTGGTGTCCTATCATCTGAAGAAACTGCGGACAGATGGGGTGGTAACTACCCGCCGCAGCGAAGCTGACGCGCGCGACGTGTATTACAGCCTTGAACTCGACCGGCTGCAAGAACTGTATCGCGCGGCGGGGCGGGCGCTGCATCCGGCTCTGACGGATACGCCTGCCCTGGCAGCTATGCCCGATCAGCCGGTGCGGGTGCTGTTCGTCTGCACACATAACAGCGCCCGGTCGCAGATGGCGGAAGGGCTGCTGCGCCAGATGGCTGAGGGACAGGTGGAAGTCTACAGCGCAGGCAGCCAGCCGCAGCCGATTCACCCGGAAGCCGTTCGCACGATGGAGGCGTTGGGGGTTGACCTGCGTGGACAGCGCCCCAAACACCTGGATGAAGTGGCTGGCATAGTGTTTGATTACGTCATTACCGTCTGCGACCGCGCGCGGGAAACCTGTCCCGTCTTTCCGGGGCAGGGGCAGCCGCTGCATTGGGGATTTTATGATCCGGCGGCGATTGCTGATGCTTCCGAACGCGAACGCGCGTTTAAGGACATCGCGCGGCGGCTGCAAACCCGTATGGGCTATTTTCTGGCGGAACTGGCGGCGAAACAGGGTGACAGGCCGTCGTCTGCCCAGCCCGGCCTTTAGTTAGCGGCGGTATGGTTCGACGGCGGCCACCAGTGCCTCGGCCTCGGTTTGGCTGCCGGCGTTGACCATCAGGTACAGGCCGTCCGTCCCAACAGCCTCCAGCAGCGGAATCACTTCGTGTGGTTTTACGCCGATGGCCTGCACGCTTTTGCCGGCGGCCAGAATGCGGCGGTACAGGTCGTACCACATCGGGTCGCCGCCCTGGGGCAGGCTGACCTGCGGCGTCCACTCAATCGCGTCCAGGCCGTCCAGCGCCAGCAGCGCATCCAGATGTGGGATGGCCTGGGTGCCGTCCAGATGGTACATGGCGTAATCCAGCCAGTCACACTGTTCGGCCAGCGCGGGCGCGACGAACTCAGCAAACATACGCGGTGAAATCATGGCGCACAGGTCGCACTGGACTTTCGCGGTTTTGCCCGGCCCCCAGATGCAGAAAGCGGAAAAAGAACTGCCACCCCACATATCCCGGATGACCGCAAACAGCGCATCATAGGCGGCAAAGTAGACCTGATTAATGTTCGCTATCTGCTGCCGCACCCAGTCCGGGCGTTCGATGAAGTCCAGCATCAATTCCTGAGTCCCGCGCAGCGAAGCCAGTGTATCCACGTTTTCGATCAGATCGGGCATGGTGACAAGATACCGCCCGCCGCTGGCCTGCATCGCGGCTTCGAGCAGCGCCTTCTGACGGCAGAACCAGGGATTTGATGGATCGAAGGCCAGTGGTGGATGGCTGTCGGGGTCGGTGATGCACGGGCTGTACCAGACGGTATCCACCGCGAAGTCCGGCTCGGAGCCGAGGAACATGGCGAGGCTGCCCGGCCCCAGATGGGAGTCAAAGGCGGGGAAAGCCTCACCGCCGAAAAAGGTGTTCGCCAGATAGTGTTCGGCCAGCGCGACACGCCGGGCGGGGTTAATCCAACCGTCCGCAATATCGGCAGGAGTGCGCCCGGTCGTCAGGGTGTCCAGTCCGGCGTGCAGGTAATAGAACGGCGCCTGCGTGTTGGTCACTTTTTCCGGCGCGTCGGCGCGGTGTGCAAAGACATGCAGCACGAAACCTTCATGCCGCCACCAGGCGGTGAGCCGCTCGCGGGTCTGTGCCCAGTCCGGTTTCCAGAAGTTGTCCCAACCACTGTCCATAGTGTGTCTCCAAAGTGTGGGGTGCTCAACACTGATATTTTACACGCTGGCCGCGCGATCAGACAAAAGCGCGAACCGGATGCTTTTGACAAAAGGAGCAGGGCGGTCTATGATCGCTCGACCGAATTGACTGGCGGCTGTTCAGTGGTGTTCCGAGTTTGCCACAGCCTTCCTCACACGGTAGAGAACTGTCTCAGGAGCGCAGGGTGATCCAACTGCTGCAAGATGATCTAAGCGCGCTGACCAACGCGAATGGGGCGGCGTTTGTGACGTTTGGCGAGACGATGATCCGCGATACCCCGGCGGACAGGCAGCGATTGGAAACCACGCGGCAGGTGTACATCAACGTGGCGGGCAGCGAATTTTCCATCGCTACGCTGCTGGCGCGGTTTGGTGTTCCAACGGCGTACGTCACCCGCGTGCCGGATAACCCCTACGGCTGGATGCTGCGCGATACGGCACGCGCCAATGGCATACAGACTGATCCTTTCGTCTGGGCGAACCAGGCCGAACCCATAGGCCGCTACCTGTACGAACTGGGACGCACCCCGCGCCCCGGGGTGGTGTGGTATCAACGGATGTATTCGGCGGCCAGCCGCCTGGGCGCTGGAATGGTGGACTGGGGGCGGGTGCTGCGGGACTGCCGCCTGTTCCATACGTCGGGCATCAGCTTCGGGCTGGCGTTTCATAGCGGCTACGATCGCAACTATCTGCTTGAGGCATTTCTGGAAGCGGTGGCAGCCAGACCCGCAGGCTGTCTGATGGGTATGGACTTCAATTACCGCTCGACGCTGTGGAGCGAAACTGACTGCACCGAGACACTGACGCCGCTGATTACCGGGTACGCTGACGTGCTGATTACCTCGATTTACGATATGGCGCGGCATTATGGGATTGGCTGCGGGCGCTACAGCGCGGCGGCGGTCAGCCAGGGTGAGGCTGTTGAACTGCATGATGACGACTTACGCGCGTTTGGCGAGGCGGTTACGCGGCGCTTTGATTTACGCGCGGTGGCCGTGACGCTGCGCCGCTCGGAATCGTCAGAGCATCATCTGTGGGAGTCGGCGGCGATAGGCCGTGACGGCGCGTTTTACCGGTCAGCGCAGCCGCGCGAGATATATATCACCGACCGCATCGGCGGCGGTGATGCCTGGAACGGCGGCTTCTATTACGGCCTGCTGACCGACGGTTTAACAGCCGACGGGCTGACAAAAGGTATTCGGGTGGGTGACGCTGCCACTCGCCTCAAACAAACGCTGATGTTTGACCTGCCGCTCATCACAAAAGCCGAAGTGCAGGCGCTGCTTCAGGCCGATGAACGCGGCGGCCAGCAGCAAACGGTGCGTTAGCTGCTCAGGGGTGGCGGCGGCGCCTCCTGTTTCGGGCGCTTGTAATAGGCCAGCCACTCATGACGGTCAAGGTCGTAGATGATCGTCACGAGTTCCCAACCATCCCTGCCCCGGTCATTCAGACTGCCCGCATCAAACGGTGTGTTGCGGGCGATGACCAGATATTCCCACATCAGATGTGTTCCTCTCTTTCAAACTCGTGCGTATGGGCGGCCACAGCGGGCCGCGTCGGCAACCCGTCAACTGTCGAACTATGACGTACAACCAAATTAAAATTGTCGGATGCAGGGGGAGGCTCAGACCCTCCCCTGCGAAAAACACCCCATGCAGCTCCTGTGATGTACCTGGCGCACAGCGATTACTTTAGCCGGTTTTTCCGTGAACAGCAGGCGCACCACCAATTAAATGTCAATTCTATGATCTTTCTTGCATGATTTACCGGCCAAAGCCTGTGGAAACTGCCCGAAAAACCCCTTGCGGAGTTTGAAAAAACTGGTTATATTGTCTATATTAAACGTTTAAGTTACTTTTTCTTTGTACCCAGGGAGTATGTGCCCGTGCTGCGCCGTTTATGGGAACTTACTGAATTTCCTTTTCATCCTGAAAAGCTGAATCATTATGAAACGCTGTTCACCATTGGCAACGGCTATCTGGCAACACGCGGCACCTTTGAAGAAGGCTCCGCGGGCGATATTGCGACCACCCTGGTTCATGGAATTTATGACCACGCCCCCGGCACGCTCGTGCCTGATCTGGTGAATATTCCAAACTGGCTGCCGATCCGCATCTGGATAGATGGCACCTTGTTTCGTCTGGTGAATCAGAATGATACGACACTCCAGCCGCCCGAAGGCGCGGTACTGGGCTACCGGCGCACGCTGGAACTCGATCACGGGCTGATGCGGCGCGAAGTCCTGTTCCGGGCAGCCTCCGGCAGCGTCGTCCGGGTGGTGTTTGAACGCTTCGCCAGTCTGAAAGCAGTACATGTGCTGGCGCAGCGGGTGGAGATCACCGCCGTTGATGGTGCGCCAGAGGTTGTGGTGGAAAGCTGGATTGACCCGGATGTGACCAACAGCGGCACCCGTCACTGGACGGAGGTAAGCCAGAACCTGCACGATTCGATGGTGACGGTTCAGGCGATGACCGGACAATCAGGTTACCGGCTGGGTATGGCCTCGAAGTTGGTCAGCCCGTATCCGGTGCTGGAACAGCCGGATGGGAGTGTGCCGGTCGTCAGTACCCGGTTCAGGCTCGAACCGGAAAGCAGCGCCACGATTGACAAATTTACAACAGTGTATACCAGCCGCGATGTTGCTCCGAATGAAGTCCTGACCGCCGCGCAGGATACGCTGCGGTCAGCAGTGCAGCGCGGATATGATACGCTGCTGGCGGAGCATAAAGCGGAGTGGGCGGCCTACTGGGACACCTGTGACGCGCGGATTGACGGTGACGATGACGCGCAGTTCGCTATTCGTTTTGTGATGTACCACATTCTGATCGCCGCGCCGCGCCACGATGACCGGGTGAGTATCGGCGCGAAAACGCTCTCCGGCTTTGGTTACAAGGGGCATGTGTTCTGGGATACTGAACTGTTCATCCTGCCGCCGCTGACACTGACGCAGCCGCAGTTAGCGCGCAATCTGCTGATGTACCGCTATCACAATCTGCCGGGCGCGCGGCACAAGGCGCAGGCGAATGGCTACGACGGCGCGATGTTCCCCTGGGAAAGCACTGATACCGGCGAAGAAACCACCCCCCAATGGAGCGACCCCCAGCCCGACGGCACACGCATTCGTATCTGGACAGGGGACAGTGAGCAGCATATCTCGACGGACATCGCCTATGCCGTGCTGCAATACTGGCGCTGGACCGGCGACGACACGTTCATCACGCAGTATGGGGCGGAGATCGTGCTGGATACGGCGGTGTTCTGGGGCAGCCGCGTGGAACACAAAAACGGGCGGTACGAAATCTCGCAGCAGATTGGACCGGATGAATATCACGAAAATATTGACAACGCCGTGTTTACCAATCGCATGGTTGTGTGGCATTTGCAGCAGGCGTTAAACCTGCTCGACTGGCTGCAAACCCACGCGCCGGAGGCCGCTGCCCGTCTGAGACACGAACTGAAACTGACACCGGAACGGCTGAACCACTGGCGTGACATCATCGAAAAGATGTTCATCCCGTTCGACTCGGAACGGCAGATACATGTGCAGTTTCCCGGCTTTTTCGACATGGAATACATCCCGGTGCCGCATTACCAGCCGCGCACCAGCAGCGTGCAGGCTATTCTGGGGCACACCCGTACCATCCAGTCACAGGTGATTAAACAGGCCGATGTGGTGATGCTGATGGCGCTTCTGGGGGGCACGCTGGCCCCGCGCGAAGTGCTGCTCAACAACTGGAACACGTATTACCCGCGCACCGATCACGGCTCGTCGCTCAGTCCCTCCGTTCATGCCTGGGTGGCGGCGCGGCTGGGACTGGACGATCTGGCTTACGAACTGTTTGCCCACGCCGCAGGCATTGATCTGGACGATAACAAAGGCAATGTCAGGGATGGGATTCACGGCGCGGCCAGCGGCGGGTTGTACCAGGCGCTGGTGTTCGGCCTGTGCGGGCTGCACATCAATGAGGCGGGTGAGCTGGCGCTGGAGCCGCGCCTGCCGGAACACTGGAAGCAGGTGTCATTCACGGTGTACTACCGGGGAGAAAAGCGGCGCTTGACCGTGACGAACCCCGTTATAGGCACTCCTGCGGCGTGAGGGAGTTAAACCGCACGCGCCCGAAAAGTATTTTGTCTGTGGAGGAGATTCAATATGCGTACCCATCGTTTCTTTATGGCGGTGCTGGCACTGCTGCTCGTGCTGGCGATGAGCGTCCCGGTGCTGGCCCAGGATCAAGTTAATCTTGTCCTCGCGGGCTGGTCGTCGTCGGATGCGGAGAACAAGGCGCTGCAGGACGCGGTTAATGCGTTCATGGCGGCCAACCCCGGCATTAAGGTCGAACTGAGTCTGTCGCCGGATTATGTGACGACGATGCAGACCGCCTTTGCCAGCGGTGATTATCCTGAAGTGTTTTATGTGGACAGCAGCAAACTGCCGGACTGGGCGGAAGCCGGAGTGGTAGCGCCTGCCGGTGACAACATCGAAGACATGGACGATATTTATCCGTCGCTGATCGAAGTCTTCACCTACAAGGACACCCTGTACTGCGCGCCGAAGGATTTTTCGACAATGACGCTCCAGTACAACAAGGCGCTGTTTGACGCTGCCGGGGTAGAGTATCCGACGGCGGAGTGGACGTGGGACGATCTGCGCGCGGCGGCGGAAAAGCTGACCGGCCAGAACGCCGACGGGCAGGCGGTGCTGGGGCTGGTGACGCCGCCGAACTTCGAACGCTGGCTGCCGTTCCTGTACCAGGCGGGCGGCACGCTGTTTGATGACAGCGGCGCGCTGACACTGGATACGCCAGAGGCGCTGCAGGCGATTGAACTCTACGTTGGTCTGGTGGAAGACGGTTTGGCCGGCCCACCGTCGGCGGTGGATGCCGGTTGGGGCGGTGAGGCGTTTGGCAATGGCCGCGTGGCAATGGCGATGGAAGGCAACTGGGTCATCAATTATCTGAAGGAACAGTTCCCTGATCTGGAATGGGGCGTAGCGCCGCTGCCGGCTGGCCCGGCGGGGCAGGCGACGATGGCCTTCACCGTGTGTTACGGCGTGTCGGCGGCGGCTGAGGGCGCCGAAGCGGAAGCCGCCTGGAAACTGGCGAACTTCCTGACCGGCAAGGATGGCGCGAAGATGGTCGCTGATACCAGCTTCGGCGTGATGCCGGGGCGCGCCAGTGCGGCGGAAGCCTGGATTAGCCGCTTTGGCGAAGAGATGCAGGCGTTTGTGTCGGGCGCGGATTATGCTCATAAGTGGCAGCTCCCGGTTGGCAGCCAGCCGTTCATTGATGCGTTCAATGACGCGCTGCAACAGGCGTTCAGCGGCCAACTGCTGCCGGAAGACGTGCTGACCGAAGCTCAGTCAGTTGGTGACGAAATCTGGGGCGGGTAACTAAACTTACATACCTGAGGGTGTCCGCTTCTTCGATGAGGCGGATACCCTTTCTCTGGTAAATAGAAGTCCATTTTCGTAAACTCCCGTTTCGAAAGGCAGCAGTATGACTCAGGTGTCTCCTGCGATTTCGGCTTCCCGTACAGGCGCGGCGACCATGCAGGACAAGCGCCGGGAAGAAGCGATTGCGGGGTATATGTTTGTGGCTCCGGCGTTTATTATCTTTATGATTTTTCTGGTTATTCCAATCCTGTTTTCACTGTACATCAGCTTTACCGACTGGAATGGAATCACCCCACTGGCACAGCCCAATGCCTACAACTACATTGGACTGGAAAACTATGACAAACTGGTTTTCCGGGATGGTATTACACAGAGCGATTTTTTTAAATCGCTGAAGAACACCACGTACTACGTGTTAGGGGTCGTACCGGCGCAGACCTTTCTGGCGCTGCTGCTGGCCGTGATCGTGAACCAGCGGTGGCTGAAGGGACGGGGATTCTTCCGCACCGCTTTTTACTTTCCCTCCATCACGTCATCGGTCGTGATCTCGCTGATTTTTATGTTCATGTTTCAAAAGAGCGGCGTGGTCAATGTGATCATTCGCGCCATCTTCCCCAATTATGAATTTGTGAACTGGCTGGATGATCCAAACGGGCTGGTTCACAATTTTCTGGGGCTGTTCGGCGTCACGCTGCGTACCGCCGGTGAGTGGGCGCGGGCAGAATTTGCCGGCCTGCGGCTGTGGGATTGGATCAGCGGCCCCAGCGTGACAATGCTCACCATCATGATTCTGAACACCTGGACGACCATCGGCTCGATGATGGTGATTTATCTGGCGGCGCTGCAAAACATCCCATCACAGGTGTATGAAGCGGCGGCGATTGACGGCTCCAGCACATGGCAGACGTTTCGTTATATCACAGTGCCGCTGCTGCGCCCGACCACCTTCTTTGTGGTGACGCTCGGCCTGATTGGCTGCTTCCAGGTATTTGACCAGATTTTTGTGATTTCCAGCGGCGGCCCGGCCAAAACCACGCTGACCATCGCGTATCTGGTGTACAACAACGGCTTCAAAAATTCGGCGATGGGCACGGCGGCGGCGACAGCGATTCTGCTGTTCATCATTATCTTTGCCTTCACCATGCTGCAACGGCGGGTGGTCGGCGGCGAGAAAGCCAGTTAGGGGGTGAAGCATGACCAGTGTGGCCCTCCCAGGTTATGAACAAAGCGGCGTAGGCCGCTGGTTGCGGCGCGTGCTGCCGGTTATTGGCATCATACTGCTGATTTTCTTCGCGCTGCTGGAAACCGTGCCATTTGTGCTGACAATCGCAAATTCGCTGAAGTGCCTGCCGGCCGTGCAGGCGCAGCCGCAGGCCTTTATTCCCGTGCCGCCGTTCGGGGTGGCCTGTGCGAAAGAGGGCGGCGGCGCGCGCTCGTGGCAGGAAACCAGCGGCACGACCACGTTTAACCCCACGTTTGAGGGGTACGACGAGATTGTGCGCGGAAATCCGCTGCCGACATGGTTTATGAATTCGGTTATTTTTTCGATTGCGGTGACGCTGTTCCGGCTGCTGTTCGACTCGCTGGCCGGTTATGCGCTCGCCCGGCTGAAGTTCCCCGGCAACCGGCTGATGTTCTTCATCATGCTGGGAACGATGATGATTCCGGCGATTGTGCTGCTGATTCCGCGGTTCATCATTCTGAAGCAGCTAGGCATGTTGAACAGCTATCAGGGGTTCATCTTTACGCTGGCGGCGGATGCCTTTGGCGTTTTTCTGATGAAACAGTTCTTTGAGTCGATTCCCAACGAAATCGAAGAAGCGGCGATGGTGGATGGCGCGAACCGGTTCGTGATGTTCTTTCGTGTCATTCTGCCAATGGCAACGCCGGCCCTGACGGCACTGGCGATTTTCAGCTTTCAGGGAACGTGGAACAACTTCATGGACGCGCTGATCATCGTGGGTGGCAATATGAATCTGTACAACCTGCCGCTGGGTCTGGCGCTGCTGCGCGGCGCCTATGGCGAAACGCTGCGCTGGCACGCTTTTCTGGCCGGTTCGGTGCTGACGACCGTGCCGATGGCGATCATCTTCTTCGCGCTGCAACGGTATTTCGTTGAGGGCGTGAACTATTC
>JARKOK010000347.1 GCA_029975765.1 Aggregatilineales bacterium
GACTGGCGGCTGTACGCGCCGGGTGGGGCGATTTATGAGTACATCAAGAAAACCACTGGCAGAGCCTACGATGTTGCCAACGACCCATCGATTCCCAGTTGGAATCCGTCCAAACTGGAATGGACGCCGGGCCATACCGATTACGAACTGCACGGCCTGTACTACGTGCATGGCAAGGAAGTGAACTTCGGCAGCAAGCTGACCTTCAACCAGGCCAACGGCTTTACGATTGTCGTGCAGTACGAAGATGCGAACGGCGTCAGTAAATTCGGAACCATCAACGCGGGCAATACTGCCCTCCAGCACATGACCTACTACAAACCGATCATGACACCGCTGGGGCCGCGTAAGATCACTTACCCCGGCCTCATTTTCTACGCCATGCAGGATGATCGCGGTTCTTGCGGTTCGAATGCGCTGAAATTCTCCGGCCCAACATGGATTGAAGGGGTGCTGTACGCGCCGCACGGCGGCTTTCAGGTCAGCGGCTCGTACATGTACCTGCACGGTTCGATCATTGTTGACAATCTCGACTGGGGAGCGTCAGAGGGTGATATGATCTATTACCCGCAGCTCGTGCCCGGTCGTCCGCCGGCTATTCATGTTGTGGAGTAAGACTGATGAATTTTCAAACCGAACGCGTTCTCGCCCTGCTGGCCCTGCTCATCCTGGTTCTGATGACACTCAACGTTCCGGCTGCCGCGCAGGAGGCGACCGCCGAACCCCTGCCGGAAGAGACGCTGCCGCCGGCGGCTGAACCTGCGCCGGAAGTGACCGAGGCACCGACCGTTCAACCGCCGCCGGAAATAACGGACGTGCCGGCGGATACCGTACCCGAACTGACGGTCGAACCAACTGTGACGCTGGAACCGCCGCCGGAAGCGACCGCGCTGCCGGAAATAACGGAAACGCCGGATGTTGTGGCCCTGCCGCCGGTGTTCGACCTGCCAGATGGCGCGACATTCGAGGCGACAGCGGGCGTGCCGCTGGCGCTGCGCCTGAGTGTCAGCGATGAGGCTGGCCTGGTGCGCGTGGTGGTGAGCGACCCCGCGCCGCTGGGGGGTGTCTCGCTGACGGCGACCGCGCCGGTCGAGTCCCTGCCGCCCTATGTGACGGTGGTGGACATGCTGTACCTTGCCCCCGCCGAGTTCAACGGCGTGGATACGATTACGCTGCTGGCGCTGGATGCCTCTGGCGCGACCGCTGTAGCGGTCATCACGGTTAATGTAACGGCTTATGCGCCTTCGCCAACACCCGAACCAGAGATGAAGCTGGTCGAGGAACTGCTCATCAGTTACAACCCCGCCGCGCCGGAATCGGCCATTCAGGAACTGCTGGCGTCGCTGGGCGCGGTCGAAATCAGCCGCCTGCCGGCGATCGGCGTACTGCGCGCGCGGGTGCCGGAAGCGGTAAGTGAACCGGCGGCAGCCGTCGCCCAACTGCAAACGGCGCGCCCGGCGGCTTATCTGGCTGCCGGGGTGACGGCGGTCGAAACCAACGATGCCTACGCCTTGCATGTCTACAAACCTGCCGACCCGCTGTATCCTCAGCAGTGGGCGCTGGCGGGCGGCAGCGGCGGTATTTATGCCAGTGAAGCCTGGGATGTGTCCACCACGCGCGGTACGGGAATTACCGTCGCTGTCGTGGATTCCGGCATTGATTTACAACACCCGGAACTGAGCGCGAAGCTGGTTCCCGGCTGGGACTTCTTTAATGACGACAATAACCCTGACGATAACATCGGGCATGGCACGCACGTCGCCGGCATTATCGCGGCGCGGGCCAACAACTCAGCCGGTATAGCCGGCGTGGCCTTCAATGCTAAAGTGATGCCGGTCAAGGTTTGTGACATCATTGTGGACCCGATCAGCGGGTCATATCTGGGCTGCCCGTATTACTACATTGCGGCGGGTATCATTCATGCGGTGGATAAGGGCGCGCGGGTGATTAACCTCAGCCTGGGCGGCGCCAAGGATTCGCCGACGGTCAAGGGCGCGGTGGATTACGCGCTGGCGCGGAATGTTGTCGTGGTGGCGTCGGCAGGCAATGATGGTGATACAACCAATCATGTCAGCTATCCGGCGGCGTACCCCGGTGTGATCAGCGTGGCCGCCCATGATAATGAAGGCATCCATGCCCCGTTTTCGACCTCTAACCCGTTTGTGGATATTTCCGCGCCGGGGGTGAACATCCTGAGTACCGTACCGGCGGAACTTGACAGCGATCCGGGTACGCCGGTTGGTTACGCGCTGGATGATGGGACTTCGATGGCCGCGCCGCATGTGAGCGGTGTGGCGGCGCTGCTGCTGAGCGCGAAAGTGGCGACGACTCCGGCAACGGTGCTGGATGCGCTGATCTGCGGCGCGGAAGACGCGGGCGCGCCGGGGTTTGACCCGGAATATGGTCACGGGCGGCTGAAAGCCGACTATTCGATGAACTGGCGCAATAACTCCGCTTCCTGCAAAGTTACACTGCCGAACGACAGGCTGGAAACACCCACGCTGGTGCGGACGGTGCCCTTTAATGCCGTCCAGCCGGTGAGCGACCGCAGCGTGACCGAACAGGCTGGCGACCCGCTGATCTGCGGCGCGGCGCGGGAACAAACGCTGTGGTACGCCTTCAAACCGTCGGCCTCGGGTTTCTACCAGTTCAGCACGCTGGGCGCGAGCTACGCGCCGGTCTTCGGGGTGTACCAGGGTGTCGCTGGCAGCTGGCGCGAGGTTGGCTGCTCGACGAACCGGCAGGCGGTACTCTCGCTCCAGGCCGGGCAGCAGTATTACATCGTCGTCGGTACCACTGGCGCGGCGGTGAACGATCAGGTGTTGCAGTTGCAGATCAACCTGGCGCTGCCGCTGAACAACGCCGACTATCAGGAAAACGCTGCCGGTATTGCTTATACCGGCATGTGGGCGCGCGGCGCGGTGTCCGGCGCGTCGGGTGGTTACACGCAGCAGACCAGCGATCTGAATGCGGCAGCCAGTTTCAGTTTCCGGGGCGTGGGCTTCTACTATGTTCGTACCGTCGGGCCGGACAAAGGCGCGGTGCAGATCTGGGTGAACGGCGCGCCGCTCGATACGAACCCCGACCCGAACGTGACCGAACCGTTGATTATCAGCAACCGGGCGGCGGTGACTCGCGGCAACCAGGGCGGGCTTCCAACGGACGCGATTCTGATACCGGATGCGGTACCCGGCCAGTGGAACACGGTGCGGATCGTGCGCGATCCCGGCACGCCGGGCATGGTTGACCTCGACCGCGTGCGGACGTTTGATTACGACGGCGCGAAAACGTCGCCAGCGATCACAACGAAGGCCAATGACCGGGATACGCGGCTGCTGTATTCGCCAGCCGGTACCGGCACACACTGGACGAATGTGGATGGGGTGGCGGCGGCGTATGTGAAGACCCTGAAGGAAACTGGCGTAGAAAACGCGACCGTCGCCTTCCGCATGACGGGCAGCGCCCTGACCATTTTCCGCATGACCGGGCCAGGGATGCCGGCCATGCAGGTGATGATTGACAGCGATACACCGCTTGTTGTGTCCAATGAAGCGCCGGACGCGGCTATCCGTCCGTATACCATTGATGGGCTGGTGAGTACGGCGCATGTTGTGGAGATCAGGAAACTGGGCGCGGGCGGCGTTCTGCAACTGGATGCGGTCCAGCCTTTTGTGCAGGCCACGCTGGCGGCCAATGTCAACACCGATGAGCGGGCGGCGGCGCTGGCGTACCGGGGGGTGTGGTTGGACGCGGCAGGTGTCGGCGGCGCGAACGCCGGTACGACGCGAACGCTGGCCGCCGGCAGCGAAGTCTCGTTCCGGTTTAATGGTACTGACCTGTGTGTTGGCTATCAGCGCAACGGCGGCGGCACGCTGGCGGTGTATGTTGATGATCTTGCTCCTGTGACGATCACGGATGCCGGCGGCGGCGGTATCGTGCGCTGGTGTCTGGACGCGGACGCGAATCGAATGGTACCGGTTGGGGTACATCACGCGCGGTTAGTGGTGACGGCAGGCAGTTTCACGCTGGACTATCTGCGCGCCCAGACCCGGTCAATCCTGACACCGGCGCGGGGGCTGGTGCAGGAAAGCGATGTGGCCTTTGTTTATAACAATCCGGCCAACTGGCTGCGTGTAACCAGCGCGACGCCTGTCTATAACAGCCCGTATAAGCCGCAGGGCGGCTATCTGAAACAGACCGATACTGATAACTCGACCGTGACGTTCTATATCAACGGCTCCGGGTTCCTGCTGTACACTGCCGTCGGCAGCGGGCAGGGCTGCTGGGAAGTCAACGTGGATGGGGCGAATGTGGATATTGACCTCAATCCGTCCGGCACGTATGACGTGATTGACTATGATCTGCGGACGCGACCTATCGGTTATGGCATTACCGATCTGGTGCCGGGGATTCATCGGGTGCAGCTTGTGGCCGATGCCGATTGCAGTTCATTCGGTTATAGTGGGAGCCGGTATCTCGTCAATCTGGACGGCATTCGTGTTTTCCCGTAACCGCTGACTGACATAGGCTTTAAGATGCAGGGGCAGCTAATCACTGCCTCTGCTGCTTTTTAAACCCCTCGTAGACAGTCGCTTGACGCCCTCTTCAGTCTCATGTTACACTCATCTTGAAGCATTGGGAGCGCTCCCAAGAAATTATTGAGGAAAAACACTATGCGTTACGGTTATTTTGATGACGCGCGCCGTGAATATGTGATTACCCGACCGGACACACCGCTGCCCTGGCTGAATTATCTGGGCAGCGAGAACTTTTTTGGCATTATTTCAAATACCGCTGGCGGATATTCTTTCTACCGGGACGCGCGGCTGCGGCGGCTGACACGCTACCGCTATAACAATGTCCCGATGGACGACGGCGGGCGCTATCTGTATCTGCGCGATCAGGACGGCGGCGAGGTCTGGTCGCCAACCTGGAAGCCGGTGCGCCGCAAACTGCACAGCTACGTCTGCCGGCATGGCCTGGGTTATACCACCATCACCTCCCTGTACGGGGGGATCGAAGCCACGACACGTTACTTTGTGCCGTTAGGTGAGAATCTGGAAAGCTGGCAGATCAAACTGACCAACCGACGGGACACCCCGGCGCATCTGTCCGTGTTCTCGCTGGTAGAGTTCAACCTGTGGGACGCCTACGACGACATGACCAACTTCCAGCGCAATTACAGCATTGGCGAGGTCGAAGTCGAGGATGGCGTTATTTATCATAAAACAGAGTACCGCGAACGGCGCGACCATTTCGCCTATTTCGCCTGTTCCGAACCGCTGGCAGGCTTCGATACCTCGCGCGACGCTTTTCTGGGAGCGTATCGGGGTTTTGATTACCCGTTTGTTGTAGAGCGCGGCGAGTCCTGTAACACGATCGCACATGGCTGGGCGCCCATCGGTTCGCACCATATCCGGCTGACCTTGCAGCCCGGTGAAGCGCGCACGATCAATTTCGTGCTGGGATATCACGAAAACCCGCGCGATCAGAAATTTGACCCGCCGCAGTCGCAGACGATCAACAAACGTACGGTGAAGCCGCTTATCAGCCGGTATTTGCAGACGGATACGGTTGAAACCGCGTTTGCGGCGCTGCGTGCTTACTGGGATGAACTGCTGGGCGTGTTCCAGACCGAAACCCCCGACGAACATACCAACCGGATGGTGAACATCTGGAACGCTTACCAGTGTATGGTTACGTTCAATATGTCACGGTCGGCTTCCGGGTATGAGTCCGGTGTGGGGCGGGGCATGGGCTTCCGTGACTCGAATCAGGATTTGCTCGGTTTCGTACATATGATTCCGGCGCGGGCGCGGGAACGCATCCTCGACATCGCGGCCACGCAGTTGCCGGATGGTGGCGCGTATCATCAGTATCAGCCGCTGACGAAACGTGGCAATGACGCCGTTGGCAGCAAGTTCAACGATGACCCTTTGTGGCTGGTGCAGGGGGTGGCGGCGTACCTCAAGGAAACAGGTGACTGGGCGCTGCTGGATGAGCCGGTGCCGTTTGATAACCAACCGGGGACGGAACAGCCGCTGTACGAACACCTGCGGCGCAGTGTGCAGTATACGCTGGATCGCCTGGGGCCGCATGGTCTGCCGCTGATCGGGCGGGCTGACTGGAACGACTGCCTGAACCTGAACACGTTTTCCGAAGAACCGGGTGAGTCCTTCCAGACAACCACTAACAAAGATGGTAAAACGGCGGAATCCGTGTTTATCGCCGGGTTATTTGTGCTGGCAGCGCGGGAGCTGGCCGCTATTGCCGGCCAGCGCGGTGATCCGGCAGAAGCGCAGCGTTGGTTAAATGAGGCCGCGCAGATGGATGCCACCACCCGCGCGCATGGCTGGGATGGCGCGTGGTTCCGCCGGGCCTATGATTTTTATGGGAACATGATCGGATCGTCGGTGTGTGAGGAAGGCCAGATTTTCATCGAGCCACAGGGCATGTGCATCATGGCCGGGATGGGGCTGGAGGATGGCCGCGCGCGGCTGGCGCTGGATTCGGTGCGCGAACGGCTGGCAACGCCGCACGGCATCATCTTGCAGCAGCCGGCCTATTCGCGGTATTACGTCCATCTGGGTGAAATCTCATCGTATCCACCGGGGTATAAGGAAAACGCTGGCATTTTCTGCCACACCAATCCCTGGGTGATGATCGCGGAAGCCATCGTTGGAAATGGTGACGGCGCGTTTGATTATTACACGCGTATCAATCCTTCGGCGCGAGAGGCGATCAGCGAAATCCACCGCTGCGAACCTTATGTATACGCTCAGATGATCGCCGGGCGAGATGCGGCGACACACGGCGAAGCCAAGAACTCGTGGCTGAGCGGCACGGCAGCCTGGAATTATGTGGCGATTACACAGTGGATTTTGGGCATTCGCCCGGCGTATGACGGACTCGAAATCGCGCCGGTTATTCCGGCAGCGTGGCCGGAATTTAAGGTGTCGCGCCGCTTCCGGGGGACGCGCTACGACATTACCGTGCGCCGGGAAGGGCCGGGTAATGCTGTGTCTCTGACGGTAGATGGGCAGCCGTTGGCAGGTCAGATTGTGCCGGTAACAGATAAGGCTGCCTGCGACGTGGTGGCGGTGCTGCGGTAAGGCTCAAAGAGGAATTAACATGAAACGCTGGCTGTGGGCACTGGCGCTGTTGGCACTGTCAGGAGGGAAGGTAATGGCACAGGTTTCGACTGCCGACGCGCAGCATGTAAACCGTGTGGTGAGTGTCAATCAGGTTGGTTATCTGCCCGGCGCGCCAAAATACGGAATGCTGGCGGCAGCCGGTGAGCGCGCGGTGACCTGGGCTTTGCTGGACGCGGCAACGCAGTCGGTCGTCGCGGCAGGTGTGGCTGAACCGGGCCGGCGCGATGCGGCTTCCGGTGACCGGGTGCTGACGGCGGATTTCTCTGACGTGACCGCGCCGGGGACGTACATTCTGGTTCTAGATGATGTGCAGAGCGTGCCGTTCCGAATTGGTGCAGATGTATACCGGCAGCTTAAGACGGATGCGCTGCGGTATTTTTATCTCAGCCGGAGTGGTATCGAACTGGAGCCGGCCTTCGCCGGAAGGTGGGCGCGGCCTGCCGGCCATCTGAGTGATGATGCGGTCACGTGTTTTCGTGGAGTTGATGCTCAGGGGACGCGGTGGGATGGCTGTGATTACATGGTGAACGCACGCGGCGGCTGGTACGACGCAGGTGATTTTGGCAAGTATGTGGTTAATGCCGGCATTTCCGTCTGGACGCTGCAAAACCTGTATGAACGGCTGCCGGATGCGTTCGGTGATGGCACGCTGAATATACCTGAAAGCGGCAGCGGTCGGCCAGATATTCTGGATGAAACACGCTGGGAAATGGAATGGCTGCTGTCCATGCAGGTGCCGGACGGCCAACCACAGGCGGGTATGGTGCATCATAAGCTGCATGATGAGCGGTGGGGGGGTATACCAGAACTGCCGCCTGCAACGGTTGAGAACCGCTCGCCGGGTGCCGGACGGTCACTGATGCCGCCATCCACCGCCGCGACGCTTAACCTGGCGGCGGTTACGGCTCAGTGTGCCCGCATCTGGCGCACGCTGGATGCGGCCTTTGCCGCACGCTGCTTGCAGGCGGCGGAACGGGCGTGGCAGGCAGCACACGATAACCCGATCTTTAAGTATGGGAATATTCCCGGTCAGGGCGGCGGGAACTATGACGATGCCTATCTCGATGACGAGTTTTACTGGGCAGCGGCAGAGTTGTGGATTACGACCGGTAAGGCGAGCTACCGGGATGCCGTGCGAAGCTCTCCCTTCTTTACCCGTACACCCGGCCAGGAAGCCCACGATGCGGCGGCGATGAACTGGGGCAACGTGGCGGCACTCGGCACGATTTCGCTGGCGCTGCTGCCGAACGAACTGGCCGGTGATGAGATCGCTGCGCTGCGTGGGCAGATCATCGCGGCAGCAGACGGGTATCTGGCGATTATGGGCAGCGAGGGCTACCGCGTTTCGCTGCATCCTGACCGCTATTACTGGGGGTCAAATTCGGATGTGCTGAACAACGCCATCATTCTGGCGCTGGCCTATGATTTCACGGATGAAGCGCGTTATCTGAACGGGGTGGCAGAAAGTCTGGATTATCTGCTGGGACGGAACGCGCTGGCGTTCAGTTTTATATCCGGTTATGGCACAACCACCATGCAGCACCCACATCATCGCTTCTGGGCTAACCTGCCAGCGCAGGGCTATCCCCCGCCGCCGCCGGGTGCGGTGGCGGGCGGGCCGAATGGCAGTCCCAGCGACCCAACGGCTTTGGAGGCCGGGCTAAGTGATGCAGCCCCGGCACGGCGGTACCTTGATGAGGTGGGATCGTGGTCAACCAATGAAGTGACAATCAACTGGAATGCGCCGCTGGTCTGGGTGACAGCCTATTTGGACGCGCTTCAGGGTAAGTAGGCGCGATGGTAGATTCTAACTTAGCTCCCCCGGCGGCAAGTTGTGCGTTACAATCAATTATTATTCCAACACACCAGTGAGAGAGAAGCATGATCGAAATTGTTAAAGTGGAATATCACGGGTGGCCGAACTGCTACCGGCTGTCGAATAATCTGGTGGAACTGGTGATTACCAGTGATGTCGGGCCGCGTATTATCCGGTTCGCATTCACCGGTGATGCGAACGAGTTCTATGAAGACCCGCAGACGCGCGGCCTGATGGGTGGGGATGAGTGGCGGCTGTACGGCGGCCACCGGTTATGGCACGCGCCAGAGATTGATGGACGTACCAACGCGCCGGACAATGCCCCCGTAAAGATTGAGCCGTACCAGAACGGCCTGCGAGTCATCCAGGCGGCAGAGACGACGGGAATTCACATCCAGAAAGAAATAGACATCAAACTGGCTGCCGATCAGCCGCAGGTGCATCTGGTTCACCGCCTTCGTAATACAGGGGTGTGGCCGGTGGAACTCGCCCCCTGGTCGCTGTCAGTCATGGCGGGCGGCGGGCGGGCGATCATTCCGCTGCCGCCGCGTGGAACGCACCCGGAGGATTTGCTGCCAACAGGTAATATCGTTCTATGGGCATATGTGGATATGGCCGACTCGCGCTGGACATGGGGCCGGCAGCATATTCTGTTAAAACAGCGGGCAGGCGGCTCGCCGCAAAAGATTGGGATTGGCAGCGCGGAAGGCTGGCTGGCATATGCCAACCAGGGACACCTGTTTGTTAAACTGCACCGCTATGTCACTGACGCAGTCTACCCGGATATGGGCAGCAGCGCCGAAGTGTTTACGAACAGTGATATGCTGGAACTGGAGACACTTGGCCCGCTGACGACGCTGTCACCTGGTGCGACCGTTGAGCATGTGGAGCAGTGGTATCTGCTGCGTGACGTGCCGGAACCACAGACTGACGCGGATGTGATTCAGACCGTGCTGCCGAAAATACAGGCGGCGGTAGGTATGGGCTAACAACGTCGAAATCATGTATCGGGTACGGACACACAATCATGTGTCCGTACCGGAGTATTTATAGCTGCCAGACGAGCGCGGCGGCGCCGGCGGCGCTGGCTGTCACCTGCGACCGGGCAAATCGCAGGTGATCGTGTGTTCCGGGCAGGGTGCGGGTACGGATACCATCTTCCAGCCGGGGGAGCAGCCAGTCATACAGCGCCAGGCCGAGGCCGCCGCCGATGATAAACAGGCCGGGTGATAAGATGCCAGCACAGTAGGCGCTGATCGCCGTGAGTTTGTCTGCCGCCTCATTGCCGATTGCCAGCGCCAGCGGGTCGCCGGCGTACAGAGCAGCCACGATGTCATTTACGGTCGTATCGGGCTGATGTGCCAGAGGGCTGTCGGGGAAATGGGGTGCGTGGTCACGGAAACCGGCGAGCAGTCCCACACCGGAGATATACATTTCACCACAGCCGCGTGTTCCGCAGGGGCATAAACGCCCATTAGGATCGAGCGAAACGTGTCCAAATTCCATCGCCATAAAGTTTCTGCCAAGCAGCAGGCGGTTTTCAATCACCGCGCCCATGCCCAGGCCGGTGCCGATGGCGAGATAGACAAAATGAGCTTCCCCACGCGCCGCCCCGAAGACCCATTCTCCAACTGCTCCGGCGTTGGTATCGTGATGGACGACCACCGGCACGTCCAGCGCCAGCCGCCGGCGAAGTTCGTCGCGGATTGGCACATCCGTCCAGCCGAGGTTGACCGAATGCTGGCAGACGCCGCTGACAGGATTAATGATGCCGGGGCTGCCCACCCCAATCCCGACGATGGGCTGGTCGGCCTGCCGGAGCACGGTACGCGCGCCGTCTGCCATCCGGTCAAACACGGCGCTTACCCCTTCGGCAGGCAGCGTCGGGATTCGGTGGTCGACGTGGACATGCCCTGAACGATCAACCAGCGCGAAGGCGATTTTGGTGCCGCCGATATCAACGCCAAGCGCGAGCGAAGTCATCGTGTGATCGTCACTTTAGTCAAACCGAGCGGCTGGTCAATCTGGTGGCCTTTGGCTTCAGCCAGGCGCATGGCAAACATCTGGCCGGGCACGACCGCGACCAGCGGGCTTAACCATTCCGGCACAGCCGATGGCAAGCGAACGGGCTGGCGGGCGGCTTCCAATATCTGATCATCATTGGAGATAGCGATGATTTCGGCCTGTCGCTCTCGCAGCCGGGGCAGAAATTCACGCAGGACGGGCAGCGTTTTGCCGGTTGGCGCGACGACGATGACCGGAAAACCGGACTGTACCTGAGCGATAGGGCCGTGCAGAAAATCCGCTTCGCTGTAACCGTTGCCAGTGATGTAACACAGTTCTTTAATCTTTAAGCTGATCTCAAAAGCGGTGCAGTAGTTGTACCCGCGACCAACCGCGACGAAGTTCGTCATATAACGATAGCGTTCAGCCCAGCGGGCAATCGCCGCACCTTGCAGCAGAGTTTCAGCCATATGGTCGGGCAGGGCGCGGAGGTCGGCCAGCAGCGTCTCGGATTCCGCTAACGCGGCCACCAGCATGGCAACCGCCATCAGTTCCGCCGTGTAGGTTTTGGTGGCGGCGACGCTGATCTCGTCACCGGCCCGAAGGGGGATGTGGTGCTCGGCGGCCTGTGCCAGCGGTGAGGCCGCGTCGTTGGTAATGCTGACGGTCAGCGCGCCCTGCGACCGCGCATCGGTGATGACTCGCAGCACATCCGCCGACTGGCCGGACTGAGAGATGCCCATCACCAGCGCGCGCGACAGATCGGGTGCGGCCTCGTACAGCGTATGAATGGATGGTGCCGCCAGCGCGACCGGCAGACGATTGTGTACGCCCATCGTATACTGGGCAAAACGGGCGGCATTGTCCGACGTGCCGCGCGCCGCGATGCATACAAAAGCTGGCTGAAAGTGGCGAATTGCGCTGGCAATCGTCGTGACGGCAGGCCATTCTTCAACCAGCAGACGGCGCAAAATGTCCGGCTGCTCGGCGATCTCATATTCAAGGTATGTCATGGTTTATCCCCTTATGACTGGCGTTGGGTGGTGGCGCGTTCCGCCAGTTCAGTGCTTAAGAGCGTCAGCCCGCGAATCCGCAGCCCGTCAATCTGGCCGATCAACTGGCGCGCCCCCCGGCGACCAAGCTCGACGACATCGGCGGCAACCGTTGTCAACCCGGCCTGAGCCGCTTCCGGGCCATCACCAAAGCCGACGACAGCCACATCCTGCGGCACGCGCCAGCCGGCGGTACGGAGTACGCGCATGGCCGCTTCCGCCATCAGATAGTCTGCCGCCAGAACACAGTCAAATTCAGCGTTTGACTGTAAGAACCGCGTCATGGATTCGGCGGCGACTGAGGGTGTGAAGTCGCCGGCCAGATAATGTTCCGGCGGAACGAATAGATTATACCGCATGACTTCCTGCTGGAAGGCCATTTCGCGCTGAATGCCGTCGGTTTGTTGATTATGCCCTTTAATGAACACGGGTCGTTGACAGCCGCAGCCTACGATCAGGTGTTCCATCAGGATAGCGATGCCCTGGCGATTGTTGGGCATCACACCGGGGATAGCCGCGCCGGGCACCTGATGGCTGATGAGCGAGAGCGGCAGGCCGCGCGCGTGCAGGGTGCGGAGCAGTTCGTCGGGTAATACATTGGCAACCACCAGCGCACCCGCCAGGCGGTTCCAGTCTGTCTGTAGTTCGTCAGGCTGGCGCGGCGGCGTGCTGGCCTGTACGACACTGACCTCAAAACCGCGCTGCGCCGCGATGTCCTGCGCGCCGCGAATCACATCTCGCTGAAAAACTTCATACGGATTGTTGGTGATGACGGCAAGGGAAGGCGCAGGTTTCATAAAATATCCAGTTCACGATGCAGCGCCAGCGCCGCCGCGCCGATGGCACTGAGATTACCGGAGTAGGCCAGCGAAAAAATTACCGGACGCACAACCTCCGGCCAGAGCATAACTTCAGTTTTAGTGATTACACGCTGTAAGAAGGCGTCCCCCAGATTCACAATCGGGCCGGCCAGAGAGAGATGGTCTGGGCGCAGCAGGCCGATGATCCAGCCCATCACCTGCGCCAGATGGGATGATAGTTCCTCGCACAACTGCTGCGCCGCCGGATCGCCATTGATGGCGCTGTGATGAATGTGCATGTAGGTAAGACCTGTGTCGGGCAGCGTGGAACCGGGAAACATCTGCCGCAGTTCGGCGGCGCGCTGCTGGACGAAAGTCCAGCCAAGCAGCGTATCCAGCCGGTCGGCGGCACGCAGGGCGCTGATGTCGCCGCCCTGATGGTAGGTTACACCATCGAGCGTAATACCCACTTCGACGCTGCTGGTAACCAGAACCGTGACGAGATTGCGGGTATGGTCATCACCATTCAGGCCAAACGCATACTGCGCGAGCGCCGTCAGTTCGGCGCTGCTGCCTGTGTAAACAGGCACGGCGTACCGGGCGGTCAGGCGTTCCGCCAGCGCCCGCTGCCGCCAGCCAAGCGGATGCGAGTCCAGAACCAGACCCCTGGCTGTATCCACCACGCCGGGCACACCGATACCGGCGCACAGCAGCGGCGCGTCTAGCTGGGCGATGAGGCCGTTCATAACATCGGTGAGAATGCCTTCGGCCTCGTCACCCTGCGCGTTTTCGAGTTCGGCGTAGTGCTGGGCGGTAACCTGCCCATTCAGATTGCACAGCACGCCAAAGGCGCGCCCGTTGTCCAGCGACACGCCGATGACCTGCCGGGCGTCCGGTACGAATTTAATCAGTGTCGGGCGTTTGCCGCCGCTTTCAGTGGATTCACCAAGACCGCCTTCAATCAGCAGCCCTTCGGCGATCAATTCGCCGATCAGATCAGACACCGTCGGTTTTGCCAGCCCGGTTTCCTGTGCCAGCGCGGCACGGTTGTCGGCCAGGCCGGTATAGACCGCGCGCAGCAAAAGCTGGCGGTTGTGGCGGCGCAGATTTTCGCGGGTCGCTTTTAACGGTTTCATGGTTGCAGTTGACAATTGGCCGGGCGGGCAGCCCGTAATATGTCCCAGTTGGCCGGGTCTTCGCCGCCAATGCCCCAGATGGCGACCCCGCCAAGTGCAGGATAAGCGGCCACGACCTGCTCTAATTTATACTCTAACGCGGCTGAATCGGCGAAATAGAAGGTCTGCCGGGGCAGGCCGCGTGTGTTGAGTTCGACATAGGCATCGCCGCCGGGATCGCGCTGGATATTCAGCTTAAAGGAAGCGATTAGCAGTTGAATTGATGTCCAGCTTACCGTCGTTGCCGGGGGACGATTCCGCTGCCAGCTATAACCGTAGAAAGGCAGCCCCAGGTGTACCTTGGACAGGTCAAGGACCGATGCGGCGTAGGCCAGCACATCCAGCACCCAAGGAGTCGGGCTGATCGGGCCGGGCGGTTTGTCCCGGCTGGTGTAGTCGTAAGTCATGATCGAAAAAACATCCACCGCCGGAGCGAGACGTGTCCAGTCCTGGGCGGCAGCGCCACTCCATGATCCTGTATCATCGGTCTTGGCATGAACGGCGATGGTTAGCAGTTTGCCCCGTGCATGGAGTTCGGCTGAGAGTTCTTCAATGAAGGCCGAGAAGTCGTCGCGGGTGCTGGCCGGGAATCCCTCATAGTCAATATCAATACCGTCGTAGCCGTTGGTTTCAACCAGTTCAGCAATCTGCTGCACGTGAAAGCTGCGCGAGGCGGCAGGCGACAGCATTTCAAACACACTGCTCGGTATGGAAGGAATGATGATCAGCCCCTGATCGCGCCATTCGATAATCTGCTGTGGATTTTCCAGGCCGGGGTGGGCGTAAATCGTCCCATCGGCGCGGGGCGAATACCAGAAAGGATGCACCACGTCCAGCACATCGCGGTTCACCCGAATCGATTCATCTCCGCCGGTTGTGCCTGGCGAGGGATGCCAGACAGCTACACACCAGGACGGGACTGTTCCCTGCCCGGCAATCACCAGACCGGGCAGGAACAGCAGACAGAGCAGGGCGAGGCGCGCGTGTTTCATGCCTGCACCGGTTTGATTCCGGGAATCGGACAGGGCAGAACGCCGCGCGCCGGGATTTCGCCAAACAGGACACGAGCGACCGCTTCCGTCGAGGCCGGTCGGATGCTGTAGGCGCACAGATAGGTTTCGATTTGTGGGAACGCACGCAGATCATAGGGCGTTCGCAGCGCCACAACGATGGGGGCCTTGCCCCGCGTATGGAGTTCACGTACCAGTTCCGCCTGCGCTGGGTCACGGTCAGCCGCCAACGTGCCTACAATCACCACGTCGCTGGAATGAGCGGCCTGGATGACGCCAGCAATCGCTTTGGTCGAAGCGCCGTAAGGTAATTCGAGCGCCGTAACGCGGGCATGACGTGACCGGACTGCCGCCGCCAGATTGATCTGTACATCCGACGAGGTATCGGCAGGCGTCAGATTGACGGGGCGAACAGTGATGATGGTGATACTCGTTTCTGGTGTGGGGCGCAGGGGCAGCCTGCCGCTGTCTCGCACCAGTGTGATGGAGGCATCGGCGATAGCCTGCGCGGTCTGCTGGTGTTCGGCGCAGCCAATTACATCCAGCGCCGGATAGTTCTGCGGCAGGGCAGCGCGGGCGCGGGCGATACGTTCCAGCGAAGCCGTGCTGTACAGCGGGCGCATTTCGGCGGTCAGCTCGATCTGCTCTGGTAAATGGCCGAGCAGCGCCAGATCAACTCCGGCGAGCAGCGCGGCGCGGATACTTTCACGCGTACCCATACAGTTGACAGCCTGCATGTCCATCGCGTCCGTCAGGATCAGGCCGTTGAAACCCATTTTCTCCCGCAGCAGGCCGGTGAGGATGGGGCGTGACACAGTGGCGACGGCCTCCGCGTCCAGCGCCGGAAAACGAATATGCGCTGACATAACCGCCGCCACACCACCTGCAATCGCCGCCGCGAACGGGCGCAGTTCGAGGGCTTCCATCGCTTCCAGCGATTTATCAATCACCGGCACGTCAAAGTGCGAGTCGGTCGACGTGTCACCGTGACCGGGAAAATGCTTGGCGGTTGCCAGCACACCTTCGGCCTGCATACCGGCGATGAGCGCGCCGCCCAATTCCGCTGTCACTGCCGGGTCAGCGCCAAAGGAACGGATGCCGGTGGCGATGTTGTCCGGGTTGTTGTTCAGATCAAGGACCGGCGCAAAGTTGAGATTACAGCCAACGGCCAGCAGTTCTCGCGCCAGCACGCGGCCCGCCTGCCGCGCCAGTTCGGGCGAGCGCGTCGCGCCTAACGCCATATTGCCGGGCAGTTCGGTCGCGCCGCCGGTCAGCGCCATCAACTGCCCGCCTTCCTGATCGGTGCCAATCAGCGGCGGCGGGCAGCCGCCGTCGCGGGCGGCCTGGTGCAGCCGCATCGTCAGGTCACGGAACTGTGCCAGCGATTCGAAATTATAGGCGAACAGGCAGAACGCGGCGATTTCTCCGCGCCGGACGCCTTCCAGAACAGCAGGTGGTGGGGTAAACCCCCGAAAACTGTGCATCAACTGCGTCACGATGGATTAACCTTTCGTGCCAGTCATCGTGATGCCTTCCACGAAATATCGCTGCGTGAGGATGAAGACGACCAGCACCGGAATAACAAACAACACGCTGGCAGCCATGATGTCCTGCCAGGGAATCGGCGATTCCTGCAAATTGTTCTTTTGCGCGACATAGATGGGCATGGTGAACAGTTCGGCGCGCTGGAGATAGATCAGGGGGTTCACCAGATTGTTCCACTGGCCGACGAACAGAAACACGGTGATCGTGGCAATCGCCGGTCGAGACAGCGGCATGATGATGTACCACCAGATTTGCAGCGGATTCGCGCCGTCAATCATGGCGGCTTCGTCGAGTTCGCGCGGGATACTTAACATGAACTGCCGCACCAGAAAGACCAGTGCCGCGCCGCCCGCAAAAAAACCGGGAATAGTGATGGGATTAAAGGTGCGAATCCACCCCAGATTATGAAACAGCACGTACTGTGGTACGAGCGTAGCCTGCGCGGGCAGCATCAGCGTGCCCATCATCAGTGCGAAGACAACGCCGCGCCCTTTCCATTCCAGTCGGCTGAAGGCATAGGCTACCAGCGCAATCGAAGTAACCGTGCCAACCAGCACCAGTGACACGACAAAGACGCTGTTGGTATAGGCGCGGTAGAAGTTCTGTTCCTGGAGCAGCTTGGTGTAGTTATTCCACTGGGGATTCGCGGGCAGCAGGTTTAACTGTGGCTGGCCGACTTCCTCAATGGTCTTGAGCGATGTACCCGCCATCCAGGCCATTGGAAACAGGAAAAACAGTGAGGCTGCCAGCAGAATGGCGTACAGAATCAGCGCACGCGCATCAATCGCCCGCACGAAGCGCAGGAACAGGTTGGGCTGAGCAGCCTGGGGCAGGGCAGACAGTTGGGCGTTGGTGGAAGCGGTCGCCATCATTAAGCCTCGTAATAAACCCATTTATTGTAACGGAATTGCAGGACAGTCAGCAGGACGATGATCACGGCCAATATCCACGATACTGCCGCGCCCTGGCCGATTTCCAACTGGCGGAAAGTGCGGTTAAACAGGAAGAACGCGGCTGACGCGAGATCGTCCTCGGTCTGCGGGGTACGCAGAATGTAGATGGTGTCGAAGGTTTGCAGCGCGGCAATCACGCCAATGACGACGTTGTAGAACATGGCCGGGGAGATCATCGGCAGCGTGATTTTCCAGAATTTCTGCCAGCGATTAGCGCCATCCACTTCGGCGGCTTCATAAAACGCGCGTGGCACACCCTTCAGCGCCGCCAGGAAGATAAGCATTCCCGCGCCGGAACTCCACATGGTAATCAGGATGAGCGACGGTTTTGACCACAGTTCGTTTGTCATCCACAGCGGCACGCGGTTTTTATCCGGCCAGGCGGCTGTGGCGGCGTTAAACTGGGCAAAATGGTAGTTTTTGTCGCCGGCAGCCTGTGCGATCTGATTGTAAGCCTGGAAGTAACGCACACCATCTACCAGGGAACTAACCGCGATGAGGCTGAATGCCGCCAGCGCCACCAGTGCCGCCGTGCGCGCGGTACGCGGATAACGGTTGTCCGCCAGTGACAGGCCGCCGAGCACCAGTGCCACGATGCCATACAGCCACAGCGCGGCAGGGGTATTCACGGCGAACTCTTTGTTCAGGTAGTTGAGATTATCCGGTTGGGCAATAGCGGATTGCAGCGTGAGGTACTGGGGCAGCACCGCCAGCCGTCCGCCGTCCAGTTGGCCGGGGATGAGACGAATAATGATGATCCCCACCAGCAGCGCCGCGCCAACCCCTAATACCAGCCGTTTTTGTGCTGGCGCGCGTGCGACGAACACCAGTGCCAGCGGGGCTGCGGCAGCCAGCAGCGCCGGAATATATAATGAACGTTCCATGTCGCCGCCAAGAGCGAGAACTGCGGCAATTCCGACAGCGGCCAGCACCAGGGGAATAAACGTCCAGAGGCGAAAGCGGCGCGTTTCGCCCCGATAGTCCGCGATCAGCGCGCCGGCAGCGGCCAGCGCACCGATACCCAGCAGCAGACCGGGGTCAAGCGGATCAGCCACCAGGGCGCGTGCCGCCAGCATCACGATCAGACACGCGCCGATCAGCTCCGCCACGAGCCAGGCGCGGATACGTTTGCCAGGTGTCCACTCGCCGCGTACCAGCGACAGCAGCACCAGTGCGCCGATCAGCGCGGGGACAGCATATTTAAACGGGCCAATCGGGTCGCCGCCGGCGATTCCGGCATAAAAACTGTTGATGGCCTCAACCGTAAAAATGAAGGCGCGATACAACCAGTCAAATAAGAAGAAACTGCCCGCGAGATTTTGCAGCGAAACATTGACGAAACCGCCGTTGCCTGCCAGCATGTAGCGCCAGGCCAGCAGGGCCGCCGGGCCGCCCGCCAGAATGACCGGCAGGTAAAAGATCAGGCGGAAGATACGAATGCCGCGCACCTGGTTGTTGAGCAGGAGCGCCATGCCCAGCGAGGTGATGATTTGCAGCGGCACGCCGACGGCCATGTAATAAAATGAGTTGAACATGGCCTGTGAAAAGCGCCGTCCCTGCGCGCCCTGACCGAGCAGCAGCTCGCGGTAATTGTCCAATCCTGTCCAGTTCATGCCCTTGCCGAGTTTGTAGTCGGTAAAGCTGTAGTACAGCGAAGCCAGCGCCGGCCCCAGCACGAAGATTATAAAGCCGATAATCCAGGGGGCTGCGAACAGGAAGCCCCAGTACACTTTACGCTGGTCGCCGGCGGACAGGCCGCGCCACCGGGCAACAGCCTTAGCCGCGTGCCCGACCAGAAGGCTGCCGATCACGATAAAGACAGCTGTTCCGATAGCCCACAGCAGGTTTTCCAGGCGTGCCTGTGCGCTTACATCCATCAGAAAAAGCCTCTCATAAAATGATTTTCGGGGTTGCAGGGGAGGGTCTCAGACCCTCCCCTGCGTGATTACAGCAGAGGAGTTTAGTCCAGATAGCCGTTGTCTTCCAGGATGGCGTCGTATTCTTCCTTCAGCATTTGCTGGGTGGTTTCCAGGCTTTGCTGATCGGAGAGGTACTTCGCAACCTGTTCACGGATGAGCGGGCGCAGTTCGGCACTGGCGCGAATATCGGAGAACGAACGGCCATATTCAACGGCGAGGTCGAGCAGCTTTGCCCAGACCGGATTGCTGGCCTTCAGTTCTTCCCACGCGTCGGTACGAACGGGCGTGAAACCAGCAACACGGCTTAACTCAATGGCATTGTCCTTGCTGCCGATGAACTTCAGGAATTCGACGGCCAGCGCGGGGTCTTCGACATAGGCGGGAACAGACAGCCAGTCAATGAATACCTGGATCAGCGGCGCGCCATTTTCACCAGCCGGATACGGCGCGGCAACGATGTTTTCCCACAGCGGGTCACTGGTGGCCGGCATGTTCCACATCGGGAAAATACCGCTGACCACATTGCCAGAGGCAATCGGCACACCTTCGAACGGGGGCAGGCCGGCGGTGGTTTCTTCCGGCATGATAATGCGGCGGCGGTCGTACATGAACTTCAGGGCTTCGGCGGTCGCGGCGCTGTCAAAGGCGCTCGTACCGTCTTCGTTATACAGTTCGCCGCCCGCGCTCCAGATGTAAGCGATGAATTCCTGGTCATCGAACAGCCCGCTGCCAATGTCCATGAACCCCATCTTCGTCATGGCGTTGTTTTCAACGGCGCTGTTGGCTTTCACGAATTCCAGCGCATCGGCGAAGGTCAGCGGTGGGATAACAGAGGCATCCGCCGCCAGATCGGCGCGGTAGAAGACGGGGCGCGGACTCATCAGCAGCGGCAGGCCGCGCAGGTGACCGTCCCACGTTACGGTTTCAAGGGCTGATGGGAGGAACTGGTCGAGTTCTTCCCAGTCTTGCAGATAAGGATCGAGATCGGCCAGCAGGTCGCCAAAGGTGGCGGCATATTCGGAACCGAGATAAACAATATCCGGGCCATCGCCGGTTGTGATCCAACCAGCAACCGTCGCGTCAAATTCACCCCACCCGCCGGTCAGGATTTCCAGATTTACGCCGGGATGATCGGCTTTAAAGGCCGGGAAGGCCACTTCGTTGAACCACTTGATGGTGTCTTCGGTCAGGCCGGTGATGTAAATTTCGAGGGACTGATCCTGCGCGGCGGCCGGCATGACAACCGCCAGCAGCAGGAGGGCGAGAACCGCCACCGATACAAAACGCTGTTTCATGGGTGCAAATCCTCCACAAATAAAGATTGACGAAGGGAAAGTATTCCCCGGAGCCGAGATAGTTAGTTAGATTAACTTACTTACCTGAAGCATATAGCGAATT
>JARKOK010000358.1 GCA_029975765.1 Aggregatilineales bacterium
CTGTGCTATGTCCGTCAATCCTTCACACGCGACAACAACGACCTCAATAGTCCCGAACGGCAGCGCGCCAACATCCAGGCGGTATGTGACCGCGAAGGATGGACGCCCTTATGGTTTCAGGATGCCGAAGGCCATAAATCCGGGCGGTATGAGAAAAACCGTCCTGACTGGCTGCGGCTGAAAGCGCATTTAGACACTCCCGGCGTGGTGGCGGTTGTCGCCAACGATTTAGCCCGGTTGCACCGCAAGGCGTGGCGCGTCGGGCGTCTGGTGGACGAACAGCTTGATCCAAAGGGTATCCGGCTTGTCCTGGCCGCGCCAGGGCGCGATCTCGATACCTCTACCCCGATGGGGCGTATGCTCCTGATGATGCTGGCGATGCAGGACGAGTCCTACGCGAACGATATTTCAATGCGCACCAAAGACAATATCGCCTACCGCAAAAGCCAGGGCTTTAGCGTGGGAATGCCGCCTTTCGGAACGACGCGCGGCGAGGACGGCTATCTGAAGCCCTCCCCCGGCGGCGCGTGGCTGCTTCCCAACGGGCGCTTTGCCGAGGGCAAAGAAGAAAGCGAACCGCCGCCCGTACCCGGCGCGGTCTGGCGCAGCTACTACGAATGCGCGAAACGCATTCTTGAGCTTTACGCAAAGGACAGCTTGGGACGCGAGCGGATCGCCTACCAGATGAATGATGAAGGTTGGGCGTATCGTGACCGGAAAGGCCGTCCCCGCCCGATCACGAAAGATGATATTCGGCGGGTGACATCCAATTGGCGCGAATATGCGGGATTGAACACTAATGGGCGCGCGAAAGATCAAAATGCCAGTCTGATCGAGAACCCGACAGCGGTTTTTTACGATACCGGGCGCACCGTGTTTGACGCGGAACTGCTGCAACGGGTGGCAGCCGTGCAGGAGAAGCGCAGCGAAACCAAGCGTCCGCGCGGCTCGGTCAGAAAAGCGCACCCGTTCATGCTTGCCCGCTTGCTCTATTGCGCCCATTGCGAACGGGCAGCACGCGAGCAGCAAGACCCTAGACTTCGCACCCGTATCACCGGACATAACAAGCGCGGCGAACTGCGTTACCGTCATGCCGAGGGCGTGAGTTGCGGGAGTCACACCCGTTCCCTGCGTATCGAAATCATTGAGCGTGAATTACGGTTGTTGATTGAAAACCTCACGCTCAAAGAAGAATCGTTTGCCATGCTGGTAGAACTGGCAATCCAGTCCGAACATGGCGACAGCACCCAACGCGCCAATTTGGAGAAGGAGAAAGAGGCGGCTATTGCCAAATGCAGGCGGCGCATCGAAGCCGCAAAAGCGGTATTTCTGGACGGGGATATGTCCCGCGAGGAATACGCGAGGATTAAAGAGGAGAACGAGCGCGAGATTGCTCACTGGCAGGCGCGCACAATGGAAACCGAAAAGGCCGCTGTCGAACTCCGCATGTGCCTGAACGTCGTGAACCAGATCATCGAACTGTGGGATAGCAGCCGCGATGAAGACCGTCAGCAGATGGCGCACATGCTGTTTGACACTATCGTGTACGACCTCGACAGACGGCAGATCGTGGATTTCCGCTTGAAGGCGTGGGCAGACCGCTATTTGGTGCTACGCACCGACCTCTTCGGAGACGACGAACTCCCGGAGGAATCAGGGGAGAATCAAAATGGTACTTCCCTCAAGGAAAGTACCGATTTGTGCCCCATAGGGGGTATGGAGGCGCGAAACGATCCAGACCTCAAGGGCAGTACCGATTTGTGCCCCATAGGGGATTCGAACCCCTGTTTTAGCCTTGAGAGGGCTACGTCCTGGGCCCCTAGACGAATGGGGCAAACTGGAGCGTATTGTAACAGTGATATAACCGCCGGTCAAGACGCGGAGTCTGCGGGCGTGAAAAGTGGCGTCATCAACGCATAGATACCATGCCTCTGTATTGATTAACAAACGGGCTGTAGCCGGCTCGTTCTCCAAAAAGCACACTTGTAATCTCTTGTGACCTCTTGTAGACTACTACGCCTTCTTTTTCAACAGCATAGCCAGGGAGTGCAGGACAATGATTGTCGGCATGGACTTCGGCACCACAAATTCCGGTATGGCCGTCTATGATGGTCACCAACTGCGGCTGATCCCGCTGGATCCGGTAAGCCCTAATCCCCACGTTGCCCGCAGCGCGCTCTATATCACGAATGACCGCACCATTCACATCGGACGTGACGCGATTGAGACCTATTACCGGCAGAATCTGGGACGCGCCGCCAAGTATGAGTTAGTCCCGGTCGGCGAAATTGAACTTACCTTTGCCGAACTGCCTTCGTTTGTCCGCGAGGTGTTTGCGGAACGGGATGTTCTGTCGCCGGGACGGCTGTTTCTGTCCTTTAAGATGGGGCTGTCGTCACCTAATTATCTGGGAACACTGGTCGGCGCCAACTACTTCTTTCTTGAACATATCATCGCGCTCTACCTGTATCTGACCCGCAAACGTGCTGAAGCCCATCTGCAAACCGAACTGGACACGATTGTGCTGGGGCGGCCTGTTCGCTATTCAGATGATGCCGCTCACAACGAACTGGCCCGCGAACGGCTGCTGCAGGCCGCGTTTCGCGCGGGCTATAAAACGGTCTACCTGCAACATGAGCCGGTCGCTGCCGCGTATTACTACGAAACGTTCATCACGCGTGAGCAGAATGTGCTGATCTTTGACTTCGGCGGCGGCACGCTGGATATCAGCCTGCTGCGGTTAGGTAATCCCAAAACACGCCGGGTGCTGGCAAGCGGTGGGATTCCGATTGCGGGTGATGTGTTCGATCAGAAAATTGTCCGGGCGCTTCTGCCGCCACATCTGGGTGAGGGAGAGACCTATCGTGTGGGCGCGGACGACCTGCCGATCCCCGGCAGCTTTTATGATGCCTTCTCGAACTGGCAGGACTTGCTGGCCTTGCAGCGTCGTGACCGGCTGGAAGCCTTGCAGCGTATCGAACGGACGGCGCGCAGTCCGCGCAAGATACACATGCTGCGGCAGCTTATCCAGAGCAACTATGGCATTAAGCTGTTTGACATCGCTGAAGCGGGTAAGCGCACCCTGTCCTCCGCGCAGCAGGCATCGCTGCTGTTTAACGGGCCGGGTTTCACCGTTCAGGAAATGCTGACTCGTGCTGATTTTGAACGTTTGATCGGGTCGGATATTCGTGCCATTACGCGGCGGTTGGATGAAGTGGTACGCGAGGCCGGCCTGCGCGACGATCAGATTGACGCCGTGATTCGCACCGGTGGGTCGTCACAGATACCGGCGTTCATCCAGCTTTTGGAGCGGCGGTTTGGTGCCAGCAAAGTGCGCGATATTGATACGTTCAGCAGCGTGACCGCTGGCCTGGGGGTCATCGCGCGTCAGGTTGAGCAGGGTGATCTCAGCCTGACGGCTCATACACACGCTGAACATCCCGATCCCGACTATCTCCTGAGCAAGAAACAGGGTGGCATCCCGGTCGTGGATTTCGACCTGCTCCGGCGGTTAATCAATCTGAAAGAGCGAGGGCGGTCTAACGAGGATCAGACCGTCGTCATCGTCGGCCAAACCCATGATGGCAGTCTGACGGCCATGCGGCATTCGCTGGAGGGCGATCATCGGACGATTCGTTTAACCGCCGAGTTGTGTTCACCGGTGGCGGCAGTGGCGCCGGATGAACCGCTGGTGCTGATGACGACTGATTACCGCTTCCTGCTGCGGCCGGCGGGTGAACTGGCTGACTTAACTGCCGCGAAGCTGGATTTTGCCACCATTGAGAACTTCCATCAGGATGCATTTGGCAAGGAAACCATCTGCGCGCTGGCGCAGGGCACAGCCTTGCAGCCGGCGGCAATGCTGGCTGTGCTGACGACGCGCGGTTACGGCAAGCTGATCGCGGCTGAGCCGTTCATGAATCGTCTGATGCAGCGGATACCGTACCGCATGGAACGTTCACGGGGGTATCCGGCGGCGGTCGTACCTGTCTCAAACGACGGTGAGCTGGTTGTTTTCACACAGGCGGGACGCGCGGCGCGGCTGCCTGTTCAGCAGCTTGCGGCGCTGGAAGAACGCTGGATACAGGTACCGTCCGCTGGCGGTGTAATTGGCGCGTTGTCTATCGAGCAGCCGGGCGAAATCCTGATCGTTACTGCCAGCGGTTATGGTCAGCGCATACGCTCCAGCGATATTCCTCTGACCACTACGCTGAACACCACTGGCAGCAAAATCACCTCGCGCGCGCTGCCGGTGGCCGCCCGGCTGCATCAGGCAGCGCGCCAGTTATGGGCAATCACCAACCAGCGTATTCTCCCGATTGAGCGCGAACTGAGCAGGGAGTCGGCCCGGTTGCTGTCACTCAAGCCGGGTGAAACGCTGGTCAGCGTATTCTCCCAATAGCCGCGCCGGCCTAATCTCCGGCAGCGATATCCTCGACCTGGTGCTGCCGCGCGGCATTCTCGATGTACTCCAGGCTTTGATGGCGGAAGTAGGTGTTGTAAAGTTCGGCATAGTGCCCGCCCTGTGTCAGCAGGGAATCATGGCTGCCTTCTTCGATAATCTCACCCTGTCGCAGCACGATAATACGGTCAGCGTTTTTCACAGTGGACAGCCGGTGCGCGATGACAATCGAAGTCCGGTTTTCCAGCACTACGTCCAGCCCTTCCTGGATTAACGTCTCCGTCAGCGGGTCAATGCTGGCGGTAGCCTCATCCAGAATGACAATTGAAGGGTCTTGCAGCAGCACCCGCGCCAGCGCGACCAACTGGCGCTGTCCCATCGAAAGGCTGCTGCCGCGTTCGCCCACCTGGGTTTGCAGACCGTTCGGGAGAACCCCGATCCAGTCTCCCTGGCCGACCATAGACGCGACCTGCTGCACTTCGGCATCGCTGGCATCCGGCTTGCCATAACGAATGTTTTCCATCACTGTGCCATCGAACAGGAACGGCGTCTGCGTTACGACGCCGAGGCGGGCGCGGTAGCTGCCCAGATCGAGCGAACGAATATCGTGATCATCAATGTAGATCGTGCCGCCCTGGAACTCGTAGAAACGGGCGATCAGTTTGCCGATGCTGGATTTGCCCGAACCCGTATGGCCGACCAGCGCCAGAGTTTGACCGGCGGGGATGGTGAGAGCGAAATCACTCAAGACCGGTTCGCCCGTGTTATAACTGAAGTCCACCTGGTCAAACCGGATGGAACCGCGTATCTGTGGCAGCTTAACCGCGCCAGTCTGCACAACTTTTGACTCGGCGTCAATCAGCGCGAACACCCGCTCCCCGGCGGCCAGCCCCAACTGGAACTGGCTCCAGAAAGACGCAATGCTTGTCAGCGGAAACCAGAACAGCGCCAGCCCTTGAATGAACAGATACCATTCTCCGGCAGTCAGATTCCCGGCCTGCGCGCTGATACCCCCAAAATACACCAACGCCGCTGTGCCAAAGCCCGCCAACAGGTTGAGAATTGGGAAGATGCTGCTGAAAGTGTAACCGGTACGCAGATTGACGCGGTAGGACTGGGCGTTGACATCCAGAAACTCATCGTAGATGGCCTGTTCCTGGCGAAATGTTTTAGCGATGCTGATGCCACTGATAGTCTCCTGAATATGCGCGCTGACGATGGCGTTCACGCGGCGGGAGCGAGTCACAGTTTCACGGGCGATCTTGCGGAAGGCCAGCGCCGTAAGGATGATAAACGGCGACAGCCCCAGCGTCAGCAGGGTAAGCTGCACATTGACGGTGAACAGGTAGCCGATCAGCAGTACGACTAACAGGAGCTGGCTTAAAAGATCGGTCGCCAGCGCGACGACCTGCGAAAACGCCTGCGTATCGGATGTGACCCGGCTGACGATTTTGCCGGAGGGGTAAGTATCGTAAAACGAGAGGTCGCGTCTGACCACCGCATCGAAGGCATCTTCACGCAGCTTGAGAGTGACATTCCCAATCGCCGCCGCCGATAACCACTGGCGCACGGCATTAAACATCCAGCCCAGCACGCCGAACAGCGTCACCCCTATCGTGAGTATCAGGAGAGTATCCGGGGTTGTGTCCGTTTGCAGCCGATCCAGGCCGGACGAAATGAATATCGGCAGCGCGGTGTTGACCACCGACGTGAGGACAATCGCCACTGATACCGCCAGCATCCGGCGGGCCTGTGGGCGAAAATAGGTGATGATGCGTTTGACCAGCACGCGGTCGCCGTACTTGCGGTCATAAGCTTCGGCGTCCAGACCATCCATGATAAAGCCCATACGATGCGCTCCTTAAAGGCTGGTGTTTGGGTAGAAACTATCAGGCGGACTGGGCTTCGACCGGCGGGAGCGCCAGATCGTAGCGAGCGAAAATGCGGCGGTACTGCGGCGACGTGCGGAGCAGGGTTTCGTGTGTGCCGCTGGCGATTAACCGACCGCCTTCCAGCAGCAGAATATGGTCAGCCCAGCGAATCTGGGATAGGCGGTGGGTTATCAGAAGGGTAGTGCGCCCCTGCTGCGCCCGCTGAATGGCCTTCTGAATTTCATCCTCGGTGGCACTGTCAATCGCGCTGGTGGAGTCGTCCAGAATCAGGATACGCGGATTGCTGAGAAACGCGCGGGCCAGGGCGATGCGCTGCCGCTGCCCACCGGACAGGGTTACACCGCGTTCGCCAACGTCGGTATCATAGCCGTTGGTAAACGACATGATGAAATCGTGCGCCTGGGCTTCACGCGCGGCCTGTTCGATCTGTTCAGGCGTGGCATCCGGCGCGCCAAAGGCGATATTTTCCCCGATGGTACGCGAGAACAAAAACACATCCTGCTCGATCTTCGAGATTTGCGACCGCAGCGCGGTCAGATTCCAGTCGCGCACATCCACGCCATCAATCAGGATACGCCCACCGGTCACGTCGTAGGTGCGGTTCATGAGTTCCGTCAGCGTGCTCTTGCCCGATCCGGTTTGCCCGACGATGGCGACTGTCTCACCCGGTTTGACATGGAATGAGATGTTTTCCAGCACAATGCCGTCTTCAAAGCCGAAACTCACGTCGTCAAAAACGATGTCTCCGTGTACTGGCTGCTGGTGGCCGCCCAGGTTTTCGTCCAGTTCGGCTTCGGCGTTGATGATCTTCAGGATGCGCTCGGCGCTGGCGATGCCTAACTGGATCAGCGACATGGACCAGATGGAGATAAAAATCGGAAAACGCAGCGCGCCCAGCAGACCCATCGCGGCGATGATCTGCGGAATCGAAAGCTGATTTTGTCCGTACAGCACCATACAGTGCAGGAAACCCAAACCCAGCGCGAAAGCGTAGAACAGCATGGGCAGATACCCGGCCTCGACACGCCCCTGCTGCGCGAAGTAGTCCCGGTAGCGCCGCGCATTTTTGTGGAACTTCTCCCGCTCGAAGGCTTCCTGCGCGCTGGCCTTCACAACTTCGATACCGGAAATCGTTTCTTCCAGCCCGGCGTTCATCGCGCCAAACGCCTCACGCTGGTTGGTAACGACCGGGTTCAGCCGCCGTGAATACCGGCGCACGGTGATGATATACACCGCAATAAACACCAGCGGTACCAACAGCAGTTCAAGGCGGATGGTTGCCAGCCACACGAGGGGGACGGACAGCCCCAGAATCGTTTCGGCGACAAACAGGATGCCGGGGTTGATCATCGCGTTAAGCTGCTTGGTGTCATCCGTCGCCCGCGCCATAATATCACCGACGCGCTGGCGATTGTGAAAGGTTTGTCCTTTGCCAAGCAGGCTGATATACAGTTCCTCGCGCGAATCACGTTCGAGCCGCTGGGCAATCGTTTCGACCGATAAATTACCGGCCAGCGCCGAAAAGCTGTCCAGCATCAGCACAAACAGCACGGCCAGACCGATTTTTAACAGGCCGTCGCTGGCTGTCGGGTTGATGATTTCCTCGGCAGCCGCGCCAATCAGAACGCGGGTATAAGAGAATGAAAACCAGGCAGTAAGATACAGGATGCAGGTGGTCAGGAAGAAATACTTGTAGCGCCAAACATGCGAGGCAATCCATCGAACGGGGCTGGAGTGGTTGTAGGCGTATGCGCTGTGAACATTGAACTCACTTCTGGATGCCATACTTCGCCCTCGTTTATGCAACGCGAAGGATATATTATACTAGAACAGGGGTTCGGTTGCCAGTCCCAGTTTTGGCAGTTGAATAGTTTGGGTGCTGTTAACGGGATCATGGCTGATCGCCTCAATGGCACTAAAATAGGCAGGCAGCGGATCAGCTTATTAAGGAAAGGGATTATGGACTGGTTTCGTCTGGACTCAAAAGTAGCAGTAGTGACCGGCGGCAGCCGGGGGATCGGACTGGCGATTGCCGATGGGCTGGCGCGGGCCGGGGCGCATGTCGTGCTGGTGGCACGTGGGGAAGACCAACTGGCGGACGCCGTAAACAGCATAGTCACGGCAGGCGGTTCAGCGGAAAGCATCGTGCTGGATGTGCTGGATATCGCTGCTGGACAGCAAATGATCGCCGATGTGATTGCCCGGCGTGGACGGCTGGACATTCTGGTGAACAATGCCGGCATGAATATCCGCACACCTTCCACCGACGTGCCGCCGGAGGACTTTGACCGTATTCTGGCCGTGAACCTGCGCGCCCCATTTTTTCTGTGCCAGGCTGCGGGGCGGCATATGGTCAGCGTACAGCGCGGCAAGATCATCAACATCGCTTCACTGTCATCCTTCATTGGTCTGCGGAAGATCGTGTCGTATGCTTCCAGCAAGGGCGCGCTGGTGCAGATGACACGCACCCTCTCGGCGGAGTGGGCACGCGACAATGTGCAGGTGAATGCGATCGCGCCGGGTTTCATCCGTACCGATCTCAACCGCAAGCTGTGGGACGATGAAGCGGTGCTGAGCTGGGTGATTGGTAATACCCCGGCTGGCCGCCTGGGTACGCCGGAAGACCTCGTTGGCGCGGCGCTGTTTCTGGCCTCGCCCGCGTCGGATTTTGTGACCGGCCACGTGCTGGCAGTGGATGGCGGTTTTTTGTCCGGGGGGACCTGGCCGCTGTAATGATACCAATCCGCATCAATGGAACTTGTATTCAGGTAGAGCAGCCGTTACCCTTGCAAACAATACCACGTGCTCGATCCATCCGGTTATTCGTCACAGGTTATTGTTCATGCAGGCTGATGATACGCAGGGTTCCTTTGCGCGCCGTGACCCATATGCGGCGCTGCGGTTTCGAGATTTCCGGCTGCTGATTGCCGGGCGGTTTGTTGCTCAGATTGGTGAAATGATGGTCAGCGTGGGCGTAGGGTGGGAACTCTACGCGCGCACTGGTGATGCCTTTGCGCTGGGACTGGTCGGGCTGGTGCAGGTTATCCCGGTCATCCTGTTTTCGCTGCCGGGTGGTTACATCGCTGACCGCTACAACCGGAAGCAGATCACACTCATTTCTCAGGTGGTGCTGATTTTCTGTTCGCTGGCGCTGGCGGTGCTGTCGTTAACACAGGGGCCGCTGCTGCTGCTGTACATCGTGCTGACAATTATCGGGGCGGCGCGGGCCTTCAATAACCCGGCGGAGTCGGCGCTCACCCCCCAGATGGTGCCGCAGGAACATTTCTTTAACGCGGCGACCTGGAATACGATGGTGTGGCAGTTTTCGGCCATTCTGGGGCCGGCAATTGGCGGCGGCCTGATTGCGCTGGCGAACAGCGCCGCGCTGGTGTACTTCGCCAATGCGGCGGCGGGCAGCGTGCTGGTGCTGGCGCTGCTGCTGATCCGCAGCCAGCAAACGGCCTATATTTCCGCCAGCGAACCGCCGCTGGAAGCCCTGCGGGGCGGGCTGCGTTTTCTGCGCCGGACGCAGATCATTCTGGCCTCGATCACGCTGGATATGTTCGCGGTGCTGTTCGGCGGCGCGACGTTTTTGCTGCCGGTGTTTGCCAGTGATATTCTGCAAACCGACGCGACCGGGCTGGGGCTGATGCGTGCCGCGCCTTCGGTTGGGGCGCTGACGATGGCGATGATTGTTTCGCGCCGCCCGCCGTTTCAACGTGCCGGCCGGACGCTGCTGCTGGCAGTGGCGGGTTTTGGCGTGGCGACGATTGTGTTTGGTTTGTCCACTTCGTTCTGGCTGTCAATGGCGATGCTGGTCGCGTTGGGGGCGCTGGACAACATCAGCGTGGTGATCCGGCATACGCTGGTGCTGACCTATACACCAAATGAAATGCGCGGGCGTGTCGGCGCGGTGAACAACGTTTTTATCGGCGCGTCGAACGAACTCGGCGGTTTTGAGTCGGGGGTGGCGGCGGCGCTGCTGGGGCCGGTGGGGGCGGTGGTATTTGGTGGTCTGGGAACGCTGGTTGTGGTGGGGGCGGTTGCCTGGCTGTCACCACCGCTGCGGCGTCTGCGTCGAATTGGCGATGCGCTGCCGTCCCCGGTTGAAGCAGCGGCCTGATAAATACACGGCAGGGGCGGATTTCTAAACCCACCGACGAATACCATCTGTGATTATGGCCTGCTCGACAAACAATTATTCGTATCGCCCGTAGCGCCGCGCTGCTTCGACCAGCGCGGCAATATTCTCATCGGGGGTGGTGGCCGGCAGGGCACAACCGGGACCCAGAATGAACCCGCCGCCCGGCGCGAGTACTTCCAGCGCCTCCCGGCAGGCGGCCATTACCTCATCCGGCGTGGCGCGTGCCAGCACTTCGCTGGGGTCAATCGGGCCAAGCAGGGTGGTTTGCCCCCGCGCAGCAGTCTTGCAGGTGTGCATGTCGGCTTTCTGGTCAATTTCGATGATGGCCGCGCCGGTGCTGACCATATCAGCGATAATTGGGGTGGAATTACCACAGATATGGTAAGCCAGCAGCACCCCTTCGGCGCGAAGTTCCTGCGCCAGCCGCCGCGCATACGGATAAGCGTAACGCCGGTACATGGCCGGAGAGATGACGTCCGGGCCGGAGGGCGAGTCGCCAATGGAGGTGCCGTGCGCGCCCTGTTCGATCTGCGCCAGCGCGTAACGTTTGACTACCTGATAGGCGTATTCCAACAGGGCAAAGACGCGCTCGTCACTGGTCGCCAGATCGAGCATGAACTGGCTCATCCCGCGTATTTCGGCGGCCAGGCTGAACGGCCCCTGATCGGCGCGTCCGATGATAAAGGCCTGGTCGCCGATTTCATGGCAGACAAGGCGTGTCGCTTTCAGGTTTTCGGCCAGTACCGGCACGCTATAGGGATCAGGGATTTCCAGCCGCGCTACATCATCGAGGTCCCGAATCGCCGGCTCATGGGCCACCGGCGCGGAAGAATCGAGATATTCAACCTGAACACCACAGGCTTCGGCCAGGGCCGCCGTCCCATTCTCCACCAGCAGCACATCATGGCCGAACCGCCGCCAGGCTAAAATCTGACCTTCCGCCATCGCCGCACCATCGCGGAAGTAATCGGCATAGGAAGTGACATTCATCAGCCGCGCCGTGACCATAAAATCATGCAGGTCAACCGGCACGCGGTCGGGCAGCCTGCCCTGTAACACGAGCGACGTGCGCTCGATGGAACTGAGCGCCGCCATGATTTAAGCGGTCGTGTGGTCATTCACAGAGGTTATCATCCCCGTGATGACGTGTTCGACCTGCTCAATCGTCGTCTGTTTTGGGTCAATGTCGTCGGCCACTTTTTTGCCGCGCCGCAGCACGACAATCCGGTCAACCACCTGGAACACGTGATAAATATTGTGCGCGATGAAAATACATGAGTGGCCGGAGTCGCGCGCGTTGCGGACGAAGCGCAGCACCCCCTGCGTTTCTTCAACACCGAGGTTATTCGTCGGCTCGTCCAGAATAATCAGATCGCTTTCGAAATGCATGGCGCGGGCGATGGCAACCGCCTGTCGTTCGCCGCCGGACAGCGCGCTGATCGGCGTGGTAGGCGGAATATCCTTGGTGATGCCTACCTGCTTGAGCAGCCGGCGGGCCACGTCATTCATCATGGCCTGATCCATGCGGTTGAGGAAAGGCGGCCCCTTTAGCGGTTCGCGGCCCAGAAACAGGTTGCGGGCGATGGAAAGCTGCGTGACCAGCGCCGAGTCCTGATAGATCGTTTCGATGCCGTGCCCGATGGCATCGGTTGTATTACGGATGTCAACCTTTTTACCGTGAATGTAAATCTCGCCGCTGTCGGCGGTCAGCGCGCCGGAGAGGATTTTAATCAGCGTGGACTTACCCGCGCCGTTGTCGCCCAGCAGGCCAACGATTTCGTTTTTGCGGACGGTCAGGCTGACATCATTAAGCGCCTGCACCCGCCCGAAAAACTTGTTGATGTGTTCCATGCGTACCAGTTCGTCAGTCATGATGTCATGTCCCCGCGTGGTGACGGCGTTCGAGCCAGGAGTGCAGCGCCATCATCGCCAGAATGATTGCGCCAATAAAGATGTTGTAAGCCAGACCGGGCACCCCAACCAGCACAATGCCGTTGCGCATCATACGAAGGATAAGTACTCCGAGGACTGTGCCGATGATCGTGCCGCGCCCACCGTTGAGTACCGTGCCACCGATGACAACCATCGCAATGACTTCCAGTTCGTAGCCCGTACCGCTGTTGGGATTAGCCGCCGAAACACGGATGGAACTGGTAATACCGGCGTAGGCCGCCATGACGGCGGTCAGAATAAACAGGGTGATCTTGGTGCGTGAGACCCGCACGCCGCGCGCCCGCGCTGAACCCGCATTACCGCCGGAAGCCAGAATCCAGTTCCCCAGCTTGGACTGTGTCAGCACATAGCCCAGGATCAGCGCAAACAGGATGAACCACAGCAGCGAGGCGTAAATCTTAATCTGACCGATGACAATTTCACCAACGATGAGTTTCATCAGCGGTACGTCGGCTGTCCATGTCCGCTGGGGGAAACCGTCGGTAATATACAGCGCCGAACCGCGTACCACCAGCAGCATACCCAGCGTTACCAGGAACGAGGGGATTTTCAGCCGGGTGACGAACCAGCCGTTGGCAAAACCGATCACGACGGCGATCAGGATCGCCGCCAGGAACCCAACCTCCAGGGAGGCTATGCCGGCATTGTAGACGGTCCACATGATCACCGGCGCAAAACCGAACACGGAACCAACCGACAGATCAAATTCACCGGAGGTCATGAGCATTGTCATGCCGAGTGCGATCATGCCCAATTCGGGTGTGAAGGCCAGCAGGTTACTGATATTACCGGCAGACAAAAACGCGCCGGCCAGGGCGCTGAAAACGATGATTTCGACCACCAGCAAAACAAAGGGGCCAAACTCTGGCCGGGAAAGCAGCCGTTGGAGCAGATGAGCCGAGGACGAAGATACCGGCGCATTACTGATGTCTGAAAGGGGTGAAGTGGATTGCATGGAAGTTTTTCAATCTCTAGTACTTCATCTGAAAAAAATAATGAGTGTTAGGCTGGGGTTGTGCCAGCCTAACACCGTTCTTCTAACTATCCGCGCCTGGCAGATCTGGCGCAGCGAACACAGACTAGCCGCCCATCAGCTTGAGATAGAATTCGGCATTGTCCTTTTCATACAGCGTGCCCAGGATGATGTCTGATGGCGGAATACCGCTGGCGGCCATCATCGCCTGCGACAGGCCGAGGTAGCTGGTCGCCACTGGGTCCTGCCACATGGCAGCGTTCACGTAACCTTCCAGCACTTCATTGGCTGTATCAACCGAGTTGCCCCAGCCGACCACCGGGATTTCGCCCGGCGCGACGCCGACCTGATCGAACACGCGCTTGATACTGCCGGTCACCAGGTCGCCCAGACCGATGATGGCATTAATCTTGCCGCGATTGGCGGTCAGATAATCGGACATACGGGTGATGATTTCAGCCTGGTCAAGCGTGGAGTCGGTGATTTCATAGGTGATGCCCAGCGGGTCAAACACGCTGGCGATACCGGTGGTTTCGAGCACCTGATAGGTCGCTCCGGGGACTTCAACCGGCATCCAGACGAAATCACCTTCCTTGACGAAGCCGTTGTCCACCAGGTACTGCGCCCAGCGGCGGCCAATCACGATATTGTCACCACCAACATAAGCATCGCGCCCGCTGGTCGCGTCTTCGGTATTGATGACGATGACCGGGATGCCGGCGGCGTGCGCTTCAGCAATGACCTGAGTCAGGCTGCCGGGATCAGGCGTGCTGGTGACGATACCCGTTGCGCCGGCGGCAATCGCCGCGCGCACGGCTTCCTGATGCGACGGCACATCGCCGCTGTGGAAGGAGGTGCGAACGACGTGACCGGTGTCGGCAGCGAACTGCTCGGCGCCCTGCAGGAACAGAATCCAGACCGGGTCAGCCGGTGCGCCGTGTGAAATCCAGTAGAATACTTTGGCGTCTTCCTGAGCGGAGAGGGGAACAACCAGAGCAAAAATGAGCAGCAGAGCGAGAAGGGTGACGAATTTCTTGAACATAAGCTTCCTCTCTAAAAAACTACTAAAGCGAAGATGCTGATTTAGTCTTAAAACCGAGGTTGATTCGGTCGTTTAACGCGCTCCTTTCTGGGCGAAACGCCACACAGCGTTTCAAGCTGCCAAATGTCCGCACATTCAAAAATTGTAACAACGGTGATGGGAAACGTCAAATCTTTCAAGCCGCAGGAATGGCGATAACGGCAAAGTCGGCGGCGGCACAGGGGGAGGGGTGCCGGAATTGCCAATAGCATTCCGAGTTAGGAAGTTCCGAGTAAAAGGCACCAGACCTCTGCCTGACAGATGGTGATTTCTCTACAGATAGTGTAGGGGGAAACGAGATAGCGGGGTAAACATTTGTTCAGCCATTTGTTGACTGTTGGATCTATCAGTTGATGAGGCGGGCGGAGAATACCGTGCCGTCGCCGGCTGATAAACCGGATCAACTTTGTGCGCACATTTGCTTTACAAGCGGCGGCGCAGTATTTATAGTCTGGTACTGGTTTCAACGGGCTACAGGAGTTTGGGATGACAACAGGTGATTTGCCGCTGCTGCCGACCAGTGTGATCGGCTCGTATGCGATACCCAGTTGGGTACATCTGGCGCGCGAAGCGGCGGCGCGTGGGGAATTTGGGGCGAGCGATCTGAAGGAAACCGAGGATGACGCGGTAGATATGGCCGTGCGCGATCAGGAAGAGGCCGGCGTGGACATCATCACCGATGGCGAAATGCGCCGGGTGGGGTTCTTCACTGCCGGGTTTTATGACTATCTGACCGGTATCGAGCCGGAAGCGCAGAGCCGAAAGTCCGGCGTGGGCGGGCACGACCAGCGCGAGAAGTATGTAGCGGTCGCGCCGCTGGACGCGCCGGATGGTCTGGGTGTGGTGGCTGAGTATACATATCTCAAAACCCGCACGACGCGCCCGGTCAAGATGCCGATTCCCGGCCCGTTCACGCTGTCGGGGCGGATTCAACCGGGACAGGTTTATCGTGACCGGATGGAAGTGGCTGAGGCGCTGGCGGCGGTAGTCAACCGCGAACTCAGGGCGCTGGCAGCGGCAGGGGTGCGGTTTATTCAGATGGATGAGCCATCGTATGCGGTGCATTCCAGCACGCCGGAAGCATTCGTGCGCCTGTTCAACCGGACAGTCGAGGGTGTGGACGCAAAAATCAGTATGCACCTGTGTTTTGGCAATTATCTGGGCCGCCCGGTTGCCAAACGCACGTATAAACCTCTGCTGCCACACATCTTTGATATGCGCCTGCACCAGTACGCGCTGGAGTTCGCCAACCGGGAACTGGCCGAAATGGAACTGCTGAAGCAGTTCCCGGCTGACCGCGAACTGGCGGTGGGGCTGGTGGATGTGAAAAACTACTACATCGAAACGCCAGAAGATGTTGCGGAACGCCTGCGCCGTGTACTGGAAGTCGTGCCGCCGGAGCGCGTGACGGTGACGCCGGACTGCGGCTTTAGCCAGACGGCCCGCTGGGCGGCCAGGCGAAAACTTCAGGCGATGGTTGAAGGTACGCGGCTGGTACGGCGGGAACTGGCGGGGGCGTAAAACGCGCCGGAAGCAGCACGGTTTATCGGGGATGGCAGGCCGTGTCCCGACAACAAAAACGATCACAAAGAAATGCGTGACGTTTTACCGGCAGCCGTAGACACGCTGCACGCGGGCGCGGTAGTCATCGTACACGGCCTCGAAGCGCCGCGTTGACTCGTCCGCCCCGATAAAATAGCTGCTGGTCAGCACCAGCGGCGGCTGGCCGGCAGCCGTGAGTTTTTCCGCCAGCAAACATTTAAGCGCGTTGGTCACGGTGGCCGCGCCAATCGTTGAACCCGGCCCGATGGGGTCGTCCAGCCCGGCCACCCGCACCATCGCGTCACCGGCAGGCGTGCAGTTGTCTATCGTCACATCGGCAATATCCGGCAGGCGCTGGCCGGAAGCGTGTTTGGGAGCGACGTTCAGACAATGGTCGAGCGAAACCACCGCGATCAGCGGCAGTCCCATTCGTTTCACTTCCAGCGCGAACTCGATAATCACTTCGTTCACGCCGCTGTTGGAGAATACGATAAAGCTGTCCGGTTCGGCGAACACAAAATTGCGCAGGATAACCTGGGCAAAACCGGGGATGTGTTCCAGAAACATGGCCTGCCGCTGGCCGTTCGCGCCCACGACCGCGTTGTGATAAGTCAGCGACAGTTCGACAATCGGATGAAATCCCGGAAAGCTGCCATGCCGGGGGAACATTTCTTCGACAAACATACGGGAGTGCCCCGTACCAAACAGATGCACGAGGCCGCCGCGTGTAATCGTGCGGGCGCAGATGTCCGCCGCCGTTTCAATCCGATCCATCTGAGTCGAACGAATCCGTTCCAGAATTGCCTGCGCCGCGTCGAGATAACTAAAAGCCGCATTCATTACCACTACATCTCCTTCAAACACAGGGTGAATAGGTGTGCCGGGTGCGGTATTCGTACTTATCGGCACGGTAGTAACTGGTCGTGTGTTCGATCACCTCGCTGTTTTCCAGCCGCGCCGTCGTATGGACCACCAGCAGCGGCGCGCCCGCCGCCATCTGAAGTAAAGCCGCCTGCAAGTCATCGGCAGTGGTGGCGCTGATGGTGTGATGAATCTCCGCGATGGGCAGGCGGTAGCGGGTTGCCAGCACGTCGTACAGCGACAGGTGATTAAAATCAAATGTTTCGATACCGGGACAGCGCGCCACCAGCAGCGTCGTGGACTGGATACCTACCGGTTCGTCATTACCCAACCGCAGCCGCACCAGCCGCAGATACGGCGCGCCGGTATGGTCGCGCAGCGGCTGGGGTGATGTGTCGCCAATACTGCCGGTAGATACTTCCAGCACTCTGGAATGGGGCTGAATCCCCATCTCAGCCATCTGCCGCGTAAAGCTGCGATCCAGGTAAAATTCCAGCCGGTCGGCGTGGTCTTTCACAAAGGTGCCGCGCCCCGCATAGCGGGCGATCAGGTCATCCGCCGCCAACCGCAGCAGCGCCAGTCGCACAGTCTGCCGGCCCACGCCGTAAGCGCGGCTCAGTTCCAGTTCCGGCGGCAGGGCAGCCCCCGGCGGCAGCACGTCCGTTTGAATCAGGCGGCGTAAGTCATCCTCAATCTGCCGGTACAGGGGCGTACTGCTGGTTTCATCCAGCCGGGAGAGGGGCAGGGTGGGGACTGAGGCATCGTCGTTCATAAGCAATTTTACGTGTCCGGCAGGGGATAACGCCCGTACTCCCGCGCCGCGTCGTACAGCGCGATCACGTTTTCCGGCGGCACGTCCATCTGTAAATGGTTGGACGGCGCGAGGATGTAACCGCCGCCCGGCGCAAGCTGCGCGATGCGCTGCCGCGCTTCCTCTACCACGTTCTCAATCGTTGACGGCATAGCGTGGGTGATGTCTATCCCTCCCAGGAAGGCCAGCCGGTCGCCATAATCCGCCTTGATCTGCGCCAGATTCATCTTGGGGATCGGCTCTAGCGGATGGACAACATCCACACCGATTTCGATCAAATCCGGCAGGAGCGGCGCAATCATGCCGTCGCTGTGAAACATCACCAGCAGGTCGGCGCGGTAGGATTTGATGGTATCCACCAGCCGTTTAAGATGCGGCTTGCAGAACTCGCGGAAGGT
>JARKOK010000368.1 GCA_029975765.1 Aggregatilineales bacterium
CCGATCAGCCGCTTTTTGGCCGCCGGGGCGCTGGCCGGGACGAAGATACGCGCGCGGATGCTGCTGGCGCCGGCATACGCGGCCAGCGACGCGCCCGCGTTACCGGACGAGTCTTCGACCACGCTGCCAACGCCGTGTGCCAGCAGATGATTGACCAGCAGCGCCGTACCCCGGTCTTTGTACGAACCGGTGGGATTGAGATATTCCAGCTTCGCCCAGATCAGACCATCCGGCAGGCGCACCGGCACCAGCGGCGTGCCGCCTTCGCCCAGCGTCAGCCGCCGCTCAACCGGCAGCATAGCCGCGTAACGCCACAGTGACCAGTCATGGCCGCGAATGGCGATTTCGTTAAAATCCGGGAAGTTTGTCACATGAATCACGCCGCCGCATTGGATACAATGCCAGTCCAAGGGGCCGGCTGCGTGCCCGCAGCGCGAGCAGGTAAAGTGCAGCGTTCTGGTTTCCATATGACGATCCTTATACCGCGCGAAAGATTCATCCGAATCGGGCCGTCTTATGTTAAAATAGACGGTGTTGATAAAAATCCCGGAGATGTCCGCCGGGCGTCTCTAGTGTAACGAAATGTCGGGTTAAAAGCAGGATTCGATTCATGATTCACGATCAGCTTAACCGCGTCCTGCGTGACGTGCGTATTTCGGTAACTGACCGCTGCAATTTCCGCTGTACCTATTGTATGCCCGCCGATGTATTCGGGGAGTCGTTTCAGTTTTTGTCTCATTTTGACATTCTGTCATTTGAAGAAATTACCCGGCTGACGCATGTCCTGGTGAAACTGGGCGTGGTTAAGGTGCGGCTGACCGGCGGGGAACCGCTGGTGCGGAAGGATGTCGAGCAGCTTGCCGCGATGCTGGCGCAGGTGGACGGCGTGGATGACCTGACGATGACCACCAACGCTTACCTGCTGCCGCAGAAGGCGCAGGCGTTGAAAGACGCCGGTTTGCGGCGGATCACGGTCAGCCTGGACTCGCTGGATGATACGGTTTTTCGCCGGCTGAACGGCAATCGCGCCGGCGTGGAGCAGGTGCTGGAAGGTATCACCGCCGCCGAGCAGGCCGGTTTCAGCCCGATCAAGATTAACGCGGTGGTGCAGCGCGGCGTGAACGACCATACCATCGTTGATCTGGCACGCTGGGCGAAAGAGCGCGGCCATATCATGCGTTTCATCGAATTTATGGACGTGGGCAATCTCAACGGCTGGCGCATGGAGCATGTCGTTCCGGCGCGGGAAATCGCACAGCGGATTCATGCCGTCCTGCCGCTGGAACCGACCGAGCGCAGCTATCGCGGCGAGGTTGCCATGCGCTTCCGGTATCAGGACGGCGGCGGCGAAATCGGTATTATCGCGTCCGTCACCCAGCCGTTTTGCGGGGACTGCACCCGGCTGCGGCTGTCCGCCGAGGGTAAACTGTACACCTGCCTGTTTGGTACTGAAGGTGTTGACCTGCGCGAACCGCTGCGTTCCGGGGCGACCGATGCCGACCTGGAACAGATCATCGTGAATACGTGGATGCGCCGCACCGACCGTTATTCCGAAGAGCGCACGGCGCTTACCGACGACGCGCGCGCGCGGCGCAAGGTTGAGATGTACCACATCGGCGGTTAATCCACACCCAGCAGCGCGAAGCCATCCGGCAGCGGCGTGCCGTCGCTGTCGAAAGCGGGCAGGCGGCTGCCGGCAGCCGGGTTCAGCCAGCCGAGCCGCAGATGTATACCGGGCGGAAAATCGCCCACAAAGGCCAGTCGGTCGGTGACAGTTGCGCCGGCTGCCCAGTCGGAAGTCGGCGCGTAACCGCCCTGCGGCGCGCGATCCTGCTGCGCCAGAATGTTCCCTGCCGCGTCCAGCACATGCACGAACCACGTATAATCCGCCGCCGGCGCTGCGTCCGCTGTCCATACCAGCGTGACTTTCAGACTATCACCCGCCCGGCTGACACCATAGGTTTCCAGCCGAATCGTATCAAAACGCTGGCCGCCAGCCTGGTCGGCCTGGGCGGGGTTAAGGTCAAACAACAGCGCGCGGTGATTGGCGGCCTGCCGTTCAGTGATGAAAGCGGCAGCCAGCCACAGATCACGCGCCTGCCAGTTGGTCGGGTCAGCCGGGGGGAACCAGGTCAGCAGCCACAGACGGCTGCCCTGCCGCCGCGCGTAGTCCCACAGCGGCGCGGCCAGCGGGTCGTCCGGCGCGGTGGGCGCGTTCGTGCTGAATGTTCGCCAGCGCCCATCCAGATCGAGCAGCGTATCGCCCAGCAGCGTCGAGGCGGCGACGACCGTACCCGGCGGTTGGAGCGCCGTCTCCAGCGCGCGCGCGGTGGGATTCGCCTGCCGCGCCGCCACGATATTTGACGCGATGAAGGCCGCGAGAAGGGGCAGAACTGGCATCCACCGGGGCATGGCGCGCCGCGCCCGGATGATATAAACACTTACACCGGCCACGATCAATCCCCCCGCCGCCAGCAGATGCAGCCAGTCTAACCCGCTGGCTGTCCATGTCAGTTCGAGCGGCCAGCCGCTGACAGCCAGCGCCAGATGGCCGAGAATCGCGCTCAGGCCGGGATGGGTCAGCACGTCATCGGCCAGCGCCGCGACCAGCGCGTTAACATCGCCGGTGTAGTAGTGAGTGTACAGGTAGCCGGTGAAGTGCAGGATGTTGTACGCCGCGCCCAAGACCTGAATGCCCACTGACAGCGCGGCAAAAGCGGCGATCACCAGCGCCAGCGCGCGCCGCGTGAAGGCGGCTTCCACCAGCGGCGCGAGCATCAGCGCCAGCAGCGGCAGCGCCGGCAGCAGGAAGCGCGGCCCCCACACGATGCCGCCGTGCCAGCTCCACCAGGCGGCGAAGGCCAGCAGTTGCAGCGCGGCCAGCGCCAGCGCCAGCCAGGCTAGCCGGGCAGCGCGGTGGCGCAGCATGAGCCAGCCGGGCAGCGCCAGCAGCAGCGCCGGGCTGTACCAGAACAGGCCGCGATACGGGCTGATGGTTAATCCGTACAGGCCAACCAGCACTGGCTGGGTGAAACCCTCGCCCGCCTCGAAGTGATAACCGCTGCTGGTCGGGCTGCCAAAACGCGCCCAGTTGTACAGCCCCAGCAGCGCCAGCGCCCCCAGGATGGGAAGGGCGAAGGCTGCGACCCGCCGCAGCGTCACACCAGATCGTGGGCTGGCCGGTGGTATCCCGAACAGATATATAAACACCACCGGCGCGGCCAGCGCATAGACCAGATTCACCCCCAGCAGCAGCCCCAGACACGCGCCGGACAGGATGAGCCAGCGGTTACGCGGCGCTGCCGGTTCCGGGTTTGTATCGTTGGCTCCGGTAGTGCGGGACTGATACGCCCCCATCACCGCGCCGAGCAGCAGCAGCGCCGCCAGCGGTTCGCCAAACAGCGTTTTGACGTACACCAGCGCCGTCGTTGCCAGCCCGTACAGCAGCGCCGTGATGAACGCCGTCCAGGGGCGGAACGCCAGCCAGCGGGCCAGCGTGTACAGCAGCAGCGCCGTGAGGGTGGTCACCAGTGGATTAAACAGCATGGCGGTAGCACGGGTGTCCAGCCAGGGCAGCGCGTCCGCCAGCAGCACCAGCGGCGCCAGCGCCAGCGAGGGGGTGACACCCTTCTTGGCGTACAGCGCGCCGTCCACACCAAACGCGCCCATCCGTGACATTTGCAGCGGCAGCAGCGCGTCCAGCGCCGCTGTCGCGCCGATGTCGGGCGTGCCGTGTCGCAGTGTGGCGGTGGTCACGGCCAGCATCGCCTGTCCGTCAGCGGAATCGATGTGCGGCGAGTAGAACAGCAGATAAATACCCAGCAGCAGGCAGCCGAGTAGAATACGCAGGCGGGCATCCACATTCATGAGCAGTCTCTAAACAGTCATTGAAATTCGCCCACCGATTATATATGGTCGAAGCAGCGGCTTAACAGGCAGAGTGTAACGGATGGTCATACTAACGCTCAATGTCCTTTTTGCGCTGGGTTTCGCCGCCGCCGGGCTGAAGGCCGCGCGGCAGGGCTGGCCGTTCGTGCGGTACGGCTAGCTGCTGCTCAGCCTGAACGCGCCGGACGCGCGGCTGAACGTCGAACGGCGGCGGGCCGTCAGCGAGGGCGGTCGTTTTCTGATCGCCGGGGCGCTGTGGCTGGGCGCGGGCGGCGGCGCGCTGGGGCTGGCGGCTTACTTCGGTTTTCAGGTGATGACGGCGCTGTACTTCTGATCCCTCAAATTCTCGTCCCCGGCGTGTATAATGGCACACCGATTGTCATTAATATGCCGATGAATCGCTGTGAATCGAAAATCAGTCTTTGCGTCCCTGTTTCTGAGCGCCGGTGCGTTAATCGTTGTTTCCGCCTGCGGCACGAACCCCACACCGCAGGCGTTCCGCGCCACGCTGCCGCCGTCTACCCAGAATGCGCCGGTCTACAGCCCGACGCCGACTTATACGCCAACGCTGACCTTAACCCCGACGCTCACGCTGACGCCGACCGTCACCCCGACGCTGACGGCCACCCCCACGCTGACGCTCACCCCGACGGCCACCTTTACGCCCACGCTGTCACCCACGCCGACCCAACCGTTGTGGACGCTGACACCCGTCACCAATGCCGGCGCGCCGCCCGCCGTCCAGAATCAGGCGGCAGCGTTCGCGCCGACGGCGGGCTGGTCGTGCGAGGATTTCCCATGTGAGGACGATGTGGCCGGCTTCCTGGAACGGATACAGGTGCCGGCGGGCTACGTCGTCGAGCATGTCGGGCGCTTCCCCGGCCAGCCGATGCAGATCGTGTACGGGCCGGATGGCCGCCTGTACGGCACGGTGCTGGAGAACGGCACGCGCGACGGCGGTGTGTACGCGCTGAACGCTGACGGCAGCGCCGAACGCCTGCCCGGTGCTTTCGTCTCGCCAGTGGGGCTGGCCTTCCAGCCGGGGACGGAGGTGCTGTACATCACGGCGCGGGTGACGCCGGCGCAGGGCGGGGCGCTGTGGCGTCTGCCGCCCGGCGGCGCGCCGGAACTGGTGCTGGACAATCTGCCGTGCTGTTATTCGGTGGTCGAAAATCAGCCTAACGGAATCGTGTTTGGCCCGGACGGTTATCTGTACCTGGGCATCGGCAGCCTGACCGACCACGCCGAGTCACAGCAGCCGCAGTCGAAACCGTATGCCGACATCCAGCCTTATGAAGCGGCGGTGCTGCGAATTCAGCCGCATACCGGCGAGATCGAAGTATATGCCAGCGGCCTGCGCAACCCGTATGATGTGGCTTTCGCCCCGGACGGCCAACTGTACGCCACCGACCAGGGCCTGATTACTGGTCCCGGCGACCGCCTGCTGAAACTCGACCGGGGCGCGTTTTACGGCTGGCCGTATTATCGCCCGCGCGGCTGCGCTGACTGCCCCCTGCGCGGCGCGCAGGTCATCACGCCCGATCTGTACACGTTCCCCGATCTCAGCCTGCCGCGCGGGCTGGTATCGTATACGGCGGCGCAGTTCCCGGCCAACGTGTTCGGCAGCCTGTTCGTCGTGCTGTGGAACGGCACACCAAACGCGCAGCGGGTGGTACGCATTGATCCATTGGACTGGCGCATAGGCCGTGACGACTACCGGCCAGAGCCGTTTGTCACCGGTCTGATTCGTCCGGTGGATGTGACCCTCGCGCCGGATGGCTCGCTGGTCGTGGCCGATTTTATCTACGGCCACGTATGGCGCGTGCGTTACACCGGCTGACCGGCGGCGGCCAGCGTGATGTGCAGGCCGATCACACCGACGCCGGGGCCAAAATCGCGGCGCGGGTCGAAGTGCCAGCGCCCGGTTGCCATGTTGGTGACGATGCACAGCGACGCATACGGGATGCCCAGTTCCGCCGCCAGCCACACTTCCGGCACGAGTGTCATGCCGACGACCGCCGCGCCGCCCCAACCGTACATGGTGATTTCCGCCGCCGTTTCCAGGCGCGGTCCTTCGGTGCAGACATAGGTGCCATACGCGGCGTAAGGTTTGCCGGAAGCAGCGCAGGCCGCGATCAGCCGGTCGCGGAGATGGGCGGAGAAGGGGGCATTGGTAGAATTGGGTTCTGATGACCCCCTCCCGACCTCCCCCGCCAGCAGGGGAGGCGAGTTCTTTCCCCCCTCCTTGTTGACGGGGAGGGGGTTAGGGGGTGGGGTAAAAAATGATGCCACCCTTGCCCGCGTCATATCCAGCACGTCGTCCGGCACGACCAGTTGGCCGACGCTGAGGCCGGGCGCAATCGCGCCGACGCCGTTCCACGACAGGATGCCGGTCGCGCCCAGTTCCCGCGCCGCCCACAGGTTGGCGCGGTGATTGACAAACGCCGCCGACCGCTGCAAGCCGCCCTCGCCGTGCCGCGAACTGAACCACACTCGCGTATCATTCACCATAAGCTGCACAAAGGGCGCGGAGTCGCCGTAGGGCGTGGCGATGACACGGCGCTCGCCCACCGTTGCATGGTCGTCCAGTTTGAGATGATAGGCCGCTGTCCCGCCGAAGATCACGATCATGGTGTTATCCCGTAGATTAATCTCAGTCTTTGTTGAAAAAGGATGTCTGCTGAAAGCGTATACCGGCGAGTATCTGCGCGATGCGCGCATCGTCAAGCGAACCAATGTATGCGCCTAACTGAGTTTTGGCGACTGCCGATACTTTCGAAATCTCCACCACACTGGGCCGGGGCAGATTCGCTTCATGGGCTTCAAGCCGCACATTACCGGGATAACTCGCACGTTTCAGATTGGATGTCACGGCGCAAACCACGACCGTAGCCAGCCGGCTGTGGTTCAGGAGATTGTCCTGAATGACAACATGAGGATGGGGGATTTCGGATTGGGGTTCGTCGGATTGTAACCAGTAAACATCCCCCTGATTGACCGGCGGCGGTCTGGTCGGGGGCGCGGCGGCAGGCATGTCTGACGCGGCGGAGAGATCAACCGGATTGAACGGATGCTGAACCCGCTCGATAAACTGCTCGATGGCAAGCTGGAACAGTTGGTTCCGGGACAGATGAAGCTGCTGTGCCAGGGTGCTGGCCTGATCGAGCAGGTCCTGTGGCAGCGTGATGGATGTTTTCACAGGCCGTTTATGGTGGAAACCGGACATCCTACGCGCCATCCAGGTACAGATGCATCTGCTCGCGGGCATAGGTGTACATCCGCGCCTCAATCTCTGCCAGCAGCGCCGGTGTGATGTTCTGCCACAGCAGATGCATCTGCTCCGGCGAGTCGAGGATGCGGCGCAGCTCGTCGGGTGTGTGGTGGATGCGCGGCGCGAAGACCGCTATCGTCTGGCTGACGCCGCCGGGTCTGATCTGCTCCGCGATGAAATCGCGCCACTCGGCCAGCGCCGCGTCCGACAGAAACGGCAGCCAACCAGCCGGCTGCGCGGCGGCCAGCGTGGGCGACTGCCAGGCTTCCAGCGCGGCGTAATCCCGCTCGTCCATCGTGATCAGCAGCGCGTGTAACAGCACAAAACGAAAGCCGCGCGTGCCCCAGTTCGCCAGCGCGAAGTGCGGCCCCAGCATGTCCCGTGTCCACACTTCGTCCATCGCCAGATGTGCCACGTAGCCGGCCAGAAATACCCGCTGCGCGGCGGTGCTGGCCGCTTGCAGCGCCGGGCAGCGGCGGAGCATCACCCGCCAGGGCGCTTCGGTCAGCAGGCTATCGTAGGTGTAAAAGTGGGTCATGTCGCGGGTGACGCCGGGCGGGTGCGCGTCGGCGGCTACGCTGCCCAGCAGAAACGCCGGGCGCTCGGCAGCCAGCAGGGCGCGAACGGACGGCGAAATAGTCACGTCAGCCAGCAAACGTTGGGCGGCGGCCAGATGCGTAAAGGGTGTTGGCATAGTCTGTATTGTATCCAGCGGGCGCGGCGTTCCGCAAACCGGGCCGGGAGCGGCGAAATCGGCGGCGACGGCACAGGGGGGAAAGGCAAAGGCGGAACGCAAAGGTGCGAAGGGGCAAAGGCGCGGAGGGAAAAAGCATAACACAGAGGCTCGGAGACGCAGAGGCGCAGCGAGGAAAGAAAAAAGCGGAACGCAAGGGTGCGAAGGGGCAAAGCCGCAAAGAGGAAATATGGGAAAGCGGTTTTGCTGCGGCACAAAGGGGTGTGCGGTTGCAGAACGGTTTGCTGCAACGGTAATGCCGAGTGGGCGAGTTCAATAACAAGAGACATGGCAGCCTGCGTTCCTGATGATGGCAGCTACCGATAGTGTAAGGGAGAAACGGGGCGGCGGGGTAAACATTTGTTCAGACATTTGTTTAACGTCAGTTAGGGATAACGTTTTTAGCCCTCACCCGACTTCTCTCAGGGGACATGCGTCCCCATTCGAGTCGCCCTCTCCCTCATGGCGAGGGACTTGAAGACCTCTCCTGGTCCGAATTCTCCCCTTCGCCCTGACGCGGAGCGGAAGGGGACGGGGGATGAGGGCAAAAGGCGCAACTCCCTTATCCATAACTCGCGTTTGTTTAGTCTTTAGACGGCAGTCGCTCAACTGGATGAGCAGGGTGGGTGCTGTGTAGGGGCGCGTGGTCTGTCCATCCTGTTTGACAAAGCCAGCATCGTCGTTTATGCTCGTTCTAATAGTCATGTGACAAACTACTATTATGAGCGTTACGTGATTTTCCAATCCACCTCTTATATATAGTGGTTGTTTTTATAAGTTAATCTCTGTTAAAATTATCTTGCTGTTTCGACAATCAGAAATTGATTAAAGGTAAATCTGATGAACGCGACTGTCTACAGCGTTGAACAAACCGAAACCCCGGCAACAGGCCGACCGTTCTGGCTGACACAGGCCTGGCTGGAACCACGTTTTGTAGCGGTTACACTGGCGGCGATTCTCATCAGCCTGCTGGGCGAACGGCTGGAATGGCCGGAATGGACGCAGACCGTTCTGGGGGTGACGGCCTACTTCACCGGCGGTTTGTTCGGCGTGAAGGGCGCGCTGGCAAGCCTGCGCGAGCGCAGACTGGACGTGGATCTGCTGATGGTGCTGGCGGCACTGGGCGCGGCGCTGGTTGGGCAGTGGCATGAGGGCGCGACGCTGCTGTTTCTGTTCTCGCTCAGCAATGTGTTACAGGATTACGCCATCGGTCGCAGCCGGCAGGCAATCCGCAGCCTGATGAGGCTGTATCCTGCCGAGGCGAAAATCCGCCGGGACGGCACGGTGCAGCAGATCAAAATCGAAAAAATCCGCGTTGGCGATGTAGTGCTGATCGAACCCGGCGAGCGCATCCCGGTAGATGGCCTGATTACCGAAGGCCGTTCCAGCGTTGACCAGTCGCCGATCACCGGCGAATCCATGCCGGTTGAAAAAGCGGTGGGGGATAAGGTGTTCGCCGGGACGCTCAACGGGCAGGGCGCGCTGGATGTACAGGCGACCCAGGCGGCACATGATACGACACTGGCGCGCATCATCAGGATGGTGGAAGAAGCGCAGGACTCCAAAGCGCCAACCGAACGCTTTCTCGATACGTTCGAGCAGTATTACGCCTCGCTCATTATCGTGGGCGTGGCGCTGTTCATCGTCATCCCGCCGGCGCTGGGGCTGACGGATTTCGAGAGCAATTTTTACCGCGCGATGGTGCTGATGACGGTCGCTTCGCCATGCGCGCTGGTCATCAGCACACCCGCGTCGTTCATTTCCGCGATTGCCGCCGCCGCACGCAACGGCGTGCTGTTCAAGGGCGGGGCGTATCTGGAAGGCATGGCCGGCATCAAAGCCGTCACCTTCGATAAAACCGGCACACTGACCACCGGCAAGCCGGTCGTGACCGATGTTGTGTCATGCTGCGAACTGTGCGAGAGTGATCTGCTGGCGGTCGCGGCCTCGGTCGAGTCACGTTCGGAGCATCCGTTAGCCAAAGCCATCGTGCGCACCGCGCGGGAACGTGAAATCGAACTGCGCCCGGTGGCGGACTTCAAGGCGGAAATGGGGCTGGGGGTGATCGCCCGCGTGGATGATAAGCCGGTGCATCTGGGTAACATCAAGTTCCTGGAACAGCGCGGCGCGATGCCGGCGAATCTGGCCGCCGCGTATGCTCGGCTGGAAGCCGAAGGTAAAACCGTGATCGGCGTGGTGCAGGAAGGCTTCGAGGGCTGCAACGGCGAACGCGACTGGATGGGTGTGGTGGCGATGGCCGACGAGATTCGCCCGGAAGCGGCGGGCATCGTGCGGGCGCTGCACGCGCAGGGCATCCGGGTAGCGATGCTGACGGGCGACAACCCGCGTGTGGCGAACACCATCGCGCAGCAGTTGGGCATTGACGCGGTCTACGCCGAACTGCTGCCGGATGACAAGGTGCGCGTGCTGGCGCAGATTCAGGCGGAAACCGGCCCGGTGGCGATGGTGGGCGACGGCGTGAATGACGCGCCGGCGCTGGCGACGGCAGCGGTGGGCGTGGCGATGGGCGCGGCGGGGACGGATGTGGCGCTGGAAACTGCCGATGTGGTGCTGATGGGTGATAAGCTGGAACTCATCCCCTACGCGCTGCACCTGAGCCGGAAGGCGCGCCGCGTGGTGTGGCAGAACATTACCTTCGCCATCGCGGTGATTATCCTGCTCATCATCAGCACGTTTGTGGTGGACCTGCCGCTGCCGCTGGGCGTGCTGGGCCATGAAGGCAGCACCGTGATCGTGGTGCTGAACGGCCTGATCGCGCTGCTGGTATGGCCGGAAATCCGGCGGCGGCGGGAACAACGAACGGGGTAGGACGATTTTCCGGCAGACGTTGAAACGTCCGGCTGCCGGCGCAGCGGCGGGAAGTGCCTGACGGCACTCTGACCCGCCGGGGAGTGCACACCGGTACAGATGCTATTGGCGAATCGACGCAGGATGTAGGATACCAAAGTAAATGCAACTGGTATCACAGTTTTTGCATCTGTAACAGAGATATTGCAACGGAGAGTCTCAGGCACACAGGACAAAATCAAAGGGAGGTCGCCTGCGCCTTTGCTACTCCCCGCCCGATCCTCATGCGAGAATATTATAGCCTCATGTTATAGCAACATGTAGGTATGGTCATCAACATAGAGAACCCAAACCGGAGCGCTCGGCACAGCCATTTTCTCGGCTTTGAGATCGAGCCGGACGCGAGATTGAGTGCCGCGCAAAGTACGCTGATCAGGCGTTGTAAATTCATAGTCAACATGGAATTTGGATTCGCCATAGCGTCGGCGAAAACCTGCCTGTATAACACGTCCCGGAAGCATCATACCATGTGCCACAAACTTGCGGTAGCGCAACGAACCCTTGATATACCTTGCAAGGCTGACCACAAAGGCTAACACAAACAACATTACTGGCAGTCCCGTCATCATCAGCAACCATATATCGGCGTTATCTGCGAAGAGTCCCGGCTCAATCAGGCGTGTTGCCGTAGGATTATCCGGCAAATACTGTATCAGAATGAGCGTTCCCACACTGACGCAAAACTGGCCATAGTTCCCGAAAGCCTCGTCCGTCAGTTGGCGCGGTGTGCCGTTGCTGTTGGTTACATTGTAGGTGAAGGTAACGGCGGGCCTATTGCTCCGCGTTTTGGTGCAGTTGATAACTGTGGCGGGTGTAGTCACACCACGCAGTTCAAGTTCTCTGTCGGCCATGATTCCGCCCACCAACGATAGAGGAATCGGCAGGATGCATACACACAGCACCAGATGAAAAATGAGCGCAGCTACGGTCACAGGGACGATTGTGGCTTTCTTGATTGAGGATGGTTCTGTAATGGATGCGCTGGTATAGTCTGGCTCTAAGAAAAAGATTTCCTGCTCAGTTGGGTACAGCGGCGGATCAGATTTCTTTCGGATAATTTTGTAGAGATAAAGCAAGTCATTCACAAACGAAAACCATTTCATTGCTGCCTCAACCTAGCTGTATGTGGCACAGTGCAGAGAAAGATTACGGTAATAAGCCGTAGCATAGGACACAACAAATCTGACTACAACTATACTTGCAGGGAGTAGCAAAGGGCAAAGGTATACAAAGCCTCTGACAGCGGCTGGATTGTGAGGGAAAAGGGGTGGCAAAGCCTCATTTTTCGTCTTACCTGGAGTTGTAGTCATGATGTTACATCCGCGCTGCATTCCCGATGTGCCTGAAGGAACCATCAGAGTGGCGAAAGCCGCTTTTCGCAAGGGCAACCGTTACATGCAGATGCGCCACAAGTTAGGGACGCTGTTCAACGACGAGCAGTTTATCATCCCGTTCCCCAACGTCGGGCAACTGGCAGAGTCACCATGGCGAGTGGCATTGGCAACGGTGATGCAGTTTGCTGAAAACCTGACGGATTGGCAGGCAGCGGATGTGGTGCGCGGGTGATTGACTGGCTCAGTGGCAAAAAGCGGGCGACCACTCGTGTTTCTGCCTTCGCCCGCCTCGCCACTGCTTAATTTGATTCGCCAACAGCATCCGGTACGGGGACAGGTGAGAATCTGCTACTAAGCCCTGATACTTTATGCTATTGTTAGGCGGGAGCGTGTTACAATAATCATACGCGCTAATCTACCAGGGACACGACGCCGTGAGCGAGTATCTTCCTGACATCTGGCGGCTTCAGGCGCAAGGCGATATTCGCGGCCTGATCGAAGCGATGCGCCATTCCAGCGCCGATGTACGGCGGCGGGCGACGGCGGCGCTGCGGGCGTTGGGCGCGAGCAGCGCCATCCCGGCGCTGCAGGCGGCGCTGGTCAAGGAGAATGATGCCGACGTGCGCGGCGCGATCATCCTGACGCTGGACTCGCTGTTTCAGCAGGAAGTGGACGAGGACAGTGAAACCCCGGAAGACCAGTACGCGGTGGTGGTGCGGCTGATCGCGCAGCTCAGCAGCCGCCAGCCGGAGCGGGTGATCCGCGCGGCGCGGCGCTTGGGTGAACTGAAAGAGAAGATCGCCGCCGAGTCACTTATCCTGGTGTTTCATAACAGCGAACTGCCGTCGCGCGTGCGGCTGGCAGCGGCGGAAGCCCTGCTGCAACTGGAAAGCGCGCCGGTTGAGGTGGTGCTGCTGGGGGCGCTGCGCCATGCTGACGCGCGGGTGCGGCGCAACGCGGCGGCGGTGTTGGGGCAGTTGAATGCCGATTGGGCGGCGCAGCCGCTGCGCCAGGCGCTGAACGATGAGAATGATCTGGTGCGGCGCACAGCGCAGGCCGCTTTAAAGCGGATTGGCACGCCGGAAGCCTTGATCGCCCTGGCAGCGGCGGCAATGGACGAGCCGCCGCTGGAAGTGGTCGAAACCCGACCCGCGCCGGAGACAGCCCCGGCGGGAGCAGCCAGCCCATCAGCGAACGACACCCTGCCGATGCGAGAAACCGTCGTACCGGAAACGGCCAGCCCCACACCGGGCGAAACACCCGCCGAGCCGGTAGCTGGCGCGCCGGAAGCGGCCAGTCCATCAGCGAACGACACCCTGCCGATGCGGGAAGCCGTCGCACCGGACGCGGCCAGCCCCACACCGGGCGAAACACCCGCCGAGCCGGCAGCGGCTGTGCCGGAGGACGATCCCCCCACGCTGATCCTCGAACTGTCACCGCCGGATGAAGAC
>JARKOK010000374.1 GCA_029975765.1 Aggregatilineales bacterium
GTAGCAAGGCAACTCATTCAGTGCCTGGATTATGACGTAAACTGAGCAAAAAGGCGACGTTTCAGGCTGATTAGGCAGGAAAATTACCGAGTGCGCCGATTATACGCTGTCAGTGTATTAAATACATTAACGCGCTGACAAATGCTTGTCAAGTTAAGGGTGGATGTGCAAGCTGCGTGATCAGATAATCCACCGGGGCACGCTCAAGCAAATAAATCTCCTGCCGGTCATCCACAAGCGCGTAATACACCGTGCGCGAACCGGACAACGTCCCGACTGCTACCACATGTCCAGCACCGTCCGGCATGACCACTTCAATAAAGAAGATGCCATTGGGCGCGAACCCGTAATCCGCCAGTCTGGTACTGCTGTCCAGCGGCAGCGTGCGCTGGTAGTGCAGCAGCACCACTGTACGGGCTATATTAGACGCGGTGTCAGTGTCTAATCTTTCCTCATCTGTGGCATCTGGTGCCGTCCACTGGCCGTCACTGTCGCGGCTGATGACAAACTCCCGGTCGGAATTGGGATCGCGCAGGCGAATGGCCTGAATGTCCAGCACCGCCAGATCAGGAAAGACGCGGGTAAACACCGGTGTACCCTGCGCTGTCGCCTGGGCGCGCAAATCTTCCAGCGTTGGCGGGCGACTTTGCAGCAGCGCGATACCGGCCAGCCCGGCGAAGGCTGCTAACAGGATCATCAGCGTTCGACGACTCATAAGGTTTGCGCTCGCTGCCGCCGCAGCCAGACGGCCAGCCCGGCCAGCAGTACCAGACCGGGCATCAGAATGACCGTGATGAACGCGATCAGGTCCAGCGTTTGCGTGCTGACAAAAATCAACGGCAGGCTGGTGGTAAATGCCTGCGGCCTGAAGTTGATTGCCTCGCCAAAGCGGGACAGCCAGGTGATCGTATCGGTGAACAGGATGCCGTTGCCGCCGATGCCAACCGATCCATTGGTCACAAAATCACTATCGCCAATGATAGCGACACGCGCTTTGGTCTGCTGGTTATTCGCCCAGATCACGGTTGCCAGTGGGCCGCGAATGTCCTGTCCTTCGTCGTACCGGAACGTGTTGGTTTCGGCGAGTGCCTGTAAATTGGTTTCGCCGTAGCTGCTGTCGGATGACAGGATGACACGCCCATTGCTGATGTCGGGTGGCGGGCTGTCATTGACTTCCAGCGCCCGAGCGACTGAAAACAAGGTCGGCGTGGTATCCGTATTGAGCCGCGCGCCGAGATCGGTCTCAGTGAAGACAACGGCGCTGATGATGTCCAGCGGCGTCTGGGCGATCATGCCGGGGTCGGCTTCGACAACAACCGCGTTCAGGGCGCGCAGACCGTAGTTATCCCACAGATAACGGTTGAACGCGCCGTCCTGCTGCAAGAACGTATCCTGGTTGAACAGCGCGTCCGCCAGGATGAGCAGCGCGCCGCCGGTATTCAGGTAACGATCCACGACAGCGATCTCAGCGTCGGTCAGGTCGGTGGTGGGCCGAGCCAGGATAACGGCTGCCGCGTTGGCCGGGATGCTGCCGCCGCTGGTGGCGAGGTCGGTCAGATTCAGGACGGAGGTAATGACACCGTTGCTGCGCATTCCGTTGTTGATGCCGGAAATGCCCTGGGCCGAGGTATCAAACGGGCTGAGCGCATTATGGCTGAGGTCGAAATAGACCGTGATCGAACCGGCGGCCAGCAGCCGCGCCAGCGCGCCGGTCAGGTCCCGTTCCTGACGAGAGGAACTCTCCCCACGCGTGATCGGCACCTGCATCAGCGTACTGGTATCTATAATGCCGTCCGCCGTGAGGTAGGAAATAAACACAGTGCCGTCTTCGGTTACGCCAAAGGCATTGCGCTGGGCAACGTTGACATCGGGATCAATGTACTCGCGGGTGATGAGGCCGTCGGTTGCTATTTCATACAGCCGGAAGAACTGATCGTCCACTTCGCGGGTTTGCAGCGCGCGCGGCGAATAAAAGCCAGTAATACGAATCGGACGCGACACGCGGCGCAGGACTTCATAAGTCTCGCTGCTGAGCGTGAAACGCTGGCCTTCGGTCATATCCAGTGTTAAAACGGCGCGCTGCAAAACAATGTAGGCCAGCGCCACGACGCCGATCAGCAGCAGCGTGCTGAAAACGGCCATCGTGCCGTATCGCGCCTGCCGCCCGGTAACAAAACCGATAAATTCCTGCGGCGCCAGCAGCGCCCACAGTGCCAGCCCGGCAGCGCCGATGATCAGGCAGGCTGCGATCAGGGGGGTGACGTTACCCTGCCACAGCAGGCCGATAACCCCCAGCAGCGCCGCGCCGCCGCCCACAAAACCCGCCCACTGGCCGAGTTGATGCCGCCGGATGATAATGGTTTCTTGCTGCATCAGCGCCACCTGTGCGATTCAACAATGCGAATGGTGATGAACAGCATCACGACGATGATCCCCGCGTAATAGGCAATATCCTCGAACCGGATCAAACCCACACCGAACGAGGTGGTGTAATGCCCGCCTAACGACAACTGCCGGAGAATACGCGCCAGATCAAGATTGGCGACAATCTCCCCGGCCAGATCACCCAGCCAGAGCAGGAGCAGCACACTCATACTCAGGAAAGCGGCGACAATCTGGTTTTCCGTCAGCGCCGAAAACAGCAGGCCAACAGCCAGTGTGGCGCCGCCGTATAACCAGATGCCGATATAGGCGCTGATCGTGTGGCCTAAGTCCGGTTGGGTGATCGCCAGCAGGATAAACTGGTATACCAGCGTGACCAGCAGCAGCATGGTGTAATAAAACCACGCACCCAGGAATTTACCAACCACAACCGCCATATCCGACACGGGCGCGGTGAGCAGCAGTTCAAGCGTGCCCTCGCGGCTCTCTTCGGCCAGCAAACGCATCGTCAGCAGCGGCGCGAAGACCACCATCGCCAGCGACAAGAAGGAAGGGATCAGCGCCGGGTCAGCCGCTTTGACCGTCATGCTGAACGTCAGGTCAGCGTTGAACAGCAGGCCAGTCAGCAGCAGCAGCGCAAAGGCGACAAGATAAGCGACGGGCGAAGCAAAGTACTGCCCGATCTCGCGCCAGAAAATGACGGCGGTTCCACGCAGCATGGTCACTTCTCCCTGCCGACCAGATCAAGAAAGATGTCTTCCAGCGTCATCGCCACCGGACGGAGTTCGAGGACGCGGTAGCCGGCGCGGGTGATGCGGTCGGACAGTTCGCCGCGCACATCGGTTTTGCTCCGCACCGCGAAGCCATGCCCCTGCTTTTCTACTGACTCGACGCCGGGGATACTGCGTAGAAGCTGCACGGCAGAGTCTTTGCCCGTGCCGCCGATTTCGACGTACAGCGCCGCGCCGCGCTGAAGCTGCGTTCGGAGGGTATCCGGGGTGCCCTGGGCGACGATTTGTCCCCGGTTAATAATCACCACCCGGTCGCAGACCTGTTCAGCTTCGGACAGGATATGCGTGCTGAACAGTACGGTATGGTTTTTACCCAGGTCGCGCACCGCTTCGCGCACTTCGATCACCTGCTGCGGATCAATACCGATGGTTGGTTCATCAAGGATAATCACCGGCGGGTCATGCACCAGCGCCTGCGCCAACCCCAACCGCTGGCGCAAACCTTTGGACAGGTTGCGCACCAGCATATTCTGGCGGTCGGTCAGATGCACCCGTTCCAGTACCGCGCCGGCCTGCGCACGTGGGTCTGGTACGCCGCGCAGTTTGGCCCAGAATTCGATGTAACCCTTCACGGTCATATCAGGATAGACCGGCACACGCTCCGGCAGATAACCGACGCGGCGGCGCACTTCCAGCGAATCGGCCATTACGTCAAAACCGGCTATCGTGGCACGGCCTTCGGAGGGCGGCATAAAGCCCGTCAGCATCCGCATCGTGGTGGTTTTGCCCGCGCCGTTTGGCCCCAGCAGGCCGACGATCTCGCCGGGCTGGGCAGTGAACGAAATCTGATTGACAGCGAGATGCTGGCCGTAACGTTTGGTGAGTTGGTGAACTTCGATCATTTTCGCGGGTAATTTTCCGTAGGGATGGGTCTCAGACCCGCCCCTGTAATCGTCTAAACCACCAGCATCCTACCGCTATCCGGGAGTGTCGTCAAGCAAATGTGAAAGGTTGTGGACAAGGGATAACAAGCGGTGAACAGGGGCGCGTGGGTGGAGGTATCCGGGCCGCACCCCTGCATGAAAGACACTCAGGCAACCGGCTGTGACGCAGTTTTCTTCCGGGCGCGGTTGGCAACGATGTCTGCGGCGGCTTTTTTCACGCGCTCATCCTTGCTCGCCAGCGCGTCGTGCAGGATGTCGTCGGCGACTTTGTGACTCGGTGCGTCCGGGTTGTCTTCCATCAGACTGTTCGAAACCCGCACGATCTGAGCCTTTACTTCGCTGTCCAGTTCCAGGTGATAAGCCCGCCTGAGGATGCCGGGTGTGCGTTCGTGGCGCATCCAGGCCAGCGGCCAGGTGACGGCCAGACGGGTATCCGGCAGGTCGTCCAGCAGGGCGGTTTCCAGCGCGTCAATCATTAGGTCAACGGCTGAGGTTTTTGTCACATCAATCTTGAGATAGTTGGTGGCGTGGAAGAAGCCCTTGAGTACCTGCTGCCGCGTGATACCGCTGGTGCGCCCGATTACGCCGGATAATTCCTCCAGCCATGCCTCGCCGGCCAGTTCCAGCAAACTGAGGGTTGCAGCGTATTTCACGTCCGGTTCGGGGTCGTTCATCGCGCTGCGGACAACCGGCATGGCTTCCGGTGTGTCATTCTGTCCCAGCGCCTCCAGCGCCTTAATTCGCACTTCCGGGTCGTGGGCTTCCAGCACCACCTTGAGTACGGGTACGGCTGCCGGGTCCTGGCATTCGCGCAGCCCCCAGGCGGCGGCGGCACGCACGTTGTCCGGTTCGTCTTGCAGAACTTCGACCAGCAGTTGATAGGCATTGAAATCATTCAGATCGCACAGGGCGTAAACCGCCGCTTCACGCACGCGGGTGTCAGCATCCTGTAGGGCCTGCCGCAGAAGTGGCTCGGCGGCAAACCATGAGAAGCCATGCAGGTGGCGCGCGGCGGTGGCACGGGTGCGCGGTTCCTTATCCTTAAGCGCGTCAGCCAGAATGAGCCGCGCCTCGCGGTCACCGCGCCGGCTGAGCATCTTACCGGCGTTGTAGCGCACGTAAAAATCATCATTTCGCAGCATCAGGGCCGCCGCATCCAGCGAGACGGCCTCCGGCGGCAGGATGTTCAGCATGGTCGCCAGACTGCGAGGGTTTAACCGGCGCAGCCCTTGTTTAACTTTGGTGGTGGCTAGACGTGGTTCGCGTCCCGTAATCTCTGTTGCCATCGCTTCCCCCTAATGCAGCGTCGCCATTACAGCATCTTTCAGCAGCGTTCTGCCGGTCTGAACATCGGTCACTTTCACCCGCAGTTGGCGGCGGTCATCAATCGAAAACTCGGCTTTCAGGCGGTCGTCGCCGGGCTGGCCGGGCGGATCAAGCTGCGCCAGCATCGCAGCGGCCAGATCAGCATTGAGCGGTACAATCTGCTGGCCGCCTTCACTTGCCTGAGCGACAAATACAGCCTGCCCATTTTCGTACTGGACTTCGATCATCGCCACCGAGTCGGTCTCAATTTCGCCGATGATGAATTCGACTTCGCCCTGACCGGGATGCGCCGCGCCCAGGTAAACCTCAATCGGGTGTTCGGTCGGATAGCGACTGCCCATTGGGATAATCTCATCGTAGGCGTGCTGGCCGGTGTCAGGGTCGAGATACCGCAGACCATAGCTGTGGGCCAGGTAATCTTCCAGGCCGTAACCCGCCGCTACCTGAAGCGCGCCTTCGGCTACAGACGTAAACGGTTTGTCGGCGTAGATGGCGGTTTCCTTGAAATACTGTCCCAATGTGCGCTGGACAGAGGGCATCAGCGATGTGCCGCCGACCATCAGGACATAATGGATGTCCTCTTTAAAGATGCCGCGCTGGTGAGCGACATGCATCACTTTGTCCACCACGCGGCGCAGCGCCGTGTAGAAGCCGTTGGTTTCCAGCAGGCTCTCCAGTTCGGCGCGGGTGACGGTGACGGTGTACTGCTGACCTGCCGCATCAAAGCTGATCACGGCGCTGTCCTCGGTAGACAGTGCGATTTTTGCCAGTTCGCAGCGGGTGAGCAGCGCCGGATAACTGCTGCCCAGTTCTTTCGGGGTGAGATGGGTGCGTTTCAGCACTTCGGCCACCAGCCACTGGTCAATATCGCTGCCACCGATGACCCGTCCGGCTTTTGCGATGACCTTCGCGGCGTGGTGGCTGCTGCCGCCGCGCAGCAGTTTGTGCAGGAAGCCGCCGGTTTTCTCGCGGCTTTCAGGAAGCTGCACCATAGACAGATCGAGTGTGCCGCCGCCGAAGTCGAATACCAGCACCACCGCGCCCGGTTTGGTCACTGTGTAGCCCAGCGCGGCAGCAGTTGATTCGTCCACGATGCGGATTTTTTCCGGCGCGATTTCATCCATTACGCCGTTGAGCCAGGCAAGATAGCCCTCAAAGGATGCGACCGGCGCGGTCAGCACAAGCTGGTCTATCGCCTGTTCACCCTCTGGCAGCGCGGCAATCAGCCGCCGGATGAAACTGCGCCCGGCATCGCGGTCAGCCCAGGCCGCGCCGTCAATTTCGCGCGGGTCGGGTGCGAGGGCGGTAACAATGCCGCGTTTAAAGTTGCGGAACAGGCGGTTGTCTTTCTGCTGGTCAAGATTCGCGTCACGCACCTGCTGGCCGAGGGCGACAGCGCCGGTATGGCCGTCCCGAACATACAGCAGCGACGGCACGAGCGGCGGACGACTGCCATCCGGTGCGTGCAGGCCGGGCAAGGCGACGATTTCCGCCGCGCTGGCGGTTTCGTTCCAGCGGGCGACGACCGTATTCGTCGTGCCAAAATCTATCGAGAATTTATAACCCATAACGAAGTGACCTGTTGGGGTATGCTCAAACGGTTTTCTAATGTTTGATTGTAGAGCAGGATAGGGCACAACACAATTCAGAAGACATAAAGATTGTAATCGGAGGGAAAACAAAGGACACGCCGGAGCGTGTCCCCTGGAGTTATTTGGCGAGAGGCGGTTAGCTCACTGCGCTGCGAATACGATTCCAGGCGTGCTGGATCGCGTCCTTAAAGTCTTCCCACGCGCCCTGACCCCGCGCCTCCCAGTCCCGGCGCGCATAGGACTCTACATCAGCCCAGGTGCGATACTGGTTGTAACGCGGATCGGTTGCCAGCATATACCCATAGTGGTAACCCGGTACATAGTAGCTGTAATCGTAGCCGCGTGCCGCAAAGGCGGTGTCATAGTGGGCGCGCCAGTCGGTATCATAACTCTCGAAGGCGCGGTAGCCGGTTTGTGTGCCTTTGTTGGCGAATTCGACATCGTTTGGACGGGCATCTTTTTCCAGCACCTGCGAACGCGCCGCGCTGCTCTGCCCACCTTCATTCATGGCGCGCGTTCCTGCTGCCGTGCGCGACCCGGCAGTGTAAGTGTCATAGTCCGTGCGGGCGGCGTCAAAACCGGTCCACCCGCTGCGCCGCCACTCCTCGGCGCTGCGGCGGATGTCAACCGGACGGTGGCGGCTCATGATGTCTACCACGCTGCTTTCCCAGGTGTCATCAATCTGCACGCTGACCAGCACACCGCCCCGGCGCACGCCTTCGGCGTAATAACCGGCTTCATCTTCGCTGACGCCCATATTCACCAGGCTGGCGACAATACCACCGGTAGCCGCGCCCGCCGCTGCGCCGACCGCCGCGCCGGTCAGTCCAGCCACCAGCGGCCCGGCGGCGATCACCGGCCCGATACCCGGAATAAGCATCGCGCCCAGACCGATCAGACCGCCTACCACCGCGCCGAAACCGGCGCCTTCGCTGCCGCTTACATCCTCGTCTACTGTCTCGGTGGCCGAGTTAAAGTAGCGTCCATACTCGCCGGAGGCATCGTTTGCGATCAGGCTGATACGATCCCGCGAGAAGCCGGCTTCCACCAGGTCTTCCACCACATCACGCGCTGTGTCCAGGTTTTCATAGAGGGCAACAACCGTTTTCATACCACCAGTCTCCTTTGTTACGTTACACTCGCTTACCATTCAGATAGAGGGAGCACTCCCTCGCTGATTGAAACCGGTTTTGGCTGCGGATAACTGATGGCATCCTCCGGTTGACATTCTGCGAGGTTAGCAGGCTCCACTTAACGAGCCACCAGCTTTGAAGGCTGAGTGTATCAGCGCAGTGTTGGATGGTTGTATAAGCAGACTGGTGTGTAGCAAAGGTTTTACGAACTTCTAAACGTTCGGGCGATGGCCGTTCATTTCACCCGGATGGTAATCATGCAGGCTGGAACCGCCAATGAACTCGCGCAGCAGTGACGTATCGGGAATCATCGCCTGCTGTTTGGGTGACAATGGATGCACCCAGCGTAAGAAGGACAGCAGGCGTTTCGCCTCGATGTGGGGTGGGGTGTTGGGTTCAACTTGCAGCAGCAGCGGTTCGGCCAGCGAACGCAGCGCCGCCAGTTCGTATACCAGCGCCGAATTGAACATCATGTCGGCATTTTCCTGATAGGGGAAGATATTCCGTTTTTCGCCGTTGCGAACACTCTGCCAGCGTTTCAGCGTATCGGTGGCGCTGTAACCCCGCCCGCGCGCATCGCGGACAATCCGCCGCAGCAGGCGCACGTCGGTGGTGGGAACACGGTTGTGCGCGTCAATGTTTAACTGCGTGAGTGCCGACACATACACCCGGAAAATTTTGTCCGGCGGGATGGCCGGGACGAGCGCCGGGTTCAGGCCGTGAATGCCTTCGATAATCATGATCTGCTTCCGGCGAAGCTGCACAAGCTGACCCTGCACGCTGCGCCCGGACACAAAATCGAAGCGTGGAAGCTGGACCTGCCGCCCGTCCATCAGTTCCAGAAGCTGCTGGTTAAACAGGGACAGGTTGATCGCCCCCAGCGCTTCAAAGTCGTATTCACCCGTTTCGTCTTTGGGGGTCAGTTCGCGGTTGACGAAGTAATTATCCAACTCAAGCGTAAATGGGTGCAGGCCATGTGCCAGCAGTTGGATCGCCAGTCGCTTCGAAAAGGTGGTTTTGCCGGATGATGACGGCCCGGCAATCAGCACCAGACCGGTACCCTGTTCATGATGCCGCCGGGTGATTTCCCCTGCAATGTTGGAAATCTGCCGTTCGTGCAGCGCCTCCGCGACCAGGATGAGTTCATGGACGCGGTTTTCGCGCACGATACGGTTAAGCTGCCCCATATCCTCCACGTCCATACGTTCCAGCCAGTCGTCCGCCTGCTGGAACACCGCGCCCAGTTGGCTGTATGCGGTGATCGGCTGGAGTTCGGTCGGTGACTCCTTGAGGGTGTATTGCAGGATAAAACCGCCGTTGATGTTAACCAGACGGAAGTAACGCAGATAACCGGTGGAGGACAGCATATAGCCGTAATAATAGTCGCTGCGCCCGCGCAGGCTGTAGAGAGTCAGATCGCTGCGGGTGCGCTGTTCGAGCAGGCGCACCTTATCATCGTCGTCACGTGCGGCGAACAGTTGGTTGGCTTCGGCCAGCGGCACCACGCGCTTGGTAATCGGGTCGTCAGCCTGAACAATGGCGCGCATATGGGCTTCCAACTGCGCCAGTTCATCGTCACTGAAGCGTTCGCGGTTCAGCAGTTTACAGTAATAACCACCTTCGGGAATCGAATAACGCACGCTGACTTTAATCCCCGGCCAGAGTTCATCGGCGGCGGTTGCCATCAGCATCACCAGCGACCGGCGATAGATGCGCCCGCCGTCGCTGCTTGCGAGTACCACCGGTTCCAGAGTTGCGTCACGGCGAACCGGATAGGACAGTTCACGCAGCGCACCATCCAGAACACCGCCCATGATGAGGCTGCCGCCGTCACCCGGCGAGCCATTTTGCGCGGCCAGCAGGTAAGCCTCAATCGTCGCGCCAATCGGTCCTTCAAAAACACGGCCATCCTTGAAGGTGACGTGAACGGTATGGCGAGGCTGCGCGGGCGTGATGAGCGACTGGGTGGGCGTGGTAACGTCCATGCGGATTGTCCTGATTTTGATCGTGTTTATGCCTGGTTTGCCTGCATTATAAAGCAGGTAACGAAGAAGGTGAATGGACGGCTCGTGAATTTTGCGTGAGGACGGTGCTATAATGGCACGTTATATCAGAAGCGTTTCCGGTCTGGGCAATCAGACCGGACAAGGATACAACATGAAACCTTACGAAAAATACTTAAAAGAAATTTTGATAGATGAGGCCACGCTTCAGCAGCGGGTGAAGGAACTGGGTGAACAGATTTCTGCCGATTATGCCGATTGTCAGGAACTGCTGCTGATCTGTATTCTCAAAGGTGGCATCATGTTTCTGGTTGATCTGACGCGCCATATCAGCGTGCCGCACGAAATAGACTTCCTGGCGGTATCGAGCTACGGGCGGGGCGCGCGCTCGTCCACCGGCAGCGTGCGGATTGACATGGACCTGAGCGAGCAGGTGGAAGGCCGCCATCTGCTGATTGTGGAAGACATCATTGACAGCGGGCAGACCCTGCGTTTTGTGTTGGATGTGCTGGAGGCCCGTAAACCGGCCAGCCTGAAACTGGTGACGCTGCTCAATAAACCCCAGCGCCGGACCGTTGAAATCCCGATTGCTTACATCGGCTTCGATATTGAAGACAAATTTGTCTTTGGCTACGGCCTCGATCTGGATGAGAAATTCCGCAATCTGCCGTTTGTGGCCGTCGTCAAACCGGAAATGGTGTATGAATGATCTGATGCCGCGTGTGCCCGGTCGCCCACTGCTGTGGCCGGACTTCGTGTTTGATCTGGCGGACAGCCTGCGTGAAACGACGGCAGAGATTTATATTGTCGGCGGCGCGGTGCGTGATGCGCTGCTTCACCGCCCATTAAAGGATGTGGACTTAGCGACCGATGGTGATGGCATACGGCTGGCCCGGCAGATCGCTAACCAGTTCAAAGGGGATTTTTTTGTACTGGATGGCGAACGTGGGGTAGGTCGGGCGCTGATGGAAACCCCGGAAGGCCGGCTGGTGCTGGATGTGGCCGGTTTTCGTGGGGCTGGCCTGCACGCGGATTTACGTGACCGCGATTTCACCGTTAATGCAATGGCGGCAGATATACGCGGCGATCTGTCTCTGCTTATTGACCCGCTGGGAGGGGAAGCCGACACTGCTGCCAGACAGCTTCGGCGCTGCCGCGACGGCGCGGTTACAAGCGACCCGATCCGGGTGCTGCGGGCGGTGCGGCAGGCGGCGCAACTGAGTTTTCGGATCGAACCGGATACGCTGCGTGAAGTGAAAATGGCCGCGCCGCTGCTGGCTGATGCCTCGCCGGAACGGGTGCGGGATGAGCTGTTTAAGCTGCTGGCGCTGCCCAGGCCGGTGGCGGCGCTGCGAACTGCCGATCAGGTGGGGGCGCTGGGGGTGGTGCTGCCGGAACTCACGCCGCTGCACGGCCTGGCACAGAGTTCACCGCATATTTTTGATGGCTGGCAGCATACGCTGCTGGTGGTCGAACATCTGACAAACATCCTGGCGACTCTCAGTTATGGCCGGTCAGATAATCTTACAGGCGCGTTTCATCTGGGGATGGTGGCAGTAGCCCTGGACCGGTATCGCGGTCAGGTTCAGGCGCAGGTTAATACGCTGTGGCCGAACGAACGCCCGCACCGGGCGCTGCTGCTGCTGGCCGCTCTGCTGCACGACGTGGGCAAACCGGCTGCCGCCCGGCAGGATGAAAATGGTGGCTGGCGATTCTGGGGCCACGAGTCCGTGGGGGCCAAACTGGCGGATGAGCGGGCGGCGGCGCTGCGGCTGAGCAACGGCGAACGGGAGCGTCTGGTAGCGGTGGTACAGCACCACATGCGCCCGCTGCTGCTGGATGACCTTACGCCGCGCGCTATCCACCGCTTCTGGCGGCAGTCAGGCGCGGCGGGGGTGGATGTGTGTTTGCTGTCGCTGGCGGATTTTCTCGGCGCACGGGGGGCGGAACTCGACCAGGATGACTGGCTGGCGCTGGTCGAACGAATCCGCATTTTGCTGCAAGCCTACTTCGAACGGCACGAACAACTAGTGGCGCCACCCGCGCTGGTGGACGGCCATGTACTGATGCAGACGTTGGGCCTGAAATCCGGGCCAACCATCGGCCAATTGTTAGACCTTATCCGCGAAGGGCAGGTGGCAGGCGAAATTCATTCGACCGACGAGGCGCTGGCTGCTGCGCGGCGGTATCTGGAAGGTTAGCTTTCCCCTACAGGCCCAGCTCTTTCAACCGCTGGCGGGTATCGTCCTCCGGCACTTCGAAATGAATGCTCATGGTGATCGGCGTGCGCGCGCCGGGGCTGAGCGCCTTCACCATCTCAGCCGGCATAATCAGCATCCGCGCGAAGGCACGCAGCAGCGACTCGTCCCGATCCTCCTTGAACAGATCGCGCAGACCACGTTTTTCACCCCAATCGCTCTGGATGACATGCCGCGCCAGCAGCCGCGCCAGCGACATACGCGGAGAAAAGTGCCCACCGGCCCGCAGGAATCCGACGGACAGTTCGGTGATGTCAACCTCATGCCACATATCCGGTTTCGGTCGCTGAAGCATGATCTCAATCGGAATCGGCGGACTGTTGATTTCAAACGTCTGAATCAGTTCGGAGGCAACGGCTTCAAGTTGGTTTAAGTCAGTCACTCGGCCTTCTCCTGGGGTTCACGCGTGTCCGGAGAACTCTCGCGGCCAGCGAGGAACCATAATAACGTTTTGCCATAACGCCGCTCGTCATACGCTTCAAGGTGGGTAAACGTGGCCGGCTGGAATTCCGACGGGTCAATCTGCACGATCACGGTCACGTGCGGCGGAATCCAGACCGGATTCGCATCCAACGCTTGCAGGGTTTGCAGCCACAGGTTTTTGTACTGCGGCGGCGCCACATAGATAAAATCGTAGACCTGGGGCGGCGGCTGCTTCAGCAAATGAAACACATCGGCACGGCGGATAACCGCCCGGTCGCCCAACCGGGTGAGGGCCAGGTTTTCCTGGATGGTCTGCACCGCCAGTCGGTCAATCTCGACAAAGACAGCCTGCCGCGCTCCCCGGCTGAGGGCTTCAATGCCCACGCTGCCTGTCCCGGCGAACAGGTCAAGCCAGGCGGCATCCATCACATCCTGCCCCAGAATACTGAACAGGGCTTCCTTGACCCGATCCATTACCGGACGCGTCGTGTTGCCCGGCACCAGTTTGAGCCGCCGTCCTTTGGCGCTGCCGGCAATGACTCGGATCGGCATGGTGTTACTCCACAGCCTCGCGCACTGCCCGGATATTCGACAGGGGCGATGTAATCATCGTGACACAGCCCGTCGAGAGGATGAAGCGCCGCCCGTTGGTCTGGTTGATCGCTGTCCGCGCCTGTTCACGCACCGACGTAGGGGTGCCGTGATGGACGTGCTGCCACCGGGACAGACCGCCGCAGACAGCATAGTTGTAAATGGACTTTCCCTGCGCCAGATCGGGTTCAGTCTCCTGATCGTGCCAGTTAATCGCCTGTACCGGCAACTGGCTGACCAGCCGGAACATTGGCGACTCGCCGTGCAGATGCAGCATATTCAGCCACCACTTACTCGGCAGCGCCTCCAGTATCTTGCGGTCATAGGGCAGGCCGAAGATTTTGTACTCGTCCTCGGACATCACATCGTAACTGGCGTGCTGCACCGCATAGAAGATGCCGGCGATGGGCGTGCGTTTGAGCATATCGAGAAAACGCAGTGTCGTTTCCGTCAGCGCGTTCAGACCGGTATGCACGCGGTCAGGGTGTATCCGCATATGCCGCAGTAGCAGGTCTTTACCGGCGATGTTCTTCGCCTGCGCCAGCGGACTGAAGATCGTCGCCAGGACTGGCGTATCGTCATCCGCCAGCGCCTCACCGACAAGACTCAGGCAGTCCAGGTGTTTGCCCAGGCTGCCGCGTGTGGGATCCAGTGGGCGGAGTTCCGTCCAATCCAACGACCGGGTAACTGCGCGTCTGGTGTAGGTGCGGGTGCCTTCCAGGTTGCCTTCCCACACGTCCTGTACGCCGTAGTCAGCAATCATGTAACTGCTGGCCGGGGTGACTTTCACGATGTCCCAGTCATAGGCTTTCTGGAACTCGACCACTGACCGCGCCAGATCGGCAGCGCGCTGGTCGTCGCCGGGCCAATGCCGCCACAGCGCGACCGGTACACGATCGGTGGGTTCACCGGCAATCGTTTTACTCAGACGCTCCCGTTTATTCATCAGTTATTTGCGCGGCTGGAGCGCGGCGTTTATCTCCGACAGGCGCTGCTTAATCATCCGATTCAGCATCATGTAGCGGTCGTCTTCAGGGGTGTTGGCAAGATGAATGGCATCTCCCCGCACCACACCGCGCGCGGCGATGGCCGCATTGACCAACTCCTGGCAGCGGTCGAAATACTTGATGGCCGCCTCGTATTTGCCGGCGGTGCGCTGCGCCAGCCCCATGCCGTAGATGGCATCCAGATTATCGGCGTCCTGCCGGAGTATCCGGTCAAACTCGGCGATCGCTGCGTCCGCTTTGCCTTCGCGCTGGTAGCGCCATGCCTGTCCGATTTGTGCCGCAAGGCTTTCGTTCGCCATAAGAACTGCTTCCCCTCAAGAAGTGAAAATATGCAATATTGTACTTACGGTTCGTTACAAAGACAAGAAAAACTCAATTTTGAACCATTAACGTGGTCGGCAGGTACAGCACCGGCCCCAGATTGCGCCCGGTGGCGTCGAAGAAGGTGACACGATTTTGTGGCAGACAGTCGGGTTTACAGGCATATACTTCAACGGCTACCTGATATTCACCGGGCGGCATGGCCGGGGCAAGCGGCAGGTGGTAGACATCGGAAACGTAACGATTAGTGTTCCAGCAGCGCGTGGGATGGCCGCCGGGATGCTGGTAGTCCTGCTGATTCCAGCGCGCGCCGGTGCGGGTATCCAGCAGATAAAGCAGTGTCCGGTAATTCTCGGTTAAGGGTTCCTGCGCCTGCCAGTACAGAGTCACATCAAACGATTTGCCGGGTTGAAACTGCGCGGTCTCCAGCCGATAGGCCAGCAGGCTCAGACTGGCGTTCGTGCGGGCCTGAAGCGAGGCAGCCGTCTTCAGCGCGTAACCCGGTGACTGGCGCAGGGGTATCGGCGCACCGGGCAGCGCCGCCAGCAGGGTCAGCACCACCAGGCAGACGAAAACGAGGGCTAACAGCCGGGCCTCCGGCGGTGAAAGCAGCCTGACATCCTCATAGACTGGTTTTGCCCGGCGGAAGCGTCCCCAGGTCAGAATTAACGCAATTCCTATCGCCGACCAGGTGATCATCCAGGCGCCGGTACGGGCTGGCGTGCTGTTCAATTCCAGCGCCAGCAGGCCGCCCCGCACCGGGGAAATGGTCACACGGGCCAGCCCATCCGATGCGCCGGCGAACAACGGCATCGGACGACCGTCGAGTGTCGCCTGCCAGCCGGGGAAATAGGCCAGCAGCATATCCATCGTCAGCGTTTGGGTGGCGCTTACCTGAAAACGGCTGCTGTGAGTGTTCTGGGTCAGGATACCCACGCGTAAATCATCGGCGGTCTGGGTGACATTCAGGCGGCTCATTGTGCCGCTTAAATAACCTTCAATCAGCGTTCGATTGGGGGGTAAGTCCACCGGGATGGTGGCGGGAACCGGTAGATCGGGCGGGAGAACCGGCAGGCCACATCCGGCCAGTTCATACTGAATCTGGGCTGTCGCGTCCGTGCCGAGGAACGGCTCGGTGATGATGGTTGCCAGCCAGACCGGCGCGGCCAGCACCCAGACGGCGATCAGGGCGATGGGCAGCATCAGCCGCCGCCAGCGTTCGGAGAGCGCATCACGCCAGTGGAGCGCCGCGCTGCCGACCACCGCCAGACACAGGGTAATGGCGCCGAGCAGGGCCGTCTCTGCCGGTATAAGGATGAGCGCCAGAGCGGTCAGTCCGATGGCTGCCGCCAGGAATGTTGCGGGAAACGCGCGCAGCGACCGCCGGCGGACCAGCGCCGCTGCCCCCAGGCCGCTGAATAGCAGCACCGGCAGGCCGAGCGTGAACTGAGGCACCGGCGCAAGGTCGTTCAGGTCAAGCTGATGGGCCGGGGCAAATAACCCTGCCAGGGTAAGTTGATATGAAGCTGGAATAAACGGTGGCCGCCACTGAACGGCGGATTGTTCCAGCGCGGCGGGAAGCCAGAAGCAGGCTGCCGCGCCCATGCCCAGTGCGACTCCGGCGGTTGCCAGCCCGTAAAGGCGAAGGTTGGTTCCCGGCTGGGTGAGTGCCAGCAGCATCCCCAGCCCCAGACCGGCGATCAGACCGTATGTGTCCGTCAGACACAGCGCCGCCGTTGCCAGCGCCAGCAGCAGCACATCCCCCGGATGATTGCCCTGGAGCAGGCGGTCAAGCTGCCACAGCAGCAGCGGCACCAGCGCCAGCGCCAGGGTACCGGGTAAGTCGCCTAACACATGGGGCGCGACCAGACCCACATACGGACTGTAAAGATATAAAAAGGCCGCTAGAATACCCGCCGCTGCGCCTTCGCGGCGCAGCACCAGGCGGTAAACGGCGATGCCGGCCAGGCACAGCGCCAGCGTATAAGCGAAGCGGACGGCGGATACCGCATCGTCGGTCAATAACACCTGAATGGCCGCCGCAAAGTAGGCCGCGCCGGGTGGATAATAGTGCGGGATGGGCGCACCGTAACCCCCCAGTACATAAGGAGACCAGCGTGGGTACAGGCGGCCTTCCTTAAAAGCCGTTGCGAAATTACTGGCCGCGTAGACGATGTTTTCGCTGGCGTTGCTGTGGGATAAGGTTGGCTGAGTGATGAACGGCCAGGCCAGCAGCAGGCTGAAACCAATCACCAGCAGCAGTCCCCAGTCCACGCCGCGCTGCGCCTGACGCATCCAATCGGGCAGCTCATCTTGAAGCAGGTTGTGGGCAGCGTGTGTCATAGACTCTATTGTAACGCAAAGTGCCGGACGCGCGTGCATTTGCGTGGCACGATAGGCAGTGCTATCCTCAGAGAGTTTGGCAGGCAGGGATTCATGCATGATACAATAATCCGGCGAGCCGCAGCAGGCGACCTCGCCGAGCTTTCCCGACTATGGTTGGAGAACCGAACAATACAGCAGCAGTTCGACCGCCGTATTACGCTGGCGGCTGACAGCCGCGCCGTGTGGGAGCGCCAGGCCGGCAGCTGGCTGGCAGACCAGAGCTGCGCGGTGTGGGTCGGCGCGGGCGAAAACAGCCTGTTTGGTTATACAATCGGTTGGATTCAGCCAAACGTACCCGGCTTAATACCTGAACGGCTGGGCGTCATTACCGAACTGGTGTTAGACGCTCATCACTATCAGGCCGGTCTGGGGCGGGCGCTGGTGGCGGCGCTGCGTGGTTGGTTTGCCGGGCAAGACGTGCCCGACATTGTAACGGTTGTGCCCTATCGCCATGCTGTCGGGCAGGCATTCTGGCGATCACTGGGGGCGGTAGAGTGGGTGGATGTCATGTGGTTGAAATAACCATTCGGGAGGCGTCGGCAAAAGATGCTGATGCGATTGCTGATCTGTGGCAGCAGTTGGTAGATTATCACCGCCAGCTTGACCGGGATATGCCCGGCGCGGCCTTCAATGGGGCCAGGCGTTATGCGCGGCGGCTGGTACAGCGGCTGGATGACCCCTACACACGGGCATTTGTCGCTGAGTATGACGGGCAGGTGATCGGTTTCGTGCTGGGCATGATCGTGGATTTGATGGCCGACATCTTTGACCAGGAGCCGGGCGGCTTTCTGGCGGATATATATGTTCACCCGGATTTCCGCCGCAGCGGGGTGGGGCGGCAGTTGGTCGCGGCGCTGGCGGCCTGGTTTCGGGAACAGCGATTGGATCACTTTGACTGGCATGTCGCGGTAAAAAATGAAGAAGGCCGCGCGTTCTGGCGAGCGGTGGGCGGGCGTGATGTCATGGTGCGAATGCGCGCCGACGTGAAGGATGATGATCAATGACAGAACTGCTGTATCAGACCGACAGCTATCTCAAGGACTTCTCAGCCGTTGTAACCGGCGCCGATGCAGAGCAGCATGGTGTATACCTCGACCGGACGGCGTTTTATCCCGGCGGCGGTGGGCAGCCATATGATACTGGTTGGTTGGTCGTGGGCGATCAGCGTTATGTGGTGAGGAAGGTAGTCAAAGGTAATCTGCATGTCCTGGATGGGGAACCGCTGCCAACGGTTGGGCAGCCCGTACAGGGTATTCTGGACTGGGAGCGCCGCTATAAACTGATGCGAACGCACACGGCGATGCATATCCTGTGCGGTGTCGTGTGGCGCGATTATGGCGCGAGCGTGACCGGCGGCAATATGGAACCGCTGGAAGGCCGCATGGATTTTGAGTTTGAACGGCTGCAAAAAGAACTGGTCAGCGAGATCGAAAGCCGGATTAACGCTGAAGTTGAAGCCGCGCGGGACGTGCGAGTGAATATTCTGCCACGCGAAGAAGCCTTCCAGATTCCTGATCTGATCCGCACCAAGATTAACCTGCTGCCAGAGGGAATTCAGGTCGTCCGCACCGTTGAGATTATCGGGTTGGATTTACAGGCCGATGGCGGCACCCATGTTGCCAACACCCGGGAAGTCGGGCGGATTCGAATCGCGGACTATAAAAGCAAGGGCGGCATCAACAAACGTATCTATGTAGAATTGAATGGATAGGGATACAATCAGCATATCCCTGCAAACAAGCCTATGATCGGCAAGACATTCCGCAACATCCTCATTTTTCTTGGCCCGGCGCGAACGCAGGCTTTTGTTGCCTGGTTTGCGCTTACCGGCCTTGCCAGCCTGATTCTCAACGCTTTTGTCAACGACTATGACTGGGTGCGCCCGGTGCAGTCGTTGATCGTTATTGTCTTTCTGGTGGGGACGGTGATTATTTTTGGCAGCGCGCTGCCGCCCGGCGAACGTGGCCGTTGGGCGGGGATCCTCACGCCGTCGCTAATCGCGGTTTTCATCGGGTTAGTCGTTGCTCCGCAGCTTAGTGCGGTGTTCCTCGGTGGGGCGCTGGGGTGGATTGTAGCCGGGCTGCTGCTCACCCGCAGTCGAATGCCGATGGCATATAAAGAGGCGGTGCGTCACCTGCGTAAAAACCAGTATGAGCAGGCGGTGAAGGTGATGGATCGGGTGATTAAAGAGGAACCACGCGACCCCAATCACTACCGGTTTCGGGCTGAAGTGCTGCGTGTCTGGGGCAAACTGGATCGTGCTGTCCGGGATTATCGCAAAATGACCGAAATCGCGCCGGACTCGGCGCTGGCGTTTAATGGTCTGGCGGAAGTCTATTTGCAGGCCGGAAAGTATGCGGAGGCGCTGGAGGCCGCACAGACTGCCCACCAACTAGCGCCGGACGATTGGGTGACGGCTTACAATCTGGGCATGATCGAAGATCGGTTGCAGCAGTCGGCGGCGGTCGTAGAGCATCTTCAGCAGGCGCTGGCTTTAAAAGTTAAGGAAAAGCGCCATCGAGTTCTGATACACTTTTATCTGGCGCGGGCTTACAGCCGTTTGGGCAACCATGAGGCGGCGCGGGAGCAGATCACGGCATTGAAAAGGGATTACAGCGGGCTGGAAGAATGGCAGACCATTCTCCGTAGTGATCAGGCTGAGACCCTGCGCGCTGTGCTGGGTGATGATGTGCGCGAGGCGCAGGCGCTGGCGGCGGGCGAACTGGACCCGGCAGCATTAGGATCGTCATGATGCGCCGGTGGTTGCAGCCAGTCTTCCTGTTTATTAGTCTGCTGCTGGCCTTTCTGGGGGCGGCGCTGTTTCTGGGCGGGCTGATTGCCGAGCTTATGGCTTCGCGTAGTCATCAACCCGAAGGTCTGTCACCCGCCATCCAACTGGCGCTGGCCGGGTTATGCCTGGCGGTTGTGATGGTTACGGTGTGGTTCGTGGTGGTCGGTTGGCTGCTGGCGCGCCAGTCCAGAGAACAGGGTTCAGGTTACGGTGATGCTTACCGCCTGATTGAAGCTTTTCGCTTCCGCGAAGCGATACCCCTGCTGGAACGTTCGATTCAGGAGGGAAAAGAGACTTCCGAAGTGCTGATGCTGCTAACCAGCGCCTACGCTTACACGGGGCAGTTGGGTAAAGCGCAGGCCACCGCAGACCGCGCGGTGCGGTTGTTTCCCGAAGACCCTGGCTCATACATCACCCTGGCGAACGGCTATCGGATGCAGGCCATGTACGAAGAAGCAGGCCGGGCGCTGATGCAGGCCTCTGAACTGGAGCCTGACCAGCCGGTGATCTGGGCGGAACTGGGCTTCGTGCAGCATTTTGCCGGCAGCGATGCGGCAGCAGTGGAATCGTTTAAACGGGCGGCGCAGCAGCCTATGCCAGCGATGTATGGTGTGCGAGTCTATTATCATCTGGCACAGGCTTACCAGCAGGCCGGAGACGCGGAACAGTCCGCCCGCTCTGCTGCCCGCATGATGAGCGCCCGCGACGGGCTGGCCGCCTGGAAGGCCAACCTGAACGCGCTGGAAGGTACAGCCTACGGACAAACGCTGCGTCGCGAAATCAGCGCGATAGAGCAGGCGCTGGCCGAAGCGGACGCGGCGAATCTGGGATGAGTGCCACAGGGAGTTAATGGGACGATTCACCGCCTTTTTAATCAGCCGGCTGCGCCAGTGGGAACGCCCGGCGCAGGTGGGACTGCTACTGGCGCTGGTGCTGCTGGCAGCGGCGCTGCTGACGGCGGCGCTGGGACCAGCCAGCCTGCGTGTGCCGGCCCTGACCGGCGCGTTTGGCCTGCTGCTGGCCGTGCAGGTCATCTTCATGTGGGCCAACCGGCATATGGTTACGCCCTTTACCCGCGCCCAGCGATTATACCTGGCGGAAGATTTTACGGGAGCGCGGCAGACGTTAGAGGCTTTGGTGGCAGCAGGCAAAGCGGACGTGCGCGCCCTGACGCTGCTGGGCAACACCTACCGCCAGCTAGGACTTTTGGACGAAAGTCAAGAGTCCCTAACAAAAGCCCTTTCACTTGACCCCGCTGACCCCTTTCCTCTATATGGTTTTGGTCGTACACTCCTGGTAAGAGGGATGTATGCCGAGGCCGAGGCCGCCTTTGACCGGGCGCTGATGGCCGGCGCGCCGGCGATTGCCACCATTGATTTAGGTGAGGCACTGTACCGGCAGGGGCGGGGAGAACAGGCCTGTTCCATATTGCAAGCCAACCGGACAGCCGCCGATGAACCACACCGCGCTCTGCTGGTAGATTATCTGTTATACCGGATGGGCGCAGGAGGACGGCCGGCGCGTGAACAGGTGCAGGCCGGGCTGCCTTTCTGGTTGGATGTCGCGCGGCGGTTTCAACATACCCCTTATGGTCAAATGCTGGCCGAAGATGTTCGGCACATGCAGGCGCTAACTGAGGAGATATGATATGGCAAAGCAGCAAGGGGGCATCTCGATCATTCGCGTGGGGGCGATTGCCGCCATTATTGGCATTCTGATTATCGTGGGCGGGGTGGTGTCGTTCTTCGTGGAACGCGCGTCGCATCAGGTGCCGCTGGAAATTGAGGTATATCCGGGCGCCGCATTGTGGGGACAGCGCACGCACTCCAATACTTCGCGCACGGTCTATTATCAGGTAACAAATGCCTCGGCGGAAGCGGTTAAGGACTTCTACCAGCAGCAGATGGACCGGTTTTATCCGAGCGATGTGGAATCCGAACTTCGCACCTGCAAGCGGAATCCGCTGGACGGCAACTTCCCGGAGTTTAACCGGGGTGACGCGGGGGTAGCGCCGTACCAGTGGAGCTGCATGTTCGACCGCTCCGGTTTTCAGATCACCCAGTCTACCCGTGTGAACATCCAACCGGGGGTTCCGGCCAATAATACGGCAGGGATGACCATTATTGAGTATCAGCAAATCTGGCAGCGATAGCCCCATGACCGAAACCAATTCCCGCGCGCGCCGGGGGCTGCCCTGGCGCGTGGCGCTGCTTGGCCTGGCGGCACTGGCCCTGGCGCTCGTGATCGGTACGCAGGTGATCGGTGTGCTGTACAGCATCATCGCGCCTCCCAGGCCGCCCCTGCCGCCGGACGTGATACCGATCAGTCACACCAGTCTCGATTATGGTGTGGATGACTGGCTGTATGGCACCGATCAAACGCCGTGCGATCTGATCCGGTTTTATGAGGACAACGATACCGACTGTTATGTAGCGGCGGATACCTGCGGCGTGGAAACCGCCTCGGCGGCGGGTGAGCATATCACTCAATGTGTTGGCACCCGGTATTTCTCGCTGTTTGCGATGCGGTGGAAAGTGATCATCGCGGCGGGTTATCAGACCGACGGTGCCACCCATTTTCGCCTGACGCGCGAAATCTACTGGACGGGCAGCATTCCACCGCAGCCTCAATTGCAGCCCTGATACGGGGACTGCACCCTATCAAAAAGATCGAAATTCAGCCATAATACATATCGAATTCGTTTCTGGAACGCCAGCGTGATTGGAAAATCGGAGGTGTCACCGTGAGCGCAACGCCAGGCCGGCGCGCCTCGCGGCTCATTGTTATAGGCGGCGAGTAACCACAGCCAGCAGCTTTCAACCACCGCACGTCTGTAACGATGGAGATCAGCGAGCATGTTTAGACCAGTCAGCGCGAAGTTTGATATTCAAAAGCTGGAGAAAGACCAGCTTAATTACTGGCGCGAGAAGCGCGTCTTTCAACGTACTACGAGCGAGCGCGAGGGCGCGCCGCGCTATGTCTTCTATGAAGGTCCGCCAACCGCGAATGGTCGCCCCGGCAGCCATCATGTTCTGGCACGCGCGTTTAAGGATATGTTCCCCCGCTACAAGGTGATGCAGGGTTATTACTGCCTGCGGAATGGTGGGTGGGACACGCACGGACTGCCGGTAGAAATCGAAGTTGAAAAGGAACTCGGCATCCAGAACAAGCGCCAGGTCGAGGAATACGGCATCGCGGCCTTTAACGAAAAATGCCGCAACAGCGTGCTGCGCTACCTGACCGACTGGGAGAAACTGACGGAGCGTATCGGCTTCTGGGTTGACCTGGACAACGCTTATGTCACGTTCACCAACGATTATATCCAGAGTGTATGGTGGATTCTGAGACAGTTCTGGGATAAGAATCTACTGTACAAGGGGTATAAAGTCGTACCCTATTGCACCCGCTGCGGCACGCCGTTGAGCAGCCATGAAGTCGCGCAGGGTTATGAAGACGTGGAAGACCCCAGCGTGCATGTGCGTTTCCCGCTGCGGGAACGCCCCGGCGTCTACTTCCTGGTATGGACGACGACGCCCTGGACGCTGCCCGGCAACGTCGCTTTAGCCGTCGGCGCGAATGTGGATTACGTTGAGGTGGAAGGCCCCGCGCCGGATGGGGAAGGCACTGAACGCCTCATCCTGGCTGAAGCGCGCCTGGACGCGGCTTTGACCAATCGGGAGCAGTATCAGGTCGTCAGCCGCTTGAAGGGCAAAGACCTGGCCGGACAGCATTATAACCCGCTGTATACCTTCATGCCGGTGGAGCAGGACTACGCTTACGTTGTAACTGGGGATTTCGTCAGCACCGAAGACGGTACGGGTATCGTGCATATCGCCCCGGCTTTTGGCGCGGATGACCTGAATGTGGGCGAGAAATACGGCTTGCCCGTGCTGCGGACAGTGGCCGCCGATGGGCATTTTATTGACGCCGTGACGAAGTTCCGGGGGATGTGGTTCAAAGAGGCCGACCCCGACATCACTCGCGATCTGAAAGAGCGCGGCCTGCTGTACAGGGCCGGGCGTTATGAACACAGTTATCCCTTCTGCTGGCGCTGCAACACGCCGCTGATGTACTTCGCCCGTGATACGTGGTTTATCCGGTCAACGGCTTACCGCGACAAGATGATCGCGCTGAACCAGACGATCAACTGGGTGCCGGATCACATCAAGAGCGGGCGGTTTGGCAACTGGCTGGACGAACTGAAAGACTGGGCGCTGGGGCGCGAACGCTTCTGGGGCACGCCGCTGCCGGTATGGGTGGATGATCAGAACGGTGATATGCTGTGCGTGGGCAGCCTGGAAGAACTGAGCCAACTGGCCGGGCGCGATCTGTCAGGCATGGATTTACACCGCCCCTATGTGGATGAAATCACCTTCCCGAACCCGAAAGGTACGGGTGGCACGATGCGCCGCGTGGTGGAATTGATTGACGTGTGGTTCGACAGCGGTTCGATGCCGGTGGCCCAGTGGGGGTATCCGCGCCAGAACCAGCAGATGTTCGAAGAGCAGTACCCGGCGGACTACATCTGCGAAGCTGTTGACCAGACACGCGGTTGGTTCTACAGCCTGCACGCCATCAGCACGATGCTGTTTGAGCAGGTGAGCTACAAAAACGTGATCTGTCTGGGTCACATTCTGGACGCTGATGGTCAGAAGATGTCCAAGAGTAAGGGCAACATCGTTGACCCCTGGGACGTGCTGAACAAACACGGCGCGGATGCGTTCCGCTGGTATCTGTATACCTCCAGCCCGCCCGGCGAACCGCGCCGCTTTTCGGTTGATCTGGTTGGTGAAGTCGTAAAGGGTTTCTGGAGTACGCTGTGGAATACTTACAGCTTCTTCGTCACCTACGCCAATCTCGACAACTGGACACCGGACAGCCCACCGCCGCCGGTTGAACAGCGTGATCTGCTGGATCAGTGGGTGCTGGCGGAACTGCACCAACTGGTGAAGGACGTAACGGAAGCGTATGAAACCTATGACGCCACCGGCGCAACCCGCCCGATTCAGGCGTTTGTTGAAGAGTTAAGCAACTGGTACGTGCGCCTCAGCCGGCGGCGCTTCTGGAAAAGCGAAAGCGACGACGACAAGCTGGGCGCGTATGCCACGCTGTACGAATGCCTGACGACGCTGGCGAAACTGATCGCCCCGGCCACGCCGTTTCTGGCGGAGGCTCTGTACCGCAATCTGGTGGCGGAAGTGGATAAAACCGTGCCTGACAGCGTGCATCTGGCAGTCTGGCCGGAGTACAATTCGGCGCTGATCAATACGCCGTTGATCGAGGATATGCGGGTGACACAGCGCCTTGTCAGTCTGGGACTGGCGGCGCGTAACAATGTGGTACTGCCGGATGGCAAAAAGACGGTCATCGGCGTGCGGCAGCCGCTTGCCAGCGCGCAGTTTGCGGTGCGCGAGGCCGCCGAAAGCGATGTGGTGAGCCGCTACGCCGATCTCATCAGGAGCGAACTCAACGTGAAGCAGGTGAGCGTGCTGGCCGGTGCAGGGTCGGTTATCAGCTACGTGTTGAATCCACTGCCGAGTTTGCTGGGTAAGAAATTCGGCAAGGACTTCCCGCTGGTACAGCGCACGCTGCGTGAGGGCGCGCAGGCCGATGTCACCCGCTGGGCGCTGGCGCTGCTCAAGGGAGACAGTGTCACCGTTGAGGTGAACGGTCGCTCGTTTGAGGTCACACCGGAGGAAGTCGAAGTCAAACAGCAGGCGGCAGCAGGGTTTGCCGTCGCGCAGGATGGCGGTTATCTGGCGGCGGTGGATACAACGCTGACCGAGGAACTGGTGCTGGAAGGGCTGGCGCGGGAAGTGGTGCGCCGCGTGCAGACGCTCCGCAAGGATGCGGACTTCAACATCGCGGATACAATTCACATCCGGTATACGGCCAGCGACCGGCTGAACCAGGCTATCACCCGCTTTAGCGACTATATTCAGGCCGAAACGCTGGGGCAGACGATGGAAGCCGGCGAAGCCAATGATGGTTTCTTCAAGCAGGAGTTCAGCTTCGATGGTGAAACCCTGTCGCTGGGTGTAAAACGCACATAAGCGGTAGGGCGTGGTCAAAGCCCGGCTTGTACAATTTGACGGCATAAAAACAGGACAGCTTCGGCTGTTCTGTTTGTTTTTGTGGGGAATGTTGCAATGATTTAGTCAGAGTCAACAAAGCGTGACAGGCTTCATTGTGCAAAAATAGGTAAACATTTCTGGCTGCCGGCGATTAGAATTACGGGGCATTACACGGAATGGTGATAATGAGTGATAACAACACAACCACGCTGCAAGCCCTGCTGCAATTTGCGCTGCCGCTGGGTACGACACTGGCCGTCGGCGCGCCGGACGTAAGCATCAACTGGGCGGTGACGGTGCGGGCGCAGCCGCCCGCTTTCCCGGATATTTACGGCGGTGAGCTGGCGCTGGTTTCGATGGATGTGCTGAAAAGTTATGACAGCCGCATTACGCTGGGGGATGTGATCCGCAGTCTATCGCAGGTGGGCGTTCATGCGGTGGCCGCCCATGATGATGTATCGGATGTGGCTATGGCTGTCGCCAGCGAATGCCATATCGCGCTGCTGGCGCTGCCGGAAGACAGCAGCCTGACCAAAGTTGAACGCGCGGTGAATACGCTGATTGTTAATTACACCGCGCAGTTGACACAGCGCGCGATGGAAATTCAGCGGCAGTTGACCCGGCTGGCGGCGGAAAACCGCGATCTGAACAGCCTGCTGCAAATCGTGGCGCGGGCGACGGCCAAGCCGGTCGTGGTTCACGATGATGCCGGCGTGCTGATGGCACAGGTCTACCCGAATGTGTCGCGCCGGGCAGGACTCAGCGGGCGGTCGCTGCTGCAAAGCCTGCCCTACGGCGCATTTCAAAGCTGGCTGGAACGCAGCGCGCCAGAAGCGGAGGGCGCGATTGTGTCCAGCCCGCTCGGCCATACCACCGTTCTCAAGGTTGAAAAACGGGTGGCTGGTTATCTGTCACTGGTGGACAAAGGCGAACTACTGGATGAGTTCGACCGGCTGGTACTGACCACCGGCGCGGATGTCTGCGCGATTGAACTGGCGAAGAACCGCGCGATTGCGTTTGCAGTGGAGCAGGCGCGGGGTGACTGGGTACAGATGTGGCTGAGCGGCACACCGGCAGACGATGATCTGCTGGCGACACGGGCGCAGCAGGCGGGGTTCGATGTGGGCTGCACGTATCTGGTGGCGGTGTTTCGCGCGGTGACAAAATCGGGCGCGGCGCTGCCGCTGGACTCACTCATCTCACTGGTGCGGGATGATCTGGCGCGGCGCGGCCTGAACGGGGCGGTCGGGCAGTATGTAGATGTGATGGTGGGGTTGTATCCGGTTGAAAACCCGGCAAAGCTGGGGCGGGTTCGAGAATTGATCGAGGAGGTTCGCGGCCAGCTTGCCAGCCGCACCCCCAGCGGCCTGGTGGGGGCCGGCATCAGCCGACCGGCGGCCAGCCTGGCTGGTTTGCGTGATGCCTACCGCGAAGCGAAGGATGCCCTGAGCATCGCCAACCAGCTTGGCGACCGCGAAGAAACGACCTTCTATGGCGACCTCAAGCTGTTCCAACTGCTGCTGGCGCTGAAGGAACGAAATCTTGAACATCTGCGGCGTTTCTATCAGGATACACTGGGCGAACTGGCTGACCACGACGAGCGCAAACAGGGGGATTTAATCCGCACGCTGAACGGCTTCTTTGAAGCAAACGGCAACCTCGCCAAAGCCGCCGCCGATCTGGATGTTCACCGGAATACGCTGGTTTACCGGCTGGAGCGCATCAGTGAACTGACGGAAATGAACCTTGATGATGCCGATAACCGCCTGATTCTGCATCTGGCGCTGAAGGTGCAGCGCGTGCTGGCGACGGTATCCAGGGGATAATAACGAGTCGTGACGTTTGGTACTACCGCAGGCGCCGGGCTTTGTATATATACTGATACTAACAGCCAGAGCGACGCGCTGAAGGAGGCGTTCATGAGTGTACGAAACGTCCCAACGCTGATATGTGATGGTTGCGGCTCGGTCATTGACATGGATTTCTACCTCCGCATCCGCCCGACTCACCAAATCGTTGTGCAGCAAAACCCGGCAGCCTCGCCTGAACGGCATTTCTGCTGCGAAGCCTGTCAGTCCTGGTGGTATGCTCAGTTCCCGGAAGATGGCCCCTGGGGGCCGGCCTGGGATGAACGTGAGTGGTGGTGTCAGGAGGTCGGGGAGTGCGGCGAGCGCGCGCGGGTTCGCACGGCGCATGATGTGATGCCGCTGGTGGATGTCCACGCGCATTACGACGACCCGGAGCCTTTATAACGATGCAGTGAGTGGACGGCCACGTAGTTGCGTGGCCGTCCCGAAATCATTGCCCGTTTACATCCCGCGTGAGAACGACGAAGCCAATACCGACGTCCTTCAAGTCCTGCGCGCCGGTGCTGCCGCCCGCGCCGAGGTATGTCCAGCCATCGCTGAGCAGTTTGGCGAGTTCCCATTCGGCTTCTGACCGGCTGAACACATTTTCACTCTCGTAACCTGGCCCGCGTTCGAGAATGAACGTAATAATCTTCACCTCTTTGGTCACATATCCTCCTTAAAACAGGTGATGAACGCGATAATCTCTATTATAACCGTTTCATGGCATGGTACATCGAATCAACAGGGGCGAACCTCGTTCGCCCCTGCGTCTGACAACCCTCAAACCCGGAATCGGTGATCAATTCTTCCGTACCGGTGGCGCAAGTTTTACGAAGTGCGCCTGCGGCTGCGCCAGCAGGCCGTAGAGGTGCTGCGCTTCATCGGCCTGATTATTGTTCTCCAGGGTCTGAATGTAGACTTTGAGCAGTTCCGCGACATCAGCGATGCCCTGCGCGTCCAGCGGGAAAATCTCAATCGTGGCGCCCGCCGCAATCCGCCGTTTGATCGCTTCAACGGTCAGATTCATCTCCGGCTGAATGCGCTGGTAGATGACACCGCCGGACATGCCTGCGCCCAGCCAGGGTCCAGGGTCGCCCAGGATGATGACGCGACCAGAGGTCATGTACTCGCAGGCGTAACCTTTCAGATTGGACCGCGCGGCCAGTCCGCCGAGTTCATCATGCAGCGGTTCCCGCACTTCGCCGCCGAAGACAATATCCGCGCCGCTGAGACGGATGCAGGCGCGGGTATCCGCGTTGCCCTGCACGATAAACAGGCCGCCCTGCGCGCCGTAAGCGAAGCTTTTGCCGACCGAACCATCAAGGCGCTGGCCGTTGTGGTTCAGCCCTTTTAGCACCGTCACGCGCCCGCCGCGCGCGCACTTTGCCACGCCATCCTGCGCGCCGCCTTCCACCAGCACTTCCAGCGGCGCGTCTATAAAGGCCGCCAGCCCGTTGCCGGGGATGGCGGAGTTGCTGAAGTTCAGATGCACCGCATCAATCAGGTCTGCATTCGGAAAATCGCCGCGTTTGAGCGCGCCGGATAAATGGGTGCCCAGCGCGCGATCCATCGCCATCACCTGTTCGTCTTCGTAGGTCAGTTCCGTGTCGCCGCGCGCAGCGTGGTCGGCGATGATCGCCGTGATCTGCTTGCTCAGAGTGTTGCGCGGGCGCGTCAGGCGGCGGCCAACGCCGACCTGCAAACCGGGTTTCTGATTCTGTGGGGCGCGCCGGAGCAGGGGAGTCAGGTCAATCCGGTCATGGAGGGCGATCTGTTCCAGCAGATCGGCGCGACCAACAAGGTCCTGGGTGCAGGTGAAACCGAGATGCGCTGTCCAGTTGCGGATGTCTTCCGCCAGCATGTGAAAGACGTTGCAGATACCATGTACGGCTAGTTCGGGGTCGCGGGGGTCGAAGTGTTTGATACCTTTGTTCAAGGCTTCGTCTTTGGTCTTAATATGGGTGGTGATGCCGACGTGACATGTCCCTTCATGACATTTACGACAGATGGTACAGCCGACGGCCACCATCGCCAGCGTGCCAAAACCGACACGGTTCGCGCCCAGACACAGCATCTTGACCACGTCGCGTCCGCTTTTCATGCCGCCGTCGCACCACAGTTCCACATCGTCGCGCAGGCCGCTGTCCGACAGCGCCCGGTGTGCCAGCCACACCCCGATCTCGGCGGGCAGGCCAACATGCCGCAGTGAGTGCATTCGCGCCGCGCCGGTGCCGCCATCATAGCCGGTGATGTTGATCACGTCCGCGCCGGCCTTTGCCACACCGACGGCGATCACGCCTACACCCGGCACCACCGGGATTTTGACGGACACTTTTGCGTTGGGATTGGCGGTCTTGAGTTCGTCAATCAACTGCGCCAGGTCTTCGATGGAGTACAAATCATGGTTGTTGCTGGGTGAAATCAGGTCCACGCCAGGGCGGGTGTGCCGCGCGGCGGCGACCTGCTCCGTCACTTTGTATCCGGGCAGATGCCCGCCTTCGCCGGGTTTTGCGCCCTGGCCGATCTTAATTTCCAGGAAGTCGCACGAATTCAGAAAGCTGATATTCACGCCGAACCGCGCGGAAGCAATCTGGTTGCCCCGGTGACGCGGGTAGCGCCCCATGACATCGGCCAGCTCACCGCCTTCACCGTTGATGCACACGATGTTCAGGTGATAGGCAGCTTCCGCGTAGGCTTTGTAAGCCAGTTCACCCTGCGACCCGAATGACATCGCGCCGATCACCACCGGCATCGAATGATTTTTGATGCGAATATCTACCAGATTGGGGTCTACGGGTGTCTGGGCAGGCTTCAGACCCAGTACGTGCCGCAGCGCCACCGGCATGTCCCGTTCCAGTTCCAGCATTTCGCGGGTGTACTCATCCAGCGGCAGTTCGCCATGCGCCACGTCTTCCACTTTTTTCCACATCTTGGGATACAGGCGGTCGGCATTGGCAAGTTTGCCGGCGGTCTGGCCGCGCAGTTCAGCGGCGCGGGCTTCGGCGTCAGCCTTCAGCGCATCCCATGTCAGGCCGCGACCGTCCGAGCCGAAGTAGTTGGGCGTTCCGAGATAAGCCGCCACGCTGCTGGTCAGGCCAATCGAACTGAACGAATGGCCGTAGCCGCGCAGTTCGTGACAGCCAATGGTTGAGGTAATCTTCTCCAGTCCGGCGCTGAGGCCCTTCACCAGCCCGATCATCTGGCTGGTGACCTGTTCGGAAGTTAAGGTCTGCTTCGAGGGACGCGGCGCGAGGCCCAGGGCGACAGCGTAGAGTGCGTAGGGCAGCACCGCGTTGGCGCCCAGCGCGATGCACAGCGCCAGATCGTGCAGATCGCGCAGCGCGCCCGACCGCACCACGATGCCGGTCTGGCGGCGCAGGTTGGGGGTGACTTCGGCCTGCCGCAGCGCGCGGTCAACCGCCGCCGTGACCAGCAGCGGATCGAGCCACAGGCGCTGGCCGTCAAAGATGTCCGTATCATCCAGTACGATACATTGAACCCCGCTCTGAACAGCTTCGACTGCCGCCCATTGCAGGCGGTTGAGAGCACTTTCGATCCCTTCGTCCATAGCGGCGCTGGTTGAGAAGATCACCAATCGGTCGCCAAAGTGTTCGATCAGGTCTTCCAGCGTCAGCGTGCCAACGGAGTCGGCGGCGGCGCGCATATCTTCCGGTGCGCCCAGGTCAGGGTGGCCGCCCAGCAGCAGCGGCGTTTCCAACTGGATGAGGGTATGGCCGCCGTCTGGTGAGCGGTCTACCGGCGGGCGCGCCCCGACCAGCATTCTGGTCGAAAACTGCGCGCGTTCGCGTTCGCGGTCAATCGCCGGGTTGGTGACGACGGCAACCGTTTCCTTAAAATAATCGGCCAGGTTGGTGCGTGTCTGGCTGAGTGCGGCCAGCGGGCCATCCCAGCCCAGCGACCCCACCTGTTCCTTGAAAGCTTCAGCCAGCCCTTCGACAAAAGTCACATGAAAGCGTTCCCAGCCCAACGCCGCCATCGTATTGGCGTTGATAGTCGTTTTGAGGGTGTTCCAGGGCTGCGGCGCAGCCAATCGTACCGGCGCGGGCGCGGCTGCCATTTCGGCAACGGCAACCGGCAGGGGTTCGAGCGCCGCGTGGCTGCCGCCGTTCGGATAGGTGTAGATGCGCGGGGAAGGGGCAGCCGGGCGCAGGTCGCTTAATGACCAGATGCCGCCGTGTGCCCGCGTGAAATGTATCCCGCGTTCGCGGAAGCGCGTCAGCATGTGGCGCTGAATCGCCGGGTAATCCAGCACTTCAATCGCCTGGCCGGGGTTGATCTTGATCGCAATCTTCTCGCCGGGCGCAAGCGGTTTCGCGTTAACCGACATCGAGTCCAACGTGTAGACGCCCCGTTCGGACGACGCGAAATATTCCTTTTCGCTTTCGCCAAACCACAGCGGACGCAGGCCGAGCGCGTCCACGCTGAATACACACTGGTCGCCAACCCGCGCCGCGACGGCGGCAGGCCCCTGCGCGAATGGGCCGAAAGCGCGGCGAATGTGGTCGTACAGCGCGTGGATTTCCGGCGCGTTCTGAATCAGATCATGCTGGAAGGGCGGGAAGATGAACTCCATTGCCTCGATCAGGTCCATGCCAAAATCAAGGCACAGGGCGCGAATCACACGGTCAACGTCCTGCGAGTCGGAGTTACCCGGATCAAGGTAAATGCCGAGCATATCGGCTTCCAGCCGCATCCGCGAAATGGTGTTGAATTCGCCGTTGTGGCCGATGGCGTTAAATGGCTGGGCACGCTCGAAAATCGGGTTGGTGTTTGTGCTGTAACGCGCGTGGCCGAGGGTGACGCTGGAGGCGTAGTCCGGGTCGCGCAGTTCAGGGTAATAACGCCGCAGAATTTCGACCGTGCCCTGCACTTTGTAAACGACGCTGTGTGACGACAGCGACGGAAAATGAACGCCGAGGCTGCGTTCCAACTGTGTTTGCAGGGTGAACAGCGTGGTCTCCAGCAGGTGCGGCGGCACGTCACCATTCATGCCGGCTAACTGCCAGAAGGCTGGCTCGTTGCGCTGCGCATTGGGGCCGAGATCGTGGCGGTTCACATCGCCGGGTTCTTCCAGCAGAACGTCCAGGCCGGCATCCGTCAGGCGCTGGCTGATCTGCTCCACAAGCGCATACGCATGGCTGCGGGCCGACGCCGGGATCATGACATGGCCGACCCAGAAATTCCGGCTGCTTGCCATTGAGGATCGCAGACCGGCCCGCGCCAGTTTCTTCATCCACAACTGGCGCGGAATATCCGTTAGGATGCCCACACCGTCGCCTTCGCCGTCAATAAAACCGCTGCGATGCCCCATACGGGTCAGGGCTTCAATCGTGCGTTTAACGTTGCCGTGCGTGGGTTGGCCGCCTTTCCGGACGGCGCAGATCAGCGCGCAGGCGTCGCGCTCTTGAGTATCCAGGGGGTGCAAGCCAGGAAGGGGGATGATACCATCGTCGTCTCGCATAATTTACTCCCTCGTGAACCTGGTTTGTTCAAATTCACTAAAACCGGCTAGATTTCCGAAGGGTGACAATTTAGCGGACGAAGATCATAAATACTACCCGAACCTTATCTGGCAGCGTTCGGATAATCTACACAAAACACCGTTTTTGAAACGAACAGCGGGGCGACAACCTGCCTCAACCAGAGCAAATTTGTGCAGTTTGTATAAGGTTAATTGGGTAATGTATGGCAGCCTGCCCAGATGGACACGATTCCGGCGCTGACAGGCTGCCATAGGCCATAGTAGCAGAAATTGCTGCCTGCCAGATTGTGTAAATTATCCAGCTAATTCATCGCCAGCAGGCGGCGAATCGTCAGCGCGAGGTGCAGCGCCAGCCGTGTTTCCGGTCGATTCAGGTCAATTTGCGCGATGTCGTTGATGCGGTTCATCCGGTAAAGCAGCGTATTGCGGTGGACAATCAGCATATCCGCCGTCTGGCTGAGGTTGCCGTGACAGGCGAAAAACGCCTCCAGCGTTTTAATGAGATCGGCACGCTGGCGCATGTCGTACTCGATGAGCGCGCCCAGCGTCTTGTCACAGAAGGCCAGCAGCTTCTCACGGTCGGATAGTGACAGAATCAACTGGTAGACGCCCAGATCGCCGATGTACAGCGGCGCGTCGGTTTGCAGTCGCGCCGCCAGTTCAAGCGCCTGCACCGCGTCACGGTAGCTGTTGCGCCAGGCTGAAATCTCCCGCGCGGGCTGGCCGAGGCCAATCGCCGCGCGTGTACTGGCATACTGCCGCTGAAGTTCCTGCGCCAGCGCCCGCGCCAGTTTCATGCTGGTGTCAATCGGGTCTTTGGCGTCGGTCGCATGAAAGACGATGAGTTCGTTCTCTTTTTCGCGCTGCCAGACCAGGGCTGAAGCACGCTGCGTGCTGACCACCTGATTGACCAGCGTTTCCAGCCGCCGGTTGGAAGGCGTTTTGTCGCCTTGCCAGGCCAGAACAATTGCCACATGCGGTTGGGTCATATCGTGTTCAAAGCGTTCGCCCTGGCGAATAGCTTCCTGCTGGCTCACATCACCCAGCAGCAGACGATCCAGGAACGTGCCGCGCAGCCGTTTTTCTGTATCGCTGACGGCTTTGGCTTTCGCCATCTCCAGCGCGCAGGCAGCGGCACCGTGTTCCGCTACCAGCAGATCAATGTCATCCAGTTCGGTGTCGCGGCCAATGATAGACAGATAACCACGCCCGATGTTTTTGGTGATGATGGGCGAAACCAGCCGCGCCAGCCCTGGCGTGGGCAGCGATTGCAGCAGTGCCGGGCTTTCGATCTCGCCGACACGGTGGCGGTCCTGAAACTCCACCGGCAGATTATAGATCGTGCGCAGGAACTGCTCGATATCGTCCCAGTTGCCGATCAGACCCGGCTGCACGGCGCTGTCCAGCGTCTTCATGCGTTTGTCCTGCACCACAATGGACTTGTTGGTGAGGCGCGCCATAGCGTTGACGAGTTCAGCCATGCCTTCATTGCGCGATGAAATCTGCGTGAGCTGGCGGTAAATCTGGGTGGCACGGCGCTCAAGCTGGCCTTTCCGGTCTACCAGCAGGCTGACCACCGTCTTTTCGACCAGCCGCACTCGGCTGCCGCCGGGCAGCACCATCAGCGGCATTCCAAAGGCATTGGCTTCAGCAATGGCGGTCGGGCTGGCATTTTCGCTTAGAACCACTGCCGCCGCCTGCATATCTGACGCCCAGCGCACGACATCCACATCGCTCAACTGGCGTGTGCCGTTGGGTTCGGGTGGGGCAACCAGCAGCATTTCGCCGCGCTGCAGGGCTTTGGTCGGCGTTTTGTTTTCCAGATAAATCACGGTCGTCCATGACACCGAGCGGTTCAACTGGCCGTCGCCAGCTACCACGCGCGTGCCCAGTGGGAGCGCCAGCTTGCGGACATCTTCAACAGTTATACTGGGATTGGCTTCAGCCATAGTTCCTGGTTCTTCCCAAGGCGACTGGTTTCATGAATCGTAATAATTGTACCACTATGTTTCGCCTGTCAAAAGTCCGATTAGGATAACCGCCGCGAAAATGATGAGTGATTCACCCAAGAAGCTGCGTTCCGGTATGGAATACAGGTTCAGGATAGCCAGGAAAAACAGCAGCGCCCCGGCTAACCACGTCACCGGGCTGACACGCCAGCGGTTGCTGTACTGGTACAAACCCGAACCAATCAGCACAATCGCGCCGGACATGGGAATGAGCCAGTTCTGGACGCCGATATTGCTTTGATTGAGCAGTTGCAGGACTGCAAAAATCAGCACCAGAAAGAACCATGTCAGACGTTCGGCCCGCGCTTCGCGTTCACTTTTGCCGCGATAGGCCGTCGTATTGGTGCGCGCACTGGTGTTACGTCGTCGCTTTGCCATAAGCCCCTTCAGCCGTGTGATATCGAAAATTTGTTTGTATGCAAGTTTACTAGTAGAGGAACACAGATGCCAGTCGCACTTTTTACATCGGAGGTTTAGCGAAGCTGTATCGCACTTGTATCTTTTGGCTTCCAGCATAGAATATCAGATGATGGACGTTCAACGCGGTTTGACCTGTATTCTGTTCATTCTACTGGCGGCGCTGGCGGCCTGCGGCCCGGAGCAGGACATCGCCCGCGATGGCCCGGTGCTGCTCCGTGATGTGACGCTCGCGCCGACTACTCCCGCGCCGACGCGCGTTCTGAGCGCCACGCCGTCGCCGTTTAATATTCCGGTATCCACGTCAGACGGCGGCACGGTGCTGGAGGTGGTTACACTGGCATCGGATTTTGTGCTTATTACCCCGACGCTGCCGCCCAGCAAAACGCCGACACTCACGCCAACCATTACTGCCACGCCTTCGCGCACGCCTCAGCCAACGGCCAGCCTGCCGCCGTTGCCAACCGTGTTCGCGCAGCCAACGGCCTATATCCCCCCGCCGATTGGATATAACCCGCCGGTGGGTGGTGGCGTTCCTCCGGTGTGTGGGTCGCCCTGGTTTTTTGTCCAGCCGGTTGTCCAGGCGTGCCCGATGAACCCGCCGCTGGTCAGCGCCGCATCATTCCAGCAGTTCCAGAAGGGATTTATGCTGTGGGTGCAGCAGCACGGCGCGATTTATGTGCTGTACGACAGCGCCAATCCGCCGCGCTGGCAGGTGTTTCAGGATACTTTCCAGGACGGAATGCCGGAGACGGACCCGGCCTTCAGTGCTTCGCCCGCTTACACATGGCAGCCCCGGCGCGGCTTTGGCCTGCTGTGGCGCACGCTGCCGGATGTCCGCCAGCGGATTGGCTGGGCTGTTATCGAATGGGAAACGAATTTCACGGCACAGATGCAAACCGGTTCGGATGGCTGGCTGTACGTTACCGACCCGCGCGGCGGCGTGTTTGCTCTGGCTGCTGATGGTAGCGATTGGAAACGGTATGAATAATCCGCCGCGTTCTCGCCGCCCGCGCCGAGGCTGCTCGACCGGCACGCTGCTGGTGCTGTTTGCCGGGCTGATGCTGCCCATGTTTGTCTGCGGCCTAGGGCTGGTGGTGTATCTGGTCTTCCCCCCGGCGCCGACCGATATTCTGGTGATGGGACTGGATGCGCGCCCCGGGGAGGGGGCGCTCTCTCGTTCGGACAGTGTTATGCTGGTGGGGATTGACCCGGCTCGTTTACGTGTCAGCGCGCTGTCTATCCCCCGGGATGTGTTCATCGAAGTGCCGGGTTACGGCTTGCAGCGTATCAACACCATTAACATGCTGGGCGAACAGGAAGCCGCTGGCCGGGGCATAACTCTGCTGGCGGACAGCATCATGCAGAGTTTCAGCGTGCAGCCTGATCGCTATGTCCGGTTGGACTTTACCGCATTTGTTGAGTTGATTGACGCTGTTGGCGGCGTGACGATAGATGTGGAGCGCACCATTGTGGATGATCTGTATCCGACTGAGGATGGCGGCGTCGTCAGCATTCGTTTCGACTCCGGTATACAGCAGATGGATGGCGAACGGGCGCTGCAATACGTGCGCACACGTCATGCCGACGACGATTACCGGCGCGCCGGACGCCAGCAGCAGGTCGTGAGCGCGCTGGTGGGGCGGCTGGTGAACCCGCTGCGCTGGCCGGCAGCATTGGATGTGCTGCGCCGCCGGGTGGATACGAACCTCTCCATCGGTGACCTGCTCACTCTGGCGCCGCCGGTGCTGCTCAGCGGCGGACGTTTCGATCAGCTTGTGCTGGATCGGGATTACCTGCTGGGCACAGCCGCAGGCAACGCCGTGCCGGACTACGAGAAGCTCAAGCCCTGGCTGGAAGAGCGGTTTGAATAAAAAACAGGGACACGATTGATCGTGCCCCTGCGGATATTCATCGCGCCATCTGATTACGCAGTTGGCGGCTTTTCCTGCATCAGCCGGCTGTACGCGCCGTGCCATAAGGCTTCGCTGCGCGTGAACTTAGTGATTTTGATGTCTGAAAAGTACGGCAGCAGCTTAATCATAAACTGGGGCATCTGCTGCCAGTCATCCTGGAAGATCATGGCTTGCAGCGCATCGGCGATCTGCCCCGGCCAGCTCCATTTCTGGCGAAATTCCTCAGCCTTCATCCAGTAATCGCGTTTTTCCCACGCGGCGGCGGAACTTTCAATGCCTTCGTCAATCTCGCGCAGGCAGTAGACCAGCATCGCCACCATGTCTTTGGCATCGGCGTCGAGGTCCGGTTTCTGACTGAGGCGGCGGAGTAGTTCGGCGGCGGTACGCATCAACTGGTTGCGTTGTTTGCCGGTGCTGTCGGTGTTGATGACGCGGCTCATGCGAAATCCTTTGTTCCAACTCTTACAGACGGGGGCGGATACCTTTGTAGACCTGCCCACCGCTGAGCGTTTTTAAGATGGTCTGTGCGGAGCGTCCGGTACGTTCGGCCAGTTCGCGCGGGGAGAGCGGGATATTGCTGTTTTCCAGAAACACACGAAAGATACTGTCCACCAGTGAAGTATGAGGATTAATAAAGTTCGGGTCTTTGGCCGCTTCCCGGATCGCCAATCGCAGTTCGTCAAGCTGGGAGACTTCGCCCGTGTCCGGGTCAATATAGTCCACCATGCTGTTGGCTTCAGCCTGGCTTAAACGCTCACGTTGTTCCGGCATCAGGTGACTGAGCAGATATACCCGCAGGTCACGATCACCTTCGCCGCTGCGATCCCACCAGGAGTAATCAATGTGGAATTTGGTGTCGAGCGTTGGTTTTACAAGCGAACTCGGTTTGCCTGATGTGACCATAAGATTATCGTCCCTACTCAAAGCGCAGTTTCCAGTAATGACCACCCACATTCTCAAAATCAGGATTGGCAATCAGGGTGGCAAACAGTGGGCCGGGTGGGCAGCGGCGCAGCACATTCACGGCGCTGTACAACGTTTTGGCATGAACCGTACCCTGGGGGGTCAGCGCCCCCAGCGATGGCATCATCATCTTGAGAATGGAGACGAGGCTCTTTTTCTGCTGCTGTATGGTTTGGGCGACGGCATCCACGCCGGGCAGATCGTCCGCTCCCAGGATCATTAACTCGTCGTACTGTGCGCCAATCGCGCGTTTCTGATTCTCGAAGGCGATGCCATCACCCTTTGGTACGATCAGCCGAATCCATTCGGTACGTGGGCGGTAGGCATTGAAATCAATCGTTACCTTGCCATCTTCGCCGCCAAGACGGGCCGTAATGGTGGCACTCACCGGGAGCTTATGCTTGCGGTAGAACTTCGCCAGCCCAAATACGTACTTTTCTTTCCGCACCACCCAGGCGGGATACTCCTCACCATCCTGACTGTCTACCAGCGTTACCCATACACGCGGGGTCTGGCGGGCAGTCGGAAAGACGGCAGCCATCCGGTTGTTTAATGGCAGCGTGCCCAGACGGCGGTGCGGGTAAATCAGGCTGACGGTCGCCGACTCGACATTGGAGGCCGGTTCTGCCGGCGTGAGTTCATCGCCGATTTCGGCTTCCAGCGCCAGCATGTCCGGGGTCAGCACGCTGCGGTCGTATTCAATCGGTGTGTACCGCAGCAGGGGCGGCGCCTGGCGAACTTCCGGCGGCTCAAGGCGCGTCAAAAACCAGAGTACTTCGCCGGTTGGTCCTACCTCATCAAAACGGTCATCGTCGTTCAGAGCGTAATTCAATGAATACACCTGTAACTCGGTGGGCGCTTTACCCAGACCGCCAATTTCCTGCAGGATGGTTTCCGTTGGCAGCGGCCCGCCACCGGCCATATCCAGCACCGCTTCCGCCAGATTACGGTGGCCGATGTTGGCTTCCATCAGCAGGTCATAAGGGAACCATTTTTGAGCGAGGTAAATCAAATCGGACGAGGCCGAGAGAGCTTCATCGAGTCGGGCAAGGATGTCATCACCATAGGTGTCCAGGATGTCGTCGGCGCTTAAGTCCTGCATGGCGGATGTGAAGTGCGCCCCATCACCATTGGACTGGCTTAAGCTGTGTGGGGTGCTTAAGCTGGCGGCAAACTCGCGCGGTCTGTCAAGATTGTTGAGCAGCGCGTTGTCAAATGCCACGCCGATCACGGCAAACTCACCGTATTCCGCGTTGTTACCCGGACGCACGCTGACCACCGTACCGGTTTCATAGTCCAGAGCCGAAAAGACAAGCTTCTGCCCGACGGTGTAGGACTGCGCTGGTGAATAGAGCTGTGCGTCTTTGTAACGTTCCTGGAGAACTGCCGCTTCCTGCTGAAGGCGTTGTTCAATGAGCGCCCGTGCCAGGGTCTCGGTTTTCAGGGGAACTTCTCGTTCGAGCAGCAAGCCGGTGAGGAACTCAACGTCTTGGTCGGTGATAATCAGATTACGCGCCCAATGGTGGGTTGGCATCATCAAGGGTGACTGCGCCTCCAGGTGTCTG
>JARKOK010000388.1 GCA_029975765.1 Aggregatilineales bacterium
CAAGGTGATCATAAGCTGTGCGCAGGGGTACGCCGTATCGCGTACCCCTGTTTTTTTGTTGTGGCACCGGGGTTGGTTTGGGCGGGAAGTGAGTTATATTAAAGCCGTTGATGATGTCAGCTTCACCATCCGGCGCGGCGAAAGCGGCTGCGGTTGGTTGAAAACCGGGATGAGGAACACCGGGCGGCGTGCCATTATGCCGATGCGCTGAGGCTGCGCGGCGTGATCGCCGAAGGGCAGATAGAACAGGATGTAAAACCGCCGCCCGTCTGAAGGCGGCAGGGTGATTTTACCAGCTTGCAAAAGAGGTTATCATGAAGTTCGACCAGGGGCAGTGGGCGCTGCTGCCCGAAACCGAGGCCATCTATCCGATCACCGTGACCGATGTGCGCGTGGAAGCGAACGCGCTGACGCTCACCGGGTACAACCATCAGATTCATTCCCGCGCCAGTTATATTCATGGGACGGTCATCACCGCGCGTTTCTCCTCACCGATGCCGGATGTGATCCGGGTACAGGTCACACACTTTAAGGGGCGGCGCGAACGGCAGCCGGCCTTTGATCTGGATTACACACTCGATAATCCCACCGTCACGACCGGGCGGGATGGCGATCATGCGTGGCTGAAGACCGGCGGGCTGTCGGTCAGCGTGCCGACGAGCGGCGAGTGGCAGTATACGTTTCAACGAGACGGTGACAGCCTTACTGCCAGCGAACCCCGCGCGGTGGGGTTGTTCAGCCGGGACGGCGTGACTTACCTGCGCGAACAACTGTCGCTGCAAGCCGGAGAAACCGTCTATGGCCTGGGCGAACGCTTCGGCGCGTTCGTCAAAAACGGGCAGGCGGTTGACATCTGGAATGAGGACGGCGGCACAAACTCGGAATATGCTTACAAGAATGTCCCGTTTTACGTCACCAGCCAGGGCTACGGCGTGCTGGTGAACCATCCGGGCTGCGTGTCGTTCGAGGTGGCATCTCACCATGTCAGCCGGGTGCAGTTCAGCGCCGCCGGTCACAGTCTGGATTATTACCTGTTCGGCGGCCCGACCATGAAAGCGGCGCTGGAGCAGTATACGGCCCTCAACGGGCGTCCGGCGCTGCCGCCGGCCTGGTCATTCGGGCTGTGGCTGTCCACGTCGTTCACCACCAATTACAACGAGCGCGATATTCTGGCGAACATTGACCGGATGGTGGCGCTGGGCATCCCGATCAGCGTATTCCACTTTGACTGTTTCTGGATGCGGGAACTCACCTGGTCGAGTTTTCTGTGGGACGAGCGCAACTTCCCGGACCCGGCGGGGATGCTGCGCCGCATCAAGGACAAGGGCATTAAGATTTGCCTGTGGATTAATCCGTATATTGCCGAGGCATCGCCGCTGTTTGCCGAGGGCGCGGCGGGCGGCTACCTGCTGCATACGCCGGACGGAGATACCTATCAGGCTGACCACTGGCAGCCAGGCATCGGCTTTGTGGACTTCACCAATCCGGCGGCGCGTGACTGGTACACCGGCAAACTCAAGGCGCTGCTGGACATGGGGGTGGATACCTTCAAAACCGATTTTGGCGAGCGGATCCCCACCGACGTGCGCTACCATAACGGCGCTGACTCGGAACGGATGCATAACTACTACACCTACCTGTATAACCAGACGGTGTTTGAACTGCTGCGCCGGGAGAAAGGCGACGGCGAAGCGGTGGTCTTTGCCCGCTCCGCCACCTGCGGCGGCCAGAAATTCCCCGTTCACTGGGGGGGCGACAATAGTTCAACCTATCCGTCTATGGCCGAAACCCTGCGCGGCGGGCTGTCGCTTGGCCTGTGCGGTTTCGGCTACTGGAGCCATGACATCAGCGGGTTTAACGACACCGCCACGCCTGACCTGTATAAACGATGGGTGGCGTTTGGCCTGCTGTCGTCCCACAGCCGGCTGCATGGTTCGTCCAGCGCGCGGATGCCCTGGCTGTTTGATGAGGAAGCGGTGGAAGTGCTGCGCTTCTTCAACCGGCTGAAGACCCACCTGATGCCCTATCTGCTGGATATGTCACGCGAGGCGCATAAATCCGGCTGGCCGATGCTGCGGGCGATGGTGCTGGAATTTCCTGATGATCTTACCTGCCGTTATCTGGATATGCAGTACATGCTTGGTTCGGCGCTGCTGGTCGCGCCGATCTTCAATCCGGCGGGCGATGCGGCTTATTATCTGCCGGAAGGGGACTGGCGCAACCTGTTCACAGGGGAGGTCGTCAGCGGCCCGACCTGGCGCCGGGACAAACATGATTATTTCAGCCTGCCGCTGTGGGTGCATCAGGGGCGCGGCAGCGCGTGGGACTGCCTGACAGCGGTGTTTGGCCCCGAACACCGGCGGGTATAATACCTGCCGGTTGGCATACTGGATGCTGTGAGGTGCTATTTTGACCGTTGATAGACCGGTTTCGCCAAAAGCGCCGTTCATCTGGCACGGTGGCGACTATAACCCGGAACAATGGCCGCGTGAGGTGTGGCAGGAAGATTTCCGGCTGATGAAACAGGCGGGGATTACTGTCGCCACCGTCGGCGTTTTCAGTTGGGTGTCGTTACAACCGGCTGAAGACCGGTTTACCTTTGAGTGGCTGGACGAAATCATGGATGGGCTGCACCGGAACGGCATACGTGCCATCCTGGCGACGCCCAGCGCCGCGCAGCCGGGCTGGATGTCGCAGGCCTACCCGCAGATGCTGCGCTCGGATGACAACGGCCAGCGCCGCCCGCACCGCCACCGGGTGAATTACTGCCCGAATTCCGACGACTACCGCCGCCTGAGCGGGAATATGGCGCGGGCGCTGGCTGAACGCTACGGGGATCATCCGGCGCTGATCCTGTGGCATGTGAGCAACGAGTATGATGGCCGCTGCCTGTGCGACACCTGCGCCGCCCGCTTTCGGGAATGGCTGCAAGCGCGGTATGGCTCGCTGAACGAACTCAACTATCGCTGGTGGACAGCGTTCTGGAGCCATACCTATACCGACTGGTCGCAGATTATGCCGCCGCTGGCAACCGGGGAAGTGCTGACACACGGCCTGAACGTAGATTACTTCCGTTTTATGACCGACAGCCATCTGGCCTGTTTTTGTAACGAGCGCGACATTCTGCGTTCGATCACGCCGGACATTCCGATTACCACGAATCTGATGGGCGCTTACAAGCCGCTGGATTACCGCCGGTTTGCGCGGGAAATGGATGTGGTTGCCTGGGATTGCTATCCGCGCGCCAACCAGCCGCCGGGTGAAATCGCCTTCATGCACGATACCCACCGGGGACTGAAAGACGGGCAGCCGTTTCTGCTGATGGAACAAACACCCAGCAGCCAGAACTGGCAGGCGGTTAACGCCCTCAAACGACCCGGCGTGCTGCGCCTGTGGAGCTATCAGGCGGTCGCACACGGGGCGGACTCGGTGCTGTACTTTCAATGGCGGCGGGGCCGGGGCGGCTGCGAAAAGCTGCACGGCGCGGTCATCGAACATGCCGGGCGCGCGGATACCCGCGTGTTTCGAGAGGTGAGCCAACTCGGCGCGGAACTGGCGGCGCTGGGCGATGCGATTGTGGGGGCGCGGCTGAACGCCCGCGTGGGGATCGTCTTTGACTGGGACAACTGGCACGCGGTGGAAGATGCTGTCGGCCCGGTGCGTGATAAACACTACTACGCGACGGTGTGCAAGCACTATCTGGCGTTGTATCGCCAGAACATCCCGGTAGATGTGGTGTTTCCGGATTCGGACTTCAGCCAGTACGATCTCATCATCGCGCCCATGCTGTACATGGTGAAGGCCGGTTTCGCCGAAAAAGTGGAAGCTCTGGTCGAACGCGGCGGCACGTTTGTGACGACCTATCACAGCGGGCGGGTGGATGAAACCGATCTGGCGTTTGAGAACGGTTATCCCGGCCCGCTGGCGCGTGTGCTGGGGCTGTGGGTCGAAGAAACGGACGCCCTGTATGACGACCAGACCAATACTATCGTCATGGCGGACAACAGCGGCGTGTTCACCTGCGGCCATCTGGCTGACCTGCTGCATACCGGGACGGCGGCGGTGCTGGCGACCTACGGCGAAGATTTTTATCAGGGGATGCCGGTTGTCACCCGCAACACGGTTGGAGCCGGCGATGCCTATTATCTGGCGAGCGACCCCGACGACTCGTTTCTGGACCGGTTCTATGTCGGGATTGTTCGTCAATACGGTATCGCGCCGGTCATCCAGCCGCCGGACGGCGTGGAAGTGACCGTGCGTTACAAACAGGGGAAGCCGATCATCTTTCTGCTGAATCATCGGGCTGAGTCGGTCAGCGTCGCGCTGGATAAGGCGGGCTACCGCAGCCTGCTGCACGCGGGTTTGGTCGGGTCGCAGGTGACGCTCGGAAAATATGAGGTGGATATTCTGGTAGAAACCTGATCGTGAATTCTGCCGGTTATGCGGAGAGGATGCAGTCTTGAGTGGGGATATGAACATCACAGCGCCCCGACGCCCGGTTTCTGGATGACTGGCTCGCGCGCTGCCAGGAACTGGTTGACCGGTACGAGCCGCAGTTAATTTACTTTGACTGGTGGATCGAACAGGTGGTGTTTCAGCCGTACCTTCAGAAATTCGCCGCCTATTACTATAACCGGGCGGCGGAATGGGATAAGGGCCTTGTTGTGACGCACAAGTTTGAGGCGTTTCCACCGGTAGCGGCGGCGTACGACCTCGAACGCGGCAAACTGAAAACGATCCGTCCGCGTCACTGGCAGACCGATACCTCGGTCAGTTACAAGTCGTGGTGTTATATTGACGGCGATCACTTTAAAACGGTGACGACGCTGGTTCATACGCTGGTGGATGCGGTCAGTAAAAACGGGAATCTGCTGCTGAACGTCGGCCCCCGCGCCGGCGGCACGATCCCGGACGAGGACATCCGGTTTACCACCAGAGATGACGTGCTGTACCCCCTGTCTGGGTTGGCCGTCGGGTTCGATCACGATACATTCCGTGAACAGCGGCTCGCCGGTCGCCACCGAAGCGATTGACTCGATTCAGATGCTCGGTATCGAAGATACGCTGGCATGGTCGCAGAGCGCGGACGGTCTGGAGATTCAGATACCAGCCCGGCGGCCCTGCGACCATGCCTGTACTTTTAAGATCAGCCTGAAACGCGGCAGCCTGACCTGAGCTTAAAACGTACTACGGCTGCCCCTTGGTGCTGTAAAGCTGCTCAAGCAGTTGTTCAACAAACTGTTTCGGTGTCGTCTCGCTTCCTTGCCCCTGAAAACCGAGAAGGGTTGTCAGCGGCAAATCAATAAAGAACGCGGTGGTATCTGATCCCAGCGTTTCGCTGTCAAGGGAGTTCTGGTTGCCCAGCAGCAGATCACGCAACGGCTGAACCAACGCCGCGCTGCGTGGATGCGCCAGCCAGTCGCCGAAGGTGCTGTTCACGTCGAGGCGCGGCTCCAGCGGCGTGCCGGATGTCAGCGTCACTGTTTGACGCAGGCGGATGTCAGCCGAAGAACTGCCGACCAGAATCTCAAACTCACCGGCTTCGGCCACCCACTGGCTGTAAGTCGGGTCATAGTAACTGAAGGCGCGGGGGTCAAGCGTGAGGCTTACCGTTCGGGTTTCGCCCGGCTCCAGCGCCACCTTCGCAAAGGCTTTGAGTTCCTTTGGCGGGCGGCGCAGGCGTGACACCGGATCGTGTACGTAGACCTGCACGACTTCCTTACCGGCGCGCGCGCCGGTATTGGTCACATCCACGCTGACGGTCAGCGTTTCACCAACGCTGAACGAGGGCTGCGAAACGCGTAGATGGCTGTAGTCGAAGCGGGTATAACTCAGGCCGTAGCCAAACGGGAACAGCACGGCGCGGTCGAGCGCCTCGTAACCCCGGTAGCCGACGAAGATGCCTTCGCCATAACGCACGCTGTCTTTTTCACCGGGGAAGTTCAGGTAGGCGGGGGTATCACTCAGGTCGAGCGGGAAGGTCTCCGCCAGCCTGCCGGACGGATTGACCACACCGTACAGCACATCCATAACCGCGCCCGCCCCGGCCTGTCCGGGCAGCCAGGCTTCCACCACCGCCGGGACCGCGTCAATCCAGGGCCGCATATTCACAGCGGAGCCGTTGTTCAGCACGACGATGGTACGCGGCTGCGCGGCGGCGACCGCCTGAATCAGCGCCGTCTGGTGCGGCGTGAGATTCAGGTCGCGGCGGTCGTAGCCTTCGGACTCGATCTGCGCGGGCAGGGCGATGAACAACACGGCCACATCTGCCGCGCGGGCGGCGCTGACGGCTTCGGTAATCAAGGTGTGATTCACGTCCGATTTCAGGTTGTCGCCCTCGACAAAGTGTACCTCGGCCCGCTCCTTCAGCAGTTCAAGCGGTGCATCCACGCGGGTGGGTTTCACATGCGAACTGCCGCCGCCCTGAAAGACCGGCGTGAGCGCGGCTTTACCGATCGCGGCAACGGTTTCATCACCCGTCAGGGGCAGCAGGTCGCCTTCATTTTTCAGCAGAACAACCGCTTCTGCCGCGATGCGCCGCGCCAGCGCGTGATGGCTTTCGATATTGATGCTGCCACCTTTCGGCGTCTGCTGCGCCCGCAGGATGATCGTGAGCAGGCGCTCGACGGTGCGGTTCAGCACCGCTTCGTCCAGCGCGCCGCTGGTCACGGCCTCCACAACGTCCCGGACACCGTGCGGCGACGGCCCCGGCATCTGCAAGTCCAGACCGGCACGCAGCGAGGGGAGGCGATCCCGCACCGCGCCCCAGTCTGATACGACAAAGCCCTCAAAGCCCCAGCGTTCGCGGAGGATGTCGGTCAGCAGGTAGGTGTGTTCGGAACACAGATAACCATTGACACTGTTGTAGGCGCACATCACCGTCCAGGGCTGCCCCTGTTTGACGGCGATTTCGAAGCCGGTCAGATAAATCTCATGCAGGGTGCGCTCATCAACGACCGCGTCTACGGTGAAACGGCGGGTTTCCTGATTGTTGACGGCAAAATGTTTGAGCGAAGTGCCAATGCCTTTGCTTTGCACGCCCTGAATCAGCCGCGCGCTGAGTTCACCGGCCAGCACCGGGTCTTCGGAGAAGTACTCGAAGTTACGCCCGCACAGCGGCGAACGTTTGATGTTGATGCCCGGCCCCAACAGCACATCCACGTCCAGCGCCCGGCACTCGTCACCCAGCGCCTGTCCCAGTTCGAACATCAGCTCTTTGTCCCAGGTGGCAGCCAGCGCCGCCGCGACCGGGTAGCAGGTGGCGGGATGACTTTCGTTGATTAACGACGTGGGATCAATCGCCCGCCGAACACCGTGCGGGCCATCGGAAACGGTGATGTGCGGCAGCCCCAGCCGTTCAACGGCGACGGTCTGCCAGGGGGTAGCGCCGATGCACAGCGCGGCCTTTTCTTCCAGCGTAAGCTGGCCTAGGAGCGCCTGTACCTGATTCGATGACATATAATTCTCCTTGTGGGACGGCCTTTAGCCTAACGCGACGATAAAGTGATGTGTCCCCGAACGCAGTTCGTGAACCAGACCGGCAACCGGACTGCCGTTGAGTGTGGCCGGGCCACGCGCCTCGACCGGCAGGTGCGCCTCCGCCGTCGTATTGGGCGGCACCACGATTGTCCAATCAAATGTACCACCGGCGGTTTCCCACTGCGAGACCAGTTCGCCATACTGCGTCTGAAGCCGCCCGGCTGCCGACGTTAAGCCGCCGCCCGGCTGCGGTCGCAGGATGCTGCGTTTGTATCCCGGCTGCGCCGGATCAACATTGATCCCCGCGACGACCATGTACAGCCACGCGCCAATCGCCCCGTAAGCGTAATGGTTGAAAGAGTTCATTTCGGGACTCTGGAAGCCGCTGTCCTCCGTCCAGCCGTCCCACCGTTCCCAGATGGTCGTCGCGCCCTGCGTTACCGGATACAGCCACGACGGCCAGGTTTTCTGCCACAGCAGATCATAAGCGGCGTCCAGATGGCCGGTCTGACTCAGGACATGGGGCAGATACGGCGAGCCGACAAAGCCGGTCGAGAGATGGTTGCCCCGGCGCTGGATGTCGGCAATCAGTTCGGTGGCGGCCAGCGCGCGCATGTCCGCCGGCAGCAGGTCAAAGTGCAGCGCCAGCACATAGGCGGTCTGGGTTGGCGTGAACAGTTTGTCGTTGAACACCTGCGTGGTCACCGGGCCGTAGTCCACCATTTTCAGGCTGCCCTGAGAGATACGATCCGCGTGTTCGAGACGTTTCCACGCTTCGGACGGAATCGCCGAGGCGGAGGTCACGCTGCTGCCGTACAGGAAACGCGCCGCGAACGCGGCCTTGATGTCCGCAAAGAGCTGGCGGTAGCGGGCGGCATCTGCCGTTTTGCCCAGCACATCAGCGATCTGCGCCATCAGGTTGGCATCGTAGGCGAAGAAGGCCGTCCCGATCAGGTCGCGCGGGGTTCGGGCGTTGATCGAAAGCCAGTCACCAAAGCCGTGCCAGCCTTCATATTCGGGGGCGCAGCGAATATAACCCGGACTGGTCTCGATGAGGAAGTTCATGAACCGGCGCATCGGCTCGTAGTTCGTTTCGAGGATGTGCGTATCGCCGTAACACAGGTAGATCGTCCAGGGGCAGATCACCACCGCGTCGGCCCAGGCCGGCCCGCCGTCCTGCAAAAATGAGGTTTTCATGGTGGGAACGACTGGCGGCACCACGCCCTGCTCGTCCTGCGCGTCGGCCACATCCTGCGCCCACTTGGTCATGAAGCCGGCGACATCCATGTTGTAGGCCGCCGTCCGTACAAATACCTGAATGTCACCCGTCCAGCCCAGCCGTTCGTCGCGCTGCGGGCAGTCAGTCGGCACATCCAGGAAGTTGCCCTTCTGCCCCCAGATGATGTTGTGCTGAAGCTGATTCAGGAGCGGGTCGGAACTGGTAAACTCGCCGGTTGGCCGCATGTCGGAATGCAGCACGACGCCGGTAATCGTATCGCGCGAAACCTCGCCGGGATAACCGGACAGTTCCACATAACGGAAGCCGTGAAAGGTGAAGCGGGGTTCCCAGACGATTTCCTCATCCGCTTTGAAGGTGTAATAATCCGTCGCGCGGGCGGTGCGCAGATTGGTGGTATAAATCGTGCCGTCCGGGTTCAGCACTTCGGCAAAGCGCAGCGTGATGGTGGTGTCCGCCGGCGCGCGGCCTTTGAACCGCACCCAGCCAACCATGTTCTGCCCCAGATCAAAGATGTGACGGGAACTGTCAAACGTGCCTTTATCCACCGGATCGCTGACCGGCGTGAGTTCCTCGATGCGGCGCACCGTTGGGCCGTTGGTGGCAGCAATCGCCATGCCGGGATCATCAAACACCTGCACCGGATACCAGTCGCGGTCGTCATAAGCCGGCTGATTCCAGCCCGGCAGCTCCAGCCGCGCGTCATATTCTTCGCCCATCAGCAGGTCGCTGCTGGCGACCGGGCCAAACTGATACTTCCAGGTGGAGTCCGTCGCCGTTGTGATCTGGCTGCCGTCGGCCAGGGTGATTTCCAACTGCGCGAACAAGCGCGGACGGTCGGCGTAACGCTGGCGGTGCGCCCAGCCCAGATGCCCGACCGCCCAGCCATCACCGAGCATCGCGCCGAAGGCATTGTCGCCCGTCTGCAATAAACCGGTCACGTCATAGACCTTGTACTGGACGCGTTTGAAATAATCCGTCCAGCCGGGGGTGAGTACGTCATCCCCGACGCGCTGGCCGTTAATCCAGCATTCGTACAGGCCCAGCGCCGTCACGTACAGCCGCGCCGACTGTACCGCACCGGGTAGGGCGATGGCTTTACGAAGATAGGGCGCGGGGATCGGACTGCGCGGCGCCCCACGCAGCGCCGCGCCAACCCAGGCGGCCTGCCAGTCAGCGCGATTCAACAGCCCTAATTCAAACCAGGCGGTGTCACCTGGCGTGGCAGTACCGGTGTCATCCCAGACCGTAACGCGCCAGTACACCCGCTGGCGGGACTGAAGCGGCTGCCCGGCATACACCACATGGACAGACTGGCCGGACTCCACCCGGCCTGTATCCCACAGGTCGGCTTTACCCTCAGCCAGCAGCGCGGGGTCGCTGGCGGCGAGAATATGGTAGGCGGCCTGGTGAGCGCCGCTGCGGTCGGTGTGCAGCCGCCAGCTCAGGCGGGGTATTGTGATGTCAATACCCAACGGATTCGTCCGGTATTCACAGCGGAGATCAACAATTTGCATCAAGATAAAACCTCCTTATAAGGTATATTTGGATGTACAGGTGAAAAAACCAGCCAACCAGTTGATAAAAACAGGGCTGTTCTCTAATCTGAATTTACACGATTCAGTTGAAACGTGTCAAATAATGATTGTTTTGGTCTACAGGCACTTTAACCAATAAAACGAACCCTGTGCGGCTCAAATCTGATCGAGGATAGATACCTATCATGCTGACAGCCAGATTCACCGATGTGCTGAACGGCCAGGAGGAATTACTTGACAAATAGCCGACAGTTGCCTATTCTCTATTGACACGTTTCAATTGAATCGTGTCAATAGACCGCGTTTATTCAAAAATGGTTGATGATGAAACGCCCGACGCAGCTTGATGTCGCCCAAAAAGCCGGTGTATCCCGCGCTACCGTATCGTATGTGCTGAACGATCATGTTGATGGGCGCGTGCCCATTTCGCCGGAAACCCGGCAGCGCGTTCTCGATGCGATTGATGAACTGGGATACGTGGTGGATGCGCGCGCGCAGTCCCTCCGCAGCGGCGCGACCAGGACGTTGGGTGTGCTGCTGCCGATCTACGAAAACCCGTATTTCTGGAAAATTCTAAGTGGTATCTCGTCTGAGGCCGATGCCAACGGCTACAGCCTGCTGCTGGCGCGCAACCCCATGACCCCGGAACTGGAACAGCAGGGACTGCGCGAGTTAGCCCAGCAGCGTGTGGATGGGCTGATCCTGATGATTGGCTTCAAGCTGCTGCCCCCGCCAATCCTGCGCCAGCTTCGCAAATCACAGCGCCCGATTGTTGAGATCACCTCGACCGACTCGGTCTTCGACTGCGTTCACGACGGATACTGGGAAGCGGCTCAAGAATTGATGAAATACCTCATCGGCCTGGGACACCGGCGTATCGGTTTCGTTTACGGCGTTTCTAAACTCGAACAGGGACTTGACCGGCTGCACCCCTATCAGGCTGCCATGCAGCAGCTTGGTATCACCGTTGACGATACGCTGTTCCGCCAGTGTGAGCCGACGATGGAAGGCGGCTATCAATGCGCGCTGGAGCTGCTGCGCCAGCCAAAGCGTCCGACGGCGCTGCTGGTGATTAACGATCTGCTGGGTATGGCGGCGCTGCGCGCGGCAGTTGATCTCGGTCTGCACGTGCCGCAGGATGTCTCGATTGCCAGCTTCGATGATATTCCCTTTGCCGGTTATGCCGTGCCGCGCCTGACATCGGTCGCGCACGAGCCAGAAGCGACAGGCCGGCGCGCTGTTCAAATGCTGCGCCGGCGTCTGCTTGAGCCTGATCGCCCGCGTGAAGAGATAGAAGGAAACTGGGAACTCATGATCCGGGAATCAACCGGCCCGGCGCCCCGGCTTACGGATTAAAGGGCCGGCCAGAATTTGTGGTCAAGTGTTTCCTGTATGAATAACTGCTTTGCGCGGCGGCTATACTGCCTGCTGACGAAGGCTGGTAAGATTGACCGGCAATCCGGTACATTCCCATACTATTAAAGGATTTGTCTGTCATGGCAAAGATTACTTTCATCGGCGCGGGCAGCCTGGTGTTCACCCGTAATCTGTGCAGCGACGTGCTGTTTGTCCCCGCATTACAGGACAGCACGCTGGTGCTGATGGATATTGACCCGGCGCGGCTGGAACAATCGCGCCAGGTGGTGCAGACCATCGTAGACCGGCGCGGGGCAGCCGCGCGGGTCGAGGCGACGCTTGACCGCCGGGCTGCCATCAGCGGCGCGGATTATGTGGTGACGACGTTCCAGCAGGGCGGGCTGGATGCCTACCAACTGGACATTGATATCCCCCGGCGTTACGGGGTCGAGCAGTGTGTGGGCGACACGCTGGGGCCGGGCGGCGTGTTCCGCGCGCTGCGCACCATCCCTGTTCTGCTGGAAATCGGGCGTGAGATGGACGAACTCGCGCCGGATGCCCTGCTGCTGAATTATGTGAACCCGATGGCCGCGAACTGCTGGGCATTTGACCGGGGCACCGGTCGCCCGCATGTCGGGTTATGCCACAGCGTGCAGGGGACGAGCGAGATGCTGGCGCGCTGGATTCAGGTGCCTTATGATGAAGTGGCTTACCGGTGCGCGGGCATCAATCATCAGGCGTTCTTTCTGGAATTCAAACGCGGCGGCGAGGATTTGTATCCCCGGCTGCGCGCGGTGATTGAGCAGCCGGAAATCATCGCTCAGGAACCGGTACGC
>JARKOK010000401.1 GCA_029975765.1 Aggregatilineales bacterium
ATGGCGGGCAGCAGCAGCAGGCACAGCAGCAGGGAAATCAGTCGTTTCATGATGTCGTTCCTCAAATAACGGCTGGTTGACGCCGGCAGTGATGAAAAACGCGGTCAAGACGGGCACGACGCGCCATACCCGGACTGCCTGCCAGACTCACCACTGCCGGTCAGTTTATCATACGAGTATGCAAAAATTGGCAAAAATTCTCTATAGTCGTTACCCTACGCTCAACCGCTGATCATTCACCGCCGGGAGCCATTCTTGAAAGCCGCGCTGCTGTCTGCCATCACGCTGACCACCCTGTTCGCCGCTGCCGCGCTGGCCGCGTCCGGCTGGCTGGTCGCGCCGGTTGGCCGCCAACTGGCTTATCTGGCAAACTGTCACAGCATGTGGGATGTGTATCTGCTGGATGTGGAACGCGGCCTCAGCCTGAATCTGACCCGCAGCCTGGTCAACGAGAATGCGTTTGTCTGGTCGCCGGATGGCCGGCAGCTTGGTTTCCTGTTTTACACCGGCCCACTCCAGCACATTTACACGCTGGAACTGCCCGGTGGCCGCCCGCGTGCGACCACGCCCGACGCCGCAGCGTGGTTAAACGGCCTGGCCGAACCTTCGCCGGTGCGCGGTGACTGGACACGCGACCGCACCCGCCGCATCTACGAACTGGCCGATGAGCTGTACATCATGGATCATGGCATTTCGCGGAAACTGACGGAAAATGCCGTCACCGACGCCAGCCCCAACTGGTCGCCCGACGAACGTGAAATCGCCTTTGCCTCCAGCCGCGATGGCAGCCTGGACATTTACGTGATGGACGCCGATGGCACGAACGTGCGCCGCGTGACCCACGACGAGTCCCGCGATACCTCACCCGACTGGTCGCCGGATGGCCGGTACATCGCCTATACCTCGCAGCGTGACGGCAGCGCCGACCTGTACCTGATTCAGGTGGACGGCAGCGGTCTTCGCCAGCTAACGGTCAACGACTGCTGGGATGACCGCGCCGCGTGGCGACCGTCGTAGGGATTACAACGCGCACAGGGGCGCGGTAGGTCGCGCCCCTGCAAACCAACAGCCGTCCGGTTATTTCAGGATACTTACAGGGAGAACATCGCCTGCGCCATCCATGAGGAAAACGCATTCTGGATGATCATCGTGACCGGCGACGATACCAGCGCCAGGGCGATGCTGCTGATGACCAGCGCCATGCAGCCTTTCCCCGCGCCAAAATCATAGGCTGCGCCGATCTTGCCGGCGACTTTAAAGACAATCACCAGACTTGCCAGCGCCATCGGCGCGAGGCAGACCAGGCCGATGATACCCGCGCCCACCGCGATGATGCCCATCGCAATACACAGCCACACGAACAGCACCAGTGATGTCATGGAATAGTATGGCAAAATCTGGCACATCATGTAGCGCATCGTACCGGTGCCGCCGAGCAGTTTGGTAGCGATCAGATGAATCGCGCCGCCCTGAAGCAGCATACTGACGGCGGTCGCGGCGGCTGTCCCCAGTGCTACCGCCAGAAAAATCGGGATGCCGACCGTCGAAACGGCATCGTTGAACGCGATCATGTCCGCCGGGATCAACATGCTTTCTTCCTGCCGCTGCTCGAAGGTCAGCGTACTCTGGTATTCAATCGTGCGCCCGATCATCTGCACGAATACCAGCGGCAGCAGGAAGGTGATAACGGCAGTCACGGCGGCAAATACGCCGAGATCAAACCAGACGGCCATCCAGGTCAGTTCATTGGTACTGGCATAATGTTCGTTCTTTTTGCGCTGAATGACGGCCTGCTTTGACGATACGATGTAATCATTGCGTTTGGTATTGTCAAACAGCACCTGCATGGCATCATCCTGCGGCACATTGAGGATGTTGCCCGCCATGCTCAGGAAATAACTGTCTTCCTTCAGCAGCGGATTCGCCACCACCGCCTTGATCAGGCATTTGGTCGCCTTAGCATTATCCTTGGCGATGTAATAACTGAGAGCCTCGTCCATCGCGGCTTTCGCGCGCGCTTTGTCCTTGTCCGAAATGCGGGGTTTCAGCGCCGGGTCATCCTTGTAGGCTTCCGGGTTGGCGGCGACTTTTTCGCTGCGATCAACGTGTTCTTTAAGATGTGCCTGCGCTCTGGCGGCCAGCGCGCGCAGTTTTTCGTCGGCGTCGGTACGCGCCGCGTTGTCGAGAACCTCCAGCGCCGCCGCATCCCGGCAGTCCGCCAATGCCACGATGGCTTTACGCCGCACTTTGGGGTCTTTGTCGCGCACCTGCTTAAGCAGCTTTTGATCGAGTGCCATAACCTTCGTTCTCCGCGTGTTCATTCTATCTTTATTATCACGGAGAGCGGGCGCGCGAAGGCTAAAGGTTATCCGGCTTACGATAGTCTTTGGGAAAAATTCATGAAATACGTAAATACACGCACTTACTCCGGGCGCAGCGGATAGACGCCCTCATGCCGGTAGAAGGGGCCGTCCGGGCGCAGGAAGCTGGAATACAGCACAAACTCACTGACCGGAATCGGCGGCGTGTGGAAGCTGGCATGTTTGCTCATGTACTGTCGGATCACCTCCGCCAGCGGCGGGGTTTTCACCCGCGCCAGCGTAATATGCGGCACAAACGGGCGGCCTTCTGGCGGCAGCCCCAGCCCGGACAGCGCGGCCTCGACCGCGTTATACAGCGCCGTTAATTCCGGCGGCAGATCCACCCCCACCCATATCACGCGCGCCGGGCCTTTGGCCGGGAACTGCCCCACCCCCCGCAGCGTCATGTGAAAGGGTTCGGCGCGTACCGAGCCAAGCGCGGTGCGTATCGCGCGGTAGGTCGCATCTTCCACTTCGCCGATAAACCGCACCGTCAGGTGCAGTTCGTTACGCGGCAGCCAGCGCGCGCCGGTGATGCCCTTCGACATCTCCATCAACTGATCTTTCACATCATCCGGCAGATCAACCGCAACAAACAGACGAATCATAAGACCTTCCTGAGTTATCGCCGCTGCCCAGGGGCGGCAATCCATACGTCCGTCATATAATACGCGGCGGCATACAGCGTATGCGCGCTGTAGTTATACGGCAGCCGGAACTGCGCGATCCCGTTCACATTGCCCACGGACACCAGCGCGGCGCCGCCGGGAGCGATCACCTGCGTCACATTCTGACAGGTGTTGCCCGGCTGGCCGGTTGGTTTGGCGCACAACTGCATTCGCACCACCGTCGTGCCGTCCGCGTCCTGGCCGTCATAATAAATAATCAGATGTTCCACCGGCACTTTTATCCGGTTGTTGGGCGTGGTCGCCGCGCTCACCACCGACGCCGTCCCCGGCAGCGGCGGCAGCGGTCGGCGGGCTGCCGGCGAGCCAACCGTGTACGTGACTGGCCGGCACCACTCGACCTCGCACAGCGTGTTCACGCTGACGCCGTTCACATCCGGCAGCCCGGCAAATTCAGCGTCGGTCACGGTCGAGTCGCGGTGGTCAATGAACAATTCAAAACCCTCGCCGCGAATCAGCATCATCCGCGAAAACTCGGTAAAACTGCGCGCCACCGGCGTAAAAATCGTGCCCACCGGAATCAGGCCGATATGTTCGGTCGCATAACGATTGAGGAAACCCAGCGCCAGTTCACCGGTAATGCGCGCGCTGCCGGGGGGCACGACCGGCGCACCGGACGCGGCAGCCGCGCCGGATGTCTGCGCTGGCGCGGCGCTGGCGAAGGTGACTGCCGGGTTCGCTTCGGCAAACTGCGCGGCCTGTAGTTCCGCCTGCGCGCAGAAGTCCGGCGTGCTGGCATTGAGCGGCAGGATAAAACCGCTGCGTTCCAGCAGGCTCACCAGCGATTGTACGGCGCGGTCGCAGCGCAGCAGCGGGTCACCACCCACCCAGCCCCCCGGACGTACATTCGGCTGGATGACGGTATCCGCCAGCAGTTCAAGGTCGTGGCGAATGTCGCGGGCGAACACCAGCGACGTACCGCGCACCGGCCCAAACCAGCCCGGCGGGCGTTGTTCCGGCGCGAGCAGCGTGCCGGCCAGCAGTTCCAGATCAAGCCGCAGCAGCCGCGCCAGTTCCGGGTTGTAAATATCCTGGCTGCCGCTCCACAGGGGCGGACGCACCGCGCCCAGCCGGTCGTTCGCCAGCAGTTCCAGATCGCTGCGCGCCTGAATCAGCAGTTGCAGCGAGTTGGCATCAAACGGTGATGGCGCGTCGGCAGGCACTTCCTGCGCGGCCAGCAGCGCCGGCAGCGCCAGCCCAACCAGAATGAATAGGAGCATCCAACGGCGCACGGCATCGCCTCCTGTGGCAACATAAACCGGTCAAGACACGCAGCAGCGTATCCTCACCCATTATACCGCTTTCTCGATAATTAGAGATTTAGTCCTCGTCACCCGGTAAACGCGGCACCGGCGGGCGGCGTTTCACTTCACCCCGGCGCGGCACAAAGAAGGACGGTGTTTCGTGTGGTTTGGGCGCGGGGCTGTCAGCCGGATTCAGCGACTGGGTGGCCGTCAGGGTCTGGGTATCGGGCGGGGTGTAGGCCGCCTGATCCGGCCTCAGCGTCGCCACATCCACGCGCGTATCGCCCAGCAGCCCGCTGTCCTCTTCGGGCAGGGTAGGCGGTTCGGGCGGCAGGGGAATAAACCGTTCGCTGTCGGTAAACACACGGCGGTCAAAATTGGTCAGCGGAAGCTGGCGAATCGAGGCCATTAACAGCCGCTTGAGCAGCACCACCCCATCATTGACCAGCCGCTTGTAGACATCACGCGGCAGGGTGGTCGCTTCCAGCGTATCCAGCACCAGTTCCATCAGCCCGATGAGTTCGATCTCCGACACCACCGCTTCGGTCTGCCGCGCGGCGATATACGGCGCGATCAGCCCGGCCAGCGCCTCGATCACCGGCGCGGAGTCCCCGTGCAGCGTAATGACCACCGGCCAGCGGTCGTCGGCATACTGGGCTTTCACACCCGTAAACGAGGGAAACAGACTGCGCGCCAGCAGCAGGTACATCTGGCCGTAACCATCTACCCACGACTGAATCTCCGCGCCCATGTCCTGCGACACGCTGCGGAGCGTCTGGGGAAAATCGCCAACGATCACCAGCACGTTATAACTGGCAAGGTGGCGCGCCAGCCGCGCCAGGCGCTGCGGATCGTCGGGCTGCCAGGCGCGCATCACCTGCGGCGCGTGCTGCTGTGCCAGGCGTAGGAGAATATCTTCAAGCCGATCCACACTGCCCCCTTACTGCTGCTGCGTTTGTATCGAACACTCGTATTCCTGACCATTGTATACCGTATTTTACAAGCGGTCGCCTTACTGCGTCACAACGAACTGAATGTTGTATTCCCCCAGGCCATCCAAACCCACCCAGAACGGGCGCACCAGTTCGTAAGCACAGTCTCCGTCCGTCACAAACCGCAGCGTGATCGTGAACGTTCGCGCTGTGTCGTCGCGCTGCACGCTGAGGACTTCATGGCGCGCCGTACAGCCCATACCCGCACTCCACAAACCCGCCAGCACGCGCCCGCCGTCGAAGGTGAACGGCTGGCGGGTCACCGGCTGGCGGCACAGGCGGCGGCTGTCCACCTCATCGTAAAACCGGATGTGTTCCTCCGCGCGGCGCAGCACGAATACCCTGCCGGCGGCGTCGCGCGCGGCCTCGAAACAGATGCCGCTGGCCGTTATGTTCTCGTCCGTCCAGGGATAAGCAGGCGTGGCCGTTGGCGCGGTCGTTGGCAGCGGGGTCGCTGTTGGCGTGCTCATCTCCGGCAGGAAAACCGCTGTCGGCAGGGGAGACACGCCCATCGTACACGCGGAAAGGATCACAGCCAGACCGACCCCCACCAGCAAATAAATGAATTGTGAACTTCTGGTTAGCGGTTGATTCATTAAGATAAATTATTCGCCTGTCATCTTAAAGCGTGGTAAGATGCAGTATATATCATGACCCGCTAACTATCCCAGGAATACAGGTCTATGCGTATCCTCGTGATTTCCGATATTCACGCAAATCTCACCGCCTTTGAAACGGTACTCA
>JARKOK010000544.1 GCA_029975765.1 Aggregatilineales bacterium
GGCGACTCGGTGTGGGGCGAGTTCAACCGCAACGCTCAGTTTGTCTACTTCTCCTCCTTCGCCAACCTGGCCGGCGATGATGCCGATGGCAGCTATGCCTATATCTTGCAAGTCTTCATGCGCGATCAGGGCAACCCGCCCGGCAACCCCAACGTTCAGCCAACAAGCTGGGATTTTGGCAATCGCCATCCCTTCGAGTATGCTGAAAAGACCTTCCGCATGTTGTTCCTGGCTGACCTATACGTGGATCAGATTGCGCTCGACCCGCTCTCCAATAGCCGTTTCAGCATCGGGAACGACAACTGCTCCAGCACCACCCCCTATCATAGCGGCGATACCTGCACGTTCAAGGTTGCTTTCCAGGCCGATGCAGAAATGTTTTTTTACACCGGTCAAGTCAACATCAACCTGAGCGACCCGAACCCGGGCATGCCGCCAACGCGCACGCTCAACCTGGCACTGCGCGCCAACGTCACGCCGTGGAACCTGTACCTGCCATCGCTTCAGCGCTGAAAGAATAGCACACACTTTCACAAAACAGCCGCCGGTTGCCTCACAGCAACCGGCGGCCTTCTTTCTTCACGAAGATGGATTTAGCGCATCAACCCGGGCAAGAACAGGTATTGGAACGGTGTTGTGCCCTGCACAAACAGAGTGAACATCGTTTGTGCGCTCAGGTTGCCATCCGAAGCGGTAACCACGATGGGATAAATGCCAACCTGCGGCGCGGCGCTGCTGAAGCTGCGCGTGGCACTTGTGAAGGTCAACCAGGCCGGTAGCGGATCGCCATTGCTCAACGTTGCCGTGTAGGTCAACGGATCATCCTCCACGTCGCCAAAGGTCGCGGCACTAAAGCTGAAGGATTGTGCCCCATCGGCCTGCTGCCAGGTTTGATCGGGGATGGGCTGCAAGACTTGCGGCGCATCGTTGACCGGGGTGACGGTGATGGCAACCGTGCCGGTATCGTTGCCGCCGCGCCCATCACTGACGGTGAAGGTGAAGCTATCGTCGCCGAAGTAATTTTCCGCCGGCGTGTAGGTAAAGGCACCATCGGCGGCGACCGTCAGCGTGCCGTGTGCCGGGTCGCTGCCCTTGGCAAAGGTCAGCGGGTCGCTATCCGCGTCAGTGGCAGTCAATGCCGCGCTGAGAGGAACATCTTCCTCAGTTTGCAAAGTCAAGTTCTGCGCGTCGGGCGGGTTGTTGCCGCCCTCGATGGCAGTGCTGACCAGGGTGCTGCTGGCAAAGATATTCGGGTCGCGGCGCGAGGTGACTGTCACCGTCGCCGTATCGCTTGCCCCGGGCAAAGCATTGGTCGGCACCTGCACGGTGACGGTAAAGGAAGTGCTGCCGCCATTGCCAGGGATGGAAAGCAACACTGGAGAAGCACTGCTGGACCACTGCTGACCACTGATCGTAACGGTATAGGAACGCGCCGCGCTCTCGTAGTTAGTGGCCGTCAGGGTGTAGACAAGCGACTGACCGGGGGCGCCCGATTGCGCCTGAGTGGTCGGGCCAATCTGCAAAAC
>JARKOK010000414.1 GCA_029975765.1 Aggregatilineales bacterium
TCCTCGTCTTCGTACATAAGAAAATTCGCCAGGCGAAAAGTAACATCCGTCGGGACGCGGCATACCGCGTCCCGACAGTCGAAAAACCGGTTGGTCGTGCCGATTCGATTTAACCCCCGGCGCGGCTGGGCACGAAGTCCAGCCCATCGTAGGGTGGGCAGTTACCGGGGATGATGATCACCTGCCCGGCGTACAGCCGGTGCGGGTCGGCCAGATTGTTGCCCTGCACGATGCAGTCCACCTGCCTGTCATAACGCGCGCCGATGCGGTCAAGTACGTCACGCGGCTGCACCACGTATGCCTCATCGCCCGGCCCCAGCGCGGCGCCACCACCGCCCTGTCCCAGTTCAAGATCGCCGGTCGCGCCGGCGGCGACGATGGGATTGCTCAGGGCGGGATACGCGCCGTAAGGCGGCGCGTCGCCGGGGATGATCAGCGTATCGCCGGCCATCAGCTTATTGGGGTTTTCCAGAGCATTCACCAGCTTTAGCGAAATGATGGAGACGTTAAAAGCCTGGGCGATGGTATCCAGCGTATCGTTGCGTTTGACCGTATACGTCTGGTCATTCGGGCCGGCCACCACCCCGCCGCCGCCCTGACCGGAGTCGCGGACGGACGCGGTAGTAGTGGTGCCGCTGTCACGCGGGTTGGTGACAAACGCCGGCCCGGTGTAACGCGGGCAGCTCAGGTCAATCGTCAAAACCTGCCCGGCTCTTAACTTGTTGGGATTAGCCAGATCGTTGGCTGCCGCGAGGCAGGTGGTGTCCACATCGTAAGCGGCGGCGATCAGGTCGAGCACGTCGCCCAGGCGGACGGTATACGTGCCGCCGTCCTGCGCGGCGGTGATCAGTAAGCCGGTGGTCAGCAGAGCCGCGATCACCAGCAAGAAACACAAACGTCGGCGCATCTTCCATCCTCCTGCATCAAGGCGATAAGAACAGCGTGACCGATAAAAAAGAAGAAAGCGAACAACGGATACTTTCAACTTTTCACTTTCACCTGAATGCATTATAAAGACAAAATGAAGATCGAAACAATAGGACAGGGGTTATAACTTTCCACCCTTTACGCCTGAATGTGCTATCCTTAACAAGAGATGTCCCCCAGTTTTTGAGGGACACCACCAACCGCAGCAGCGTTAAACTCACAATGGGCATAACCGGCGCAAGGGTGTCAACGGCATGAAACGTGGAACGATTTTCATCGGGTTATTTATCCTGCTGGCGGCGGGCATTATCGCCGCCAGCCGGTTCATCAGTTCGCAGCCGCCGCTGGAAATCCGGGTAGCGGCAGACGCGACGGCGAACGCCTGGCTGCAACACGCGGTCAATGCTTTTAACGCCACCGACCCGGTGGTGAACGGCACGCGCCGCGTGCGGGTTGTGTTAGAGCCGGTGGATGATCTGAAAGTCTGGCTGGGCAGCCAGACATGGACAGCAGTCGCTCACCCGGCGGCCTGGATACCGGCGTCGTCGGCCTCGGTGCGGTATGCCGTTGAAGGCGGGCTGCCGTTTGAACTGGCGGCGGCGTCGCTGGCGCAGTCGCCGCTGGTATGGGGCGGCTTTGCCAGCCGCGTGAACGTGCTGACGCAGAACGGCGCGCAGCCGTTCGACTGGCCGGCGGTGGCAGCGGCGGCTAAAGTAGAATCCTGGACGGCGCTGGGCGGTGACCCGGCATGGCAGTTCGTCAAGCTGGCCTTCGCGCAGCCCACCAGCAAAATGTCCGGGCTGGCGGTTATGTTCTCCGGCGCGGCGGCCTTCCACGAAACCGGAAATTTAACCGGCGAGGCGCTGCGGGCGCGCGCCTTCCGTGACTGGATGCAGCCGGTTATTCGCAGCGTACCGAACTTCAGCACGCTGGCCGGCGACCCGGCGGCGGCGATGGCGCGGCAGGGCACGGCGACTGCCGATGTGGCGCTGCTGCCAGAAGTGGACTGGCTGGTGAACCTGTCGCGCTTGCAGCGCATCGAAGAAGTGGTGTTTGCCTACCCCGCCTACCAGTTCGTGCTGGATTTTCCGCTGGCGCGCTGGAACGACCCGCAGACCGGCGCCGACGAACGCGCGGCGGTGGATGCGCTGGCCGCGTGGCTGCTGGCCCCGGCGCAGCAGGCACAGGCGCTGGAATACGGCCTGCGCCCGGTGAACGGCAGCGCCGCGCCGGAAACTGCGCTGTTCGCGGCGGGCGCGGCCTCTGGCATTCGTTACGATGCGGCGCTCGGCCAGCCGGTCACGCCGCCCGCCCGCGCCGACGCGCAGGGTTATATCAACTGGATTGCGTCGAATTGAGGCTGATGGCCTGAGGACACGGCCTGCCGTGTTCAGGCAGCGATTGATGTTTAAGCGGGATTCACAGAACAGGATGAGAGGCATGGCTGATAAAATGTTCCGTACAGTGATGGTGATAGTGCTGCTGCTGACCCTGCTGGCAGCCTGCGACGGCGGCAGCGAACCCGGCACTAACATGAGCAACGCGGTCGAAATCTCGATTGTTTACGCGCCGGAGTCGGCGCTGTACATGCCGCAGACGATTGACGAGTTCAACCGCCTGTCGGCGCAGGGTAAAAATCCCGTGACCGGAGAGGCGTGGGCCAGCGGCCAGCGCCCGGTCGTCGTCACCGACCCCACCAACGGCCAGGGCGCGTCGTCCGGCACGGTGATGCAGGGCATCGTCAACGCCATCATCGCTCCCAACAATGCCAATGTCTCGCGTCCCACGATTTTTGCCCCGTCGGTGAGTCACTGGCTGGTGCTGGCGAACGAGTTAGGCGGTCGGGAACTGTTTGATCTGGGCAACATTCGGGCGACGGCGCTGGCGCCGGTGGTGATGGCGATCTGGGAAAGCCGCCTGCAGGCCATCCGCGATAAGGTAGGTTACGATGACATCGGCTGGGAAGAACTGCTGGACGTGCTGAACAGCCCGAACGGCTGGTGTGATTACGAGGTGCCGAACTGCCGCCGCACGGTGTACTACGGTCACACCGATCCCTATGTGAGTTCAACCGCGCTGTCCACGCTGATCTCGGAATTCTACGCGGCGGCGCGGAAAAACGGCTTTACCGGGCGCGTACTGACGATTGACCAGGTGCGCGACGGCAACGTGCAGGACGGCGTGCGCCAGATTGAGCAGTTGATCCGCCACTATTCCAGCCGCACGACCGAGTTTAAACAGTACATCGCGCAGGGGCCGGAGTACCTGGACTTCGTGGCGCTGGAAGAAAACGACCTGATTTTCATCAACCAGGGCAAAACCGACGTGAAACCGCCGGAAAAGCTGGTGGCGCTGTATCCGAAGGAAGGCACCTTCTGGCACGAACATCCGTTTGGCATCGTGAGCGCCAGTTGGGTGACGCCGGAACAGACCGAAGCGGCGCGGATTTTCACCGACTACGTGCTGACCAGACCCGTGCAGGAACGGATCATGAGCTTTGGCTTCCGCCCGGCCAACCCGGATGTTGAACTGACGTACCCGTTTGCCGAGGAAAACGGCGTGACCGTCGCCGGTCCGAAAACGGTGCTGGATGTGCCGAACGCGGATGTGATTGTGTCCATCCAGCAGAGCTGGTCGCTGGTGAAGAAACAGGCGGACATCGTGCTGCTGATTGACATTTCCGGCTCGATGCTGGAAGAAGGCAAGATTGACCAGGCCAAACAGGCGGCGCTG
>JARKOK010000420.1 GCA_029975765.1 Aggregatilineales bacterium
AGGGGCAGCCGCCTTCATTGAGGATGACGATGGACGTGACCTGCCCGCGTATATCCCAGGGTGAGCCGGTGGGCAGCGGGATGCGGTCAGCGGTGTAACAGTCGGCGCTGTTACGGAAGTTATCGTCATTGAACACAAACAGCGATTTACCCGACGGCACGCGCACCGAGCGCACCTGATCGTTCAGGCCGTTGTCGGTCAGATTGCTGTCCGCGCCAATCGGAAAGGCGGTGCAGTTGCTGCCATCGTCCGTCCGGCACAGGCGCACGTCGGACGACTGCGGCGGGTCGCACACGTTGCTGGTAAACACTTCGACCGACTGGATGGAATTCTGCCAGCCGTGATCCTGAAGATTCGTCACGCTGCCCGTCCAGCAGCGCATTTCACCGCCGCGATTGTCGCCGCGCCACGTTTTCACCGACCAGCCGCTGGGAACGGTCATCGAGTACGAGTTGGCGGCGGGGTCGTTGCTGAAACCGCCGTTGCTGCTGAACAGCACCGTGCCGCCGAAGTTCGATTGACTGTGCAGCTTCATCTGGCCGCTGCCGGTATTATCCGGCGGCGGGGTGGCGGTATCACTGCTGCGCTCATTACCACTGACGGGGTTAGTCTGTGACGCACTCCAGTTCGGGTCGCTAAATGTGACCTCACCGGATTGTGTATACCATGTGGTTGTAGACTGAGCACCTACTTGAAAATGGAGATGTGCGCCGCGCGTACTGGCAGGAGGAGTATCAGCCGGTGATGATGTACAAACATAGCCGGTATTCCCAGAATATCCTACTGTATCACCCCGTTTAAGTCGTGTTTGTCCGACAACATAGGAATCGGGAACGCCACCCTGGTTAAGATGAAGATACAGGCTGGCTGAACCATCGTCGTGATTGATAACGACGTAATTTGTCGGTGAATTCACTGGTGTACACCAGGTAGTACCTGAAACGTAGCTGAATGCGCTGGCGGCATTAGAATCCTGCAACCACTTTATAGTTCCTTCCTTCGATGCCCACAATTCAGTACCAATGGATAGGGCAAAGTCCCAGGCTCCAACCTCCTTATTATTAGCATGTCTTGGTGAGGAAGGTCCGGTGTAGGGCCATTTTGTTACTGTATGGGCAACACCCTTTTTCCAGGGAAGATAATGACCACTGTAACTCTGTGCTATCGCAGAGTCATCTGGCGGAGCATACGCAAATAGTGATTTTGTATCTGAGGATAGAAAATGATCGGGTATGGCGAATAACCAATCATTAAAACCCGCGCCATCAATTTCTCTAATCCTGATATCCCATGTCTGCCCATCAAAATATGCAATAGCGATGTCAGGAACAAAGTCTGTTAGGGAGTCAGCTTGGCTTTTGACATAGTAACCAAGAATGACATATGGATAAATATTACTATAGTTGAGTCTCAAAAGGTGCATTTCTGTACCGGAGATAATGAGGTTATCAACAAGTCTCTGCTCCAAACTATCATACAATAGTCTAATGGTTTCCGAATAATCGTCGAGATTATCTTGTGTTGGCTCCGGTGTAGTAGTTGGAATAACCTCATCTGTTTCTGTCGCCGTCCCCGTGGGCGTTAGACTCTCCCCGCTGCCCGCGACCTGCGCTACACCGCCATCTACGGTCAGCGTGCGCCCCAGGCCGATTTCCAGCGCGGCCACACCGGCCACCTGCGGCGCGGCGAAACTCGTGCCGGAAACAACGCGGTAGCTGCCGTCGGCGCTGGTCGTGATGATGTCCCGCCCCGGCGCCAGCAAGTCCACTTCCGGGCCATAGCTGCTGAAACTGCTGCGCTCCAACGTCGGGTCAACCGACGCCACCGCGATCACCGGCGCATACGCCGCCGGGTACAGCACCGCGCCGCCGGTGTTCCCGGCAGCAGCGATCACCCGCGCGCCTTTCGACACGGCATAATCCACCGCGTTCTGTAACACACTCGACGGCTGCGCGCCACCCAGCGACAGGTTGATGATGCGCGCGCCCTGATCGGCGGCGTACACGATACCTGCCGCCACCGCCGAGTAAGTGCCGATGCCCTGCGCGTTCAGCACGCGCACCGGCAGGATATAAGCATTGGGCGCGACCCCGGCGATGCCAACGCCGTTGTTGCCGGCGGCGGCAATCACA
>JARKOK010000422.1 GCA_029975765.1 Aggregatilineales bacterium
CAAGGCCGCCGGCAAAACGGTTCCGATTTATCCCGGCGTGGAACACCCCCTGCTGGTCGCGCAGCGGCAGCCGCGCGCGCCGCAGGCCGCCGCCCTCGAACGCTGGCCGCACGATACCACCTTTCCCCAGGGTAAGGCCATAGACTTCCTGCGCCGCACGATTCGCGCGTTTCCCGGCGAAGTCACGCTGCTGGCGGTTGGCCCGATGACCAACGTCGCGCTGCTGTTCGCCCTCGACCCGGAAATCCCGGCACTGTTAAAACGGCTGGTGATGATGATTGGCTGGTTTAACAACCGCCCGCCGCACGCCGACGGCGGCGACTGGAACGCCCTGTGCGACCCGCACGCCGCCGCGATGGTGTACCGCGCGCCGGTGGCTGTGCATCGTTCGATCCCGTTTGATGTTACGCAGCAGGTGGTGATTCCGGCGGCGGAAGTGCGCGAACGCTTTCAGACCGGGCTGCTGCGGGTGGTGCTGGATTTCGCGGAAGTCTGGTTTAACGAGTGGGGACATATTATGTTCCATGACCCGCTGGCGATGACCACGATCTTCGATGATACGATTTGCCGCTTCGAGCGCGGGACGGTCAGCATTGACCTCGCCAGCGAGGCCACGATGGGTATGTCGCGCTGGTCGCCGGAGGGGCAGGCGCACGAAGTCGCCTTTAGCGTCGAGCCAGAGCGGTTCTTTCAGCAGTATTTTTCGGTGTTCGCGCTGGTGTAAGATGATTCATCATCCTGCCGCCTCAGCGGTCAGCCGCCGTCCTCGCCGGTCAATTCTCGTCGCCGCCCTCGCGCTGCTGGTCGTTGGGCTGGCGGCGCTGGTCGCCCGCGCCCTGCGGGAGCCGCCCGGCGGGATGCCGTCCTGCCAGCCGCCGGACGCGCCCCAGACCGCTGTCCTGACGCGCGGCGCGGCACAGCCGGCCCCTATCATCTTCGACACGGATTTCGCGCCCGACGTGGATGACGTGGGCGCGCTGGCGATCCTGCACGCGCTGGCCGACCGGGGCGAAGCGACGATCCTCGGCGTGCTGATTTCCAGCGGCAACACCTATGCCGCCCGCGCCGCTGACACGGTGAACACGTACTATGGCCGCCCGGATATTCCCATCGGCATCACCTGGCAGCCAACCGTTGCCGCCGACTCACCGTATACGCTGGCGCTGGCGCTGGACTTTCCCAACGATGTGCAGCCGGGGCTGACGGCGGTAGCGCCCAACGCGGTCACCGTCTACCGGCAGCTTCTGGCGGCACAGCCGGACGCCAGCGTGACGATTGTCAGCGTCGGGTTTCTGACCAACCTGCGCGATCTGCTGGACTCCCCGCCGGATGACATCAGCGCGCTGTCCGGTCTGGAACTGGCCGCCGCCAAAGTGGCGCGGCTGGTCATCATGGGCGGGCACTATCCGGATTCATCGCTGCTGCCGGATGGTGACGAATACAACTTTGCGATGGACGCGCCGGCCACCTATGCCGTCGTTACCCGGTGGCCGACACCGATGATCTTCAGCGGCTTCGAACTGGGGGTGGACATCGAAACCGGCGCGGCACTCTACGAGCAGACGCCGCCGGATAACCCGGTGCGGGTGGCGTACCAGCTGTACACGGGCGGCACGGCGCGCAGCAGTTGGGATTTAACGGCGGTGGATTACGCCGTGCGCGGCGAGGGTTATAACCTGTGCGGCGGCGGGTATAATGAAGTCGCCCCCAACGGGCATAATCAGTGGAATCGGTCGGCGGTTAAACCTCAGGCGTACCTGACCGCTGCTGTACCCAAAACGCAGCTTGAAGCCCATCTGAATGCACTGCTGATCCAGCCCCCCGCCGTCAGCAGCACCTTACCTTAAACGAGGAGATATCTGCCGTGAAAGTGTTACTGGATACCGATATTGGCTCGGACATTGACGACGCGATCTGCCTGGCGTACCTGCTGGCGCAGCCCCGCTGCGAGCTGCTGGGCGTGACCACCGTCTCCGGCGAGCCGAACAAACGCGCCAAGCTGGTGAGCGCGCTGTGTCAGGCCGCCGGTAAGGACGTGCCGATTTACCCCGGCGTGGAACATCCCTTGCTCGTTCCGCAGAAGCAGCCGCGTGTCCCCCAGGCCGCCATGCTCGACCGCTGGCCGCACGCCAGCCAGTTCCCCCAGGGTGAAGCCATTGACTTCCTGCGGCACACCATCCGCGCCCATCCCGGCGAAGTCACGCTGCTGGCAATCGGTCCGATGACCAACGTCGGCCTGCTGTTCGCGCTCGACCCCGACATCCCGGCGCTGCTGAAGGAACTGGTGATGATGGTCGGGGTGTTCACCAACCGGCTGGCCGGGGTTGGTCCGCTGGAATGGAATGCCATCTGCGACCCCCACGCGATTGCGAAAATCTACCAGACGCCGGTAGCGGTGCATCGTTCCATCGGGCTGGATGTGACCTGTCAGGTGGAGATGAACTCGCAGGAAGTGCGGCGGCGGTTCCAGACCGGGCTGCTGCGTCCGGTGCTGGACTTTGCCGAAGTGTGGTTCGAGGAACGCCCGGTGATCACCTTCCACGACCCGTTAGCCGCGCTGACGCTGTTCGACGATCAGGTTTGCAGCTTCAGCCGGGGGCAGGTGGAGGTGGAACTGAGCAGCCCGCGCCTGCTGGGGATGACCCACTGGCAGCCCTCCGCGAGCGGCCCGCACGAAATCGCGCTGGCGGTGGACGCGCCGCGTTTCTTCGAGCAGTATTTCTCGGTCTTTTGAGTTGTGATTACTGCTTACAACAAACGCCCGTGTGGGCGTTTGTTGTATTAACCAGCAATAATGATATGAAGTACAGCGTAATTTTCAGAGCGCCTTTCGTACAATGGAGAGCTTCGCATAACCCCTGACGCGGAACAGGTAAACTTCAAAACCTGTTGATATTTTCTTGATGCCTTTGCCACAAACCCTGAGATCATTGTGACCGAACCGGGTGTGGGTTGCCGGCTGGCTGCCGATGAGTAACCGGGTTCAGGCGGCCAGTCACACTCACATCCATTCTGTAAGCATCCCTCTAACCTCCCCTTTGGCTCCAGTTCCGTACATCTTTACACAATATTGATAGGCTTGAATTTTCTCTTGTCCCGATCTTTACGCATTCAGGCGTACAGTCAGGATAGATGCCTTCGCGCCCGAAAAACTACAGGATTTTCGTATGAAACCCATTCTGGTTCAGATGTCGGACAAACAGTGGACGTTACAGGCCGTGCATCTGGCCTGCGCGCTGGCGCGGAGCAACCAGACCACGATCATTCTGCTCCGGCTGATGCCCGCTCGCCATCCCGGTTATCTGGGGACCGAGTTTGGGGATACGCCTCCGACTGACGAGGAACATAAGGAGATTGATGAATATGCAGCAACGGCTGAGGATTATGGTGTTGCGATGTGCCTTCAGCCCATGCAGTACGTGAATCGGCTGGAGGCAGTGAGTGACGCGGCTGACCAGCTTGATACGGCAATTGTCTTTGCGCACATCCCACCCGGTCGAATTCCCTACTGGCATCGTTTTCAAAGGTGGAATTTAAAACGCCAGTTGTCGGCTGCTCACCGGCAGCTTTTCACCCTCGATCAACAAACCGACAGACCCGACAGCATACCGGCTGTCATCATCACACCATCTCCGGTGCGTTCCAAATCCTGATACTTTCCTGATGCGGCTGCCGAAAAAACTGACACGATCTTAATTGGGGGCCTTTATACTGGCCGCTGGTAATTTTCTGGGGAAAAACCATGTCCATTCGTGATGCTCAAGAACGTGTGGCTGATCTGATGATCGGCAAACGACTGCAAACGGCTGATATTTCTCATCAAACGGCGCCCAATCCGATTGCGCTGGCGGTGCTTGCCAGCGACGCGCTCTCGTCCGTCGCCTATGCCACCGAAGAAATTCTCATTATTCTGAATATGGCGGCGGTAGGGACATTTGCGCTGTTCGGGTTTCAGGGTAACGCGGTTTCGATCCCGATTGCGCTCGCCATTGCGCTGTTGATCGCGATTGTTACCATCTCCTACCGCCAGACGATTTACTCCAACCCGGCGGGCGGCGGCGGCTACCGCGTGGCGAAAGAAAACCTCGGCGAAGAACTGGCCCAGGTTACCGGGGCCGCCCTGCTGACGGATTACATTCTGACCGTTGCCGTCAGTATCAGCGCCGGCGTTGCCAATGTGCTGAGTGTGGTGCCGGCCCTGATCCCGTACCGTGTCTGGATCACGGTGGGCATCATCCTGTTTATGACATATGTCAATCTGCGCGGCGTTAAGGAAAGCGCCCGCCTGTTCTCGGTTCCCACCTATTTCTTCCTGGTGATGATGGGGATTACGCTGGTCATCGGGTTCGTCAAGCTGTTCACCGGCACATTGGGAACGGTGGTGGATGTCGAAGCCATTCAACACAATGCGCTGGAACCGATCACCGTCCTGCTGCTGCTGCGGGCCTTTTCTTCCGGCTGCGCGGCGCTCACCGGCATTGAAGCCATTTCCAACGATACGCAGCTTTTCCGGCAGCCGCGCGCCCGGAATGCGGCCAGAACCCTGGTAACGATGAGTATCATCCTCATTACGTTATTCCTCAGTATCACCGTGCTGGCAAATGCCGTGCAGGCCGTACCGTCCCACGACGAAACCATCATCAGCCAACTGGCGCGCACGATTTACGGGCAGGAGGGGCTGGGCTATCTGGGTTATATTCTGACGATTGCCGGCGCGTTTGCCATTCTGTTCATGGCCGCCAACACGCCGTTCGCCGATTTTCCGCAGTTGGCCGCGCTGCACAGCAGCGATGGCTTCCTGCCGCGCCAACTGACATATCGGGGCCGCCGGCTGGTGTTTTCGTGGGGCATTTATGCCCTGTCATCCGCCGCTATCTTTCTGGTTATCGTTACCGGAGCGATTGTCACCAACCTGATTCCACTGTATGCCATCGGGGTGTTTCTGGGTTTTACAATCAGTCAGACCGGCATGGCGCGGCGTTTCTGGCGGGCGGGGCATGTCAGGCCGGGTGAATTTACCTGGGGGCTGGAAACCAGGATTTTCTATGACCCGCGCTGGCTGTTGAAACTGATCATTTCCGGCACGGGCGCGGTGATTACGTTCATCGTGATGATTGTGTTCATCATCACCAAGTTCACCAGCGGCGCGTGGGCCATTGTGCTGCTCATCCCAACCCTGGTCTGGGTGTTTTTCCGCATTCACCGCCACTATAAGGAAACGGCTGCCCGGCTGAAACTGTATGACACACCCGTTTTCGACCGTAAGCCCATCACGTTTGATCCCGAAAAACATCGGGAAGTCGCGCTCTACTTCTGTGATACCTGGTCGAAGCTGGCGGTTGTCGTTGTCAACGCGATCCTAAAGCGTGGGCTGCCGGTGCAGATCATCCACATTGATGTTGACCCCAAACGCACGGAAGCCTTCCAGAAACGTAGCCGCGAAATCAGCGAACGGAATGGTTGGGATGAGGGCATAATCAGGGTGATCGAAGAACCCTACCGGGATCTATACCAGAATGTGGCAACGCTCCTCAAAACAATGCGTGAGCAGTATCCTGACATCTATTTTCAGGTCTACATTGGCGCGCTGCGCACGCCCTTCCCGTACAACCTGCTGCACATGTCTACCGACCGGTTCTTGCGCGATGCGCTGCTCGAATCGGACGATGTATCACTCAACATCAAACAGATTAATCTGGATGCGCTGCCGCTGCCGCCCGACTTCAAAGTGACGTTTGAACATGTCACCGATCATCACATGGTCGAAGACGAGCATACGCCGGTGACGGTCGAGGCGGGGCGGGCATAATTCACCCGTCGCCCCAGGCTCGTTTGTCCGCGCCAGAGTGCACGGACAAACGGGCTGGTTATCAGGTATTGACAAAGCGATAGCCAATACCGGGTTCGTTCAGGATATAGCGCACATTCCGAGCCGGATTTTCGCGCAGCTTCTTGCGAAGCTGCGTCACGAACACCCGCACATAATGATCCATTTCACCATACTCCGGCCCCCAGACAGCGTTGAGGATGGCGCGATGGGTTATCACCTTGCCGGGATGGGTCGCCAGTAAGCGCAGCAAATCGTATTCCTTGGGCGTCAGGTGGACTTCATCGCCCTCGACGAACACCCGGCGGTTCACCAGGTCAATTCGGAGCGCGTCCACCTGAATTTCAGCTTTGGGTGATACCCCCGGCTCGACGGCGACCCGCCGCAGAATAGCCACGATCCGCGCCTGGAGTTCTTCCATACCAAACGGTTTGGTCAGATAATCATCAGCGCCCGCGTGAAGCGCGATGACTTTGGTTTTTTCTTCGTTGTGGACGGACAGCATGATAATGGGTGTATTCGACCATTCCCGCAGGCGGCGGCAGACTTCCACGCCATCGGGTTCCGACCCCAGCGAAATGTCAAGAATGATCGCGTCCGGCGACTGCTGGGCCACCAGTGTCAGCGCCTCCTGTCCGTTCGCCGCCGTTACAACTTCATAACCGAAGCCGCCCAGTCCAATCCTGAGTTGTTTGCGAATCTGGGGTTCGTCATCCACGACCAGTATTTTCAGTTTCATCATTTTTGCTTTCGTCCAGCGGCAGCGCCATGATAAATGTTGCACCCCCATCGGGGGTATCTTCGACCCACAACCGTCCCTGATGCGCTTCGATGATGCCTTTGGCGATGGGCAGACCCAGCCCGATCTGACCATCACGACCACGATAGAACGGTTCCATGACCTGTTCTTTTATTTCGTCCGGGATATTTTCCCCATGATTCACCACCATAAGCCGGGCTTCCGGCGGCTGAACCTCACCCCGTATCTCGATCTGGCGGTGAGCCGGTTCGTAACGCAGTGAATTGTCAACCAGATTGGTGACGGCCTGCAACACCAGCCCGTAATCGAAGTTCACCAGCGGCATATCATCCGGGAAGTGGATTTTAATCCGTTCCTGTCGGGTAAGCTGCCACACTCGCGCCGCCACGTCGCCGGCGATTTCTTCCAATGCGTTCGGATGCCGGTTGATGGACAGCGCGCCTGCTTTCAGGCGGGACATATCCAGCAAATTGCCAACCAGTTTATCCAGTTGGTCGGTTTCGTGTTCAATCGTCTCCGCAATTTCCACCTCATCCTGAGGACTTAACTGATTATGAAAATGGCGCAGATTGCTGGCGGAGGTTTTAATGATCGTGATGGGTGTCCGTAAATCATGGGACACCGCATGAAGGATGGCCGTTTTGAGTTTGTCGGCTTCCTCAAACTGCTGACTTTTGCTGGCGCGTTCTGTCAGATCAATACGCTGCAGCGCCATCGCGGCCTGCGAGACGCAGGTGTTCAGGAGTTCCTCCTGAGACTGGCTTAAAGGCATATCAAACGCGACCCGAACAGTGCCATAAATCTGTTCACCCGCGCGTAGAAGCAGATAATGGACGCTGACATCGGCTGCCGGCATGTCGGTAGTGTAGGGCATGACCTGCGCCTGGTTGGCCGCCAGATCGTGCCGCAGCATCGTTGTGAGCGCAGCGTAGATGCCTTCTTTGGCCGTTAGCTGATTAAAGGAGCGGGTGAGCCGGTACAGGATTTCCTGTTCGTCCGCGCGCTGCTGGGCGACCTGGGCCTGCTTCCGGGCACGCGAGGCCAGCCGCCCGGCAATCCCGGCGACGATCAGGAACACAAACAGGTCAAGGACTTCACGCGGGTCGGCTACCCGCAGCGAATAGAAGGGCGGCACCAGGAAAAAATTGATGCACATGAAGCTGACAAATGTGGTGACAAACGCCGGCCCGGTGCCGCTGCGCACGGCAATTACCAGCACCAGCAGCAGGTAGATCAACGTGAAGTTCGCCAGTGTCAGCGTCGCGCGCAGGGGCAGGGCGCAGGTCGTAACGAGCGCGACCGCCAGGCAGGAAAAAACATAGGCGCGAATTTTTTGCAGTCGCATCAGATGTTTTTGAAGTCCTTATCTACTTCGCCGGTTATTCTACAGCACATCTTTGCACCCGTAACCCTGGCTTTGAGAAAAGATTTATATTGATTGGGGCACAGTACATCAGGCACAACGCGGATTTATGTTTTGTCTGTGCCTGACCTGATGGCGCTGGCGAATAGTCGCCTGACACGCTGGTGGACGGATGCTGAATGCCGGCGTTACCTTCACACAGAGAACTGCCCGGCAGCTGCCTGACGGAAAGGAGCGATATGTAGATTCCGGGATGTGTAAAAGCGGCAGAGGTGTAGTTTCACACATGAATCAGGAACGGCGCTTAACATCGCCGTTCCTGACGTTACCTTTCTACCACTGTTGGGTTATTTGTGACCGCCGCGTTCCCAACTCTGTTCGTGCCTGTTACAGCGGCGCTCTGAATGCCGCCGACCAAAGCGCCAGGTTGAGCGGGTGTTACGGCATCATCCAGGCCATGATGGCATTCGCGCCAGCGGAAGCCGTTTCGAAGGAGATGATGTCCAGTGTACCCGGCTTGAAGTTGAAGTCGAAACGGTGCAGGAAGGTTTCGCCAACATGCTTCAGGTAGACGCGGAAAGTGCTGTCATCCAACCAGACCGCCTTCGCGCCCACCGGGCCAAACGGCCCGTCCGATTCGCGGTACAGACCGTCCAGACCAAGCGGTATCGCCCACGTTTCGCCATTCACGAAGTTTACCGTTAACAGCGATTCGTCACTGTCATCGAAGGTGAATACCAGCTTCTGAACATCCAGCGCCGCCGTCAGCCCTTTGTAATTCATAAAGCGTTCATCGCTTTTGCTGCTGATGAACAGCCGGGGGCTGGTGAGCATGTAAGATTTTCTGGAAATCTGAGCGGCCAGCGCCGGCAGTTCGGGAACGGGCTGCGGGTCGGGGCTGCCGATGTTCGTGATCACCTGTTCCAGATGGCTCACCTCTTTCGGGTTTTCGGGCAGCGCCGTGTCCGATACTGACAGCGCGCCGGCAGCAAAGAACATCGGGAAGGCATTGATCGCCGGGCGCACGGCTTCGGTCACACCGCCGGTAAGGACGACAACCAGATCGCTGTTCGGCACAAGGAGAATGTATTGCCCGCCATAGCCCAGGGCATAGCTGACCTGAACCGGATCGAAGCCCCACCACAGATAGCCGTAAGGAACAGCGTCCCACGGCGTTTTTATCTGCGAACTGAGCGATGCCGCAGCATAATCAGCCGGGATGATCTGTTCGCCAGCCCACTGCCCCTGCTTCAGATACAGATAACCAAATTTCGCCATATCACGCGGCGTCAGGTACAGTCCGCTGTAACCCAGCGACAGGCCGGTCTGGCTCTCGGCCCAGGCCACATCGGTGATACCGAGCGGTTTGAACAGCTTCTCGCTGGCATAGTCGAGCGCGGTCATCCCCGTTTTTTCCGTGATGATTCCTGACAGGATTTGTGTGAAGGTATTACAGTAGTTCCACACTTCCCCCGGCGCGGCAGCCATCGGCAGATCGAGCGCGAACTGGAGATCGTCAGCGGCCTCTTCCATTAAATCGCTGGTGCCGCGCTCCAGAAAACCGGCTTGCATGTCATTACATTCCAGACCGGGGCTCATGGTCAGCAGATCACGAACCGTGAGCGCCGTCTTGCGCTCATCTACATTCTGCACTGTCCGATCAGGGAACAGCTCCAGGACGGGTGTATCCAGCCCTTCCAACAGGCCATCCTGAAGCATGACGCCGATGAGGGCGCCGGTGAAGCTTTTGGTCACCGAATACAGATTATGCTTGAGGTCAGGATTATTGAGGGGGGTATAGGCCTCAGCCACGATGTAGCCGTTCCGAACGACAATCAGGCTGTCCAGGTTAAGGTAATCCTGCGACCACGTTTCGAAAAATGCCGCCAGTTGGCCGGACATCATACCCTGCGCTTCTGGCGTCGAGGTCTGCCAACCGTCGGTGGGCCAGATCACATCCTGCGCGCCAGCCGGCAGCACGATCAACAACGCAGCGAGAATCGCTGCCACAAAACCGACATACGAGAATCGCCTCAACATCGCATCTTTCTCCTTAAAACTGAATATCCGGTCACATACACGCCCGATCCGGCGGCGTGGGTCTGTCACTTTTTATTCAGTGTAAGAAAGGCCTCTCGTCCCGCGAAGGTGGGAAAAAGTGAGGATTTGGGGGGCGGGAAAAAGTAAGGTGTCTGCCAATTAAAGCGTGATTTACCTTTATAATCATATTTAAGGCAGCTTTGGGGGAGGTTGTGCCGTGAATACACAGGCCATCAAAGGGTACGAGCTGCGAGAGCGCATCGGCAGCGGCGGATTTGGGGTGGTGTACCGCGCTTATCAAACCACTGTCGGGCGAGAAGTCGCCATTAAGATCATCCTCCCGCATTTTGCCAACCATCCCGACTTCATCCGCCGCTTCGAAATTGAAGCCCAACTGGTCGCCCGCCTCGAACACCTGCATATCGTCCCGCTGTATGATTTCTGGCGCGATCCTGAGGGCGCTTATCTGGTCATGCGGTGGCTGCGCGGCGGCAGCCTGCGCGGCGCGCTGGAAAACGGCGCTTATGATCTCAGGGCGGCTGCCCGCCTCATTGACCAGATTGCCTCTGCCCTCGCGCTGGCGCACCGCAGTAATATCGTTCACCGTGATCTGAAACCAGCCAATATCCTGCTGGATGAAGAAGGCAACGCCTACCTGACCGATTTTGGCATCGCCCAGGACAGCCGCAAAACCGGCGGCAGCCGCTTAACCGCTGAAGTGGCGCGGGGTTCTCCCGATTATCTTTCGCCAGAGCAGGCGCGCGGCGATCCGGTCACGGCGCAGTCGGACATCTACAGCCTGGGGGTTCTGCTCTACGAACTCCTGACCGGGCAGCATCCCTTCCCCAACTGCACCCCGATTGAACGCATGTATAAACACCTGAACGAGCCGCTGCCCCGCATCGAGGAACTTCCCGCCGAACTCCTGAATCAGGTTAACACAATTATCCAGAAAGCCACTGCCAAGAATCCGGCGCAGCGTTATGAAGATGTTGCGACGCTGGCAGCGGAATTTCACCAGATGGCAGCATCGGATGACGCACCGGCTGGCAACCGCCTTGTGGAACAGCTCACTTTCCGTGAGCAGGAAATTCTGCGACTGATTATTGACGGCTGCACCAACGGTGAAATCGCCCAGCAGCTTTTTGTCACGGTCGGTACGGTGAAGTGGTATATCCGGCAGATTTACCAGAAATTACACGTGCGCAGCCGGGTTCAGGCGATTGTGCGGGCGCGTGAACTCAGGCTCATTGTGGCAGATACCGATGGTGTGTCCGCCATTTCGGCGCCGGCTGCCGTACCACCGCTTGAACCGGAAAACCCCTATAAAGGGCTGCGAGCATTCCAGACCGCCGACGCTCGCGACTTTTTTGGACGGACGAACTCGATTCAAAAGCTGGTGTACCGCCTGGCAGAGAAAGAGCGGTTAGCCCGGTTTCTGGCAGTGGTCGGCCCCAGCGGCAGCGGTAAGTCCAGCATGGTGTTGGCCGGCCTTATCCCGGCGCTGTGGCGCGGCGAAGTGCCCGGTTCGGAGCATTGGTTCATCGTCCAGATGGCACCCGGAGCGCACCCGCTGGACGAACTGGAAATTGCCTTAACCCGCATTGCCGCCGATACCGTGTCAGATTTGCGCGGGCATCTGGAACGCGACCAGCGCGGTCTGGTACGCGCGGCCAGCCTGATCCTGCCGGATGATGGCAGCGAACTGCTGGTGATTGTTGACCAGTTGGAGGAAGTGTTTACCCTCGTCGAGGATGAAGCCGCGCGTGTGCAGTTCCTTAATCTGCTGTACAGCGCGGTAACCGACCCGCGCAGCCGCGTGCGCGTTGTAGTTACCCTGCGCGCCGATTTCTATGACCGCCCGCTTCACTACCCGGAATTTGGCGAATTAGTACGCCTGCGCATGGAAACCGTACTTCCCCTGTCCGCTAACGAACTTGAAGAAGCCATCACCAAACCGGCGGAGCGGGTTGGCGTGTCATTTGAGCCAGGGCTGGTCGCGAACATTATTTCCGAAAGCCACTATCAACCGGGCGCGCTGCCCCTGCTCCAGTACGCGCTGGCGGAGTTATTTGAGCAGCGCGACGGGCAGCTTCTTACCTGTCACGCCTATCATGCCCTGGGCGGCGTCGTCGGCGCGCTGGCGAAACAGGCGGACGAACTGTATCTCGAACAGACCACTTCAGGGCGAAACGCTGTCCGTCAGATGTTCCTGCGGTTAGTGACCTTCAGTGACGAGGGCGAAGATAGCCGGCGGCGCGTGCCCCGTTCCGAACTGTTGGGAGTCACGGCGGAGCCTGATCTGATGGATGAGATCATGGATACCTTTGCCGCCTACCGCCTGATTACACTGGATCATGCCCCGGCCACACGCAGCCCAACCGTCGAACTGGCGCACGAAGCCATTTTACGCCAGTGGCTGCGGCTGCGCGGCTGGCTGGATGCCAGCCGCGATGACATTCGCCAGCAGCGCCTGCTGGCCGCCGCTGCCGAGGACTGGTTTCGCGCCGGGCAGGATGCCAGTTATCTGCTGCGCGGGGCGCGGCTGGAGCAGTTTGCCGACTGGTCTGCCCGGACGCAGATCGCGCTGACTGCCAGGGAACGCAGCTTCCTGGAAACCGCCCTCGCCCGGCGAACATCGGAGGAAGAAACGGAACGCGAGCGCCATGCGCATGAACTGGCGCTCGCGCGGCAGGCAGAGACCTCTCAGCGCCGCGCGGCCAAACGGCTGCGGTATCTGGTGGCTGGATTGCTGCTGTTCCTGCTCGTCACGGCGGTTTTATCCATTTTTGCACTGGGGAAACGGGATGAAGCGGAACAGGCACGCGCCACCAGTGTTGCTCAGGCGCTGCTGGCGCAAGAGCAGGCCATACAGTCACAGGAACTGGCGCTGGTTAATGGCGCACAGGCGGCCCTGGCCCAGGATTCGTTGGATCTGGCGCTGGCGCTGGCGGTAACTGCCAATCGCACGAGTCATCCATCGGCCCAGGCACAGCGTGTATTGTCTGAGGCGGCCTATCGCCCGGGGCCAATCCGTCACTACAGCGGCTTGGGGTCTCCGGCCATGAGTGTCGCCTTCACTCCTGACGGCAGTCGTATCCTGGCAGGCGGTATTGATAAGCTGGCCTATATCTGGGAGACTGCCACCGGTAAGCTGTTACACCGGCTGGAAGGGCATCAGGACTGGATTGTGGATGTCGGAATTAGTTCGGATGGTCGAACCGGGTTTACCCTCAGCCGGGATCGTACGATTATCGTCTGGGACCTGATCTCAGGTGAGCCAATACGCCGTTTTGGCAGCGATCTCATTCTTGGCCCAGAGGCACTTTCAGCCGTTTTTAGCCCCGATGGGCGTTACATCCTGTCCAATAATGGCGGGAGACCACAGAGCAGGCCCGGCGAGGAAGCCTATCTCATTCTGTGGGACGTGACTACCGGGCAGCCCGTGCGTTTCTTTCGTGGTCATACGACCGGAGTCGGGGCAGTGGCAATCAGCGCGGATGGATCCCGGGTTCTATCGGGCGGGCTGATGGGGAATATGATCCTGTGGGATATGGAAACCGGGACCATGCTCCAGCATTTCAGCGAGAATACTCCGGACTGGCGCCAACTGCCGAGCGATCTGACGTTTAGCCCGGATGGGAAAACGGCCTACAGCCTGGGAATGGATGGGGTGGTGACGGTATGGAATCTGGAAACCCTCAAGGCGGTCTATCACCTGGGGAATCCATACCCTCAGGAGAACTGGTCATGGAGTCAGATCGCGCTCAGCCGCGATGGCCGCATGGTGAGCGCCCATCTGGTTGAGGGAGGTCTTGGATTATGGGATACCGAAACCGGAAAGCTGATTAATAAACTGCCCGCAGCGGGAAATCCAGTGGCATTCAACCCGCATAATCGCGAGGTACTGAGTGGCGACTGGCCTGACATGCGCCTGTGGGATCTGTCAAATGGAGCGGAACTTCAGCATTTTGAAACCCGTCTGCCCGTCTTTCCAGCCGCCGGTCTGGCGGTTAGTCCAGATGGTATGCGCTTACTTGCCGTGACCAGTGCGGGCATGGGTGCCGCTGGTGGATGCGATTTTGTGATTTTTGACGTACCAGCGGGACAAGCTCTGCGGCATATCATGATGGATGCAGACGAGGTTGATGAATTGGGATGTGTCCTGTGGGCTGTTCCGGTTTTTAGTCGTGATGGCAGCATCATATTGACCGGCGTTGATGAGCGGGTGATTCTGTGGGAAGTGGATACCGGGAAACGCCTGCGCACCTTCAGCGGCCATTCGGCTGCTGTCAGCAGCATCGCCATCAGCCCGGATGGCAATACCGTGATGTCCGGTGACATCAGCGGCGAACTTATCCTGTGGGACTTTGAAACGGCTCAGCCAGTCCGGCGGTTTGCCGGACATACGTCAGTTATCGTGAGCATCGTCTTTCATCCTACTCAGCCCACCGCATTGAGTGGCAGCAGCCCTGACGGCAGCGTGATTCTCTGGGATGTGCTAACCGGAAAACGCCAACGAATTTTCGAAGGAGCGCAGGGTGGGGTGTACAGCGTCGGCCTCAGTCCGAATGGACAATATCTGTTCGCCAGTGATGAAAGTGGCAAAATCACGATCTGGGATTACGCCAGCAGCCAGATCGTGCAGCGTTTTCAATCTCCGTTTGGAGCAGGCCGAGCAGTCTTTACGCCTGATGGCAGCGGTATACTGCTGGACGGCTCAACACTGTGGGATGTCCGTTCGGGTGAAGCCATTCGCCGCTATCCCTCAGGCAAACAGGTGGCGCTGCACCCGGATGGCCGCAGTTTCTTCGCCGTCAACCCATCTCAAACCACCACGATTATTCAGTGGCGTATCGACACGCTCGATGAGTTAGCCGCCTGGACGCTGACCCATCGCATGGTTCGTGAGCTGAACTGCGAGGAGCGCCGGCTGTACCAGCTTGAAGCCATGTGCGATGCGACCGGCGTTTCTCCGACGCGCACCCCGTATCCGGTCATGTTCCTTACGCCGGCCAGTACCGCCGTTCAGGTCACAAATCCTCACGCGATAAGCGCCAGTCTGGCAACGCCCACGCTGACCGTCACCCCCTATCCAGCTTTGACGGCGCGGTTGGGTGACAACCGGGGCGAAGTGCGCGTTGGAGATGCCCAGGTCTGGCAGTATAACGGAATCGCTGGCGAAACACTGGATATCTACGTGAAAGCAGATAGACCAGCGAATGAGACGCGACAGGGTAACACGGCTGCCCCGGAAGCAAATGGGTTGGACACGCTTGTTATCGTCACAGCCCCGGATGGCCGAGACCTGAACGTTTATAACTCTGGGGGCGGTCTGATGTATCAACCTGCTCAGAGCGATGATATAGAGGCAGGAACCAATACAGACTCACGGGTTGAAGGTCTGGTTCTGCCCATTGACGGCATTTACCAGATTATCGTCAGCGGCTCTGGTTATCGTACCGGCGGCGCTTACACATTGACGCTTGAGTCTCGATAGCCATTCCGTGATCTGAGGTTGTCCAGAAATATGAGGACTCAAGAAGTGATTGTGTCACGGCAATTGGGACACGGCGACGTTAAGGTTACGGTGAACTACGATGCGGTATTTTCACAGGACGAACTGGCCGCTATACACGACAAATTCAGTCCGATGAAACACCTGAAATCATCCCCAAAATCGCCGTTTTTCAACAAAAAACCCCGCTGAATAGGCTCACGGCGGGGTTTTTGATGCGATTTTTGCGGCTTTTTGGCCGTTTTTGTGACCCTGGTAGGACTCGAACCTACAACCAATTGATTAAGAGTCAACTGCTCTGCCAATTGAGCTACAGGGCCTTGAATGAGGAAAATTATACCACCCCCCTCCTGATCGTCAAGGCCAAAGCCCGCCGGACTCTGTTGCAATTCTTACATCGCCAACACCATCGGGTCATGCTATAGTGAAGGCATACCGTTGCACAGGAGTGACCGTCTGGTGACCAGCCTTCCCTCTCATCCCGGCCTGACCGCCGCTGACGTGGCCGAGCGCGTGCGTCGCGGCGAAACCAATGCCTACCACGCCCGCGTTGGGCGCACTTACTGGCAGATCGTGCGCGATAACGTGCTGAACCTGTTCAACCTTGTCCTGTTCACGCTGCTGGTGATCGTGCTGATTCTTCAGGACTATTCGACTGTGCTGTTCGCCGGTTTCAGCGTGGTGACCAACTCCATCCTGGGCATGTTACAGGAAATAGCGGCCAAACGTAAGCTCGACCGGCTGGCGGCGCTGGCCGCGCAGGATGTTGCCGTGTGGCGCGACGGCCAGCTAACCTCGGTACCCGCGCACGACATCGTGAAAGATGATGTCATCCCGATTGAACCCGGCGACCGGCTGGTGGTGGATGGTCGCATCCTCAGCAGCAGCGCGCTGGAAATAGACGAGTCGCAGCTCACCGGCGAGTCTGATGCCGTCTTTAAAGAGGAAGGCAGCGAAGTCTCGTCCGGCTCCTTCTGCATCGCCGGCACCGGGTTAATGTTAGCGACCCGCGTAGGCCGCGACAGCACCATTAACCAGCTTTCAACCATTGCCAAAACCTATAAGAATGTCAAAACACCCACGCAGCAGCGGATCAACGCGCTGGTTGAAATCACCCTGATCGGGATGCTGATTATCGGGCCGATGCTGTTCCTGTACAGCTTACGGAATGGCGAACCCCTGCTGCAAATCGTGCGGAACGAAGTCGTCTTTGTGACCAGCATCGTCCCTCAGGGTCTGGTGCTGACGGCTGTCCTCTCGCTCACACTGGGCGCGATCAGCATTTCGCGCCATCAGACACTCGTCCAGCGTGTCAACGCCGTCGAGTCAATGGCGAACGTCACCGTGTTATGTTTTGATAAAACCGGCACGCTCACCCGCAACCAGCTTGCCGTACAGGAGGTCATTACCCTCAACGGCACGCCGCCGGAGGCGGTATACGCCCGCCTGACGTTGTATACCGGCAGCCTGGCGCATCTCAACCACACGGCGGCGGCGGTGGCCGATTATTCCCGCCAGCGCGCCCCGTCCTCAAACGGCGCCGGGCCGGGCGCGAAGGTGCGTGAAATCCCGTTCAATTCCAGCCGTAAGTGGGGCGCGGTGGTGTTTGAGCGTGAAACCCTGATTCTGGGCGCACCGGAACGGGTGCTGCATCCGGCCAGCAGTCCGGGGGCGCTGGAACGCGCCGGTGAACTGGCCGCTAAGGGTCTGCGGGTGCTCGCCTTCGCCCACATGCCGGAGGCTTTAAGCGGCAGCGAAACCGAACACGCCGGCGATCCCCTGGCCTTAATCGTGCTGAGCGATCAGGTACGCCCGGATATTCAGCAAACCCTCAACGAATTTCAGGAATTAAATGTCACTTTAAAAGTCATCTCCGGCGACAACCTGGATACTGTAAAAGCCATCGCCACCCAGGCCGGCATGGAGATTCATACGGCATACACCGGCGACCAGTTGGAAGCCATGAACGACACCGAACTGGAAGCCGCCGTCACCAGCGCCAACCTGTTCGCCCGCATCGAACCCAACACCAAACGTAAGATTGTCGCCGCGCTCAAACGTCAGGGCGCGTATGTGGCGATGGTTGGTGACGGTGTGAATGACGTGCCCGCCCTGAAAGAAGCGCACCTCGCCGTTGCCATGAACGACGGCGCGCAGATCAGTAAGGACGTGGCCGACATCGTGCTGCTGAACAACGCCATGACCACCCTGCCGCGCGCCTTCCGCGAAGGCACGGCCATCACGCAGGTGATTTATGGCACGACCAAGCTGTTCCTCACCAAGAACCTGTACAACATTCTGCTGATTTTCTTCGCTGGTTTTATGATGCTGCCCTTCCCCACCAGCCCGGTGCAGATGAGCTGGATTACCTTCGGTACGGTCAACATCCCGGCCACCCTGATTGCTTTCCAACTGATTCGCCCCACTTTTATGAAGGAGTTCCGGCGAGACGTGCTGGATTACGTCATTACTGCCGGCGTGGTCGGTTCGGTCAATCTGGCAGTGTTGTTCGTTGTGTCTTACTTCGCCAGCGGCAATAACCTGTATGCCGGACGCAGCGCCGTCACCCTGTTCATCGCGCTGTACGGCACGCTCATTTTCTGGAACACCCACAGCGTCGAACTGTTCGACCCGCGCACCTGGGTGCGCCACTGGCGCATTACACTGATCGGCTTTGTGCTCACATTTCTGACGATGCTGGCGCCGTTTGTCCTGCCGACGTGGTTCGAATTTGTGCCGCCGTCGCCGCTTATCTGGGTGCTGATTATCGCCATCTTCCTGCTGACTGCCGCCATTCTGGCCGTCGTCATGCGCTACCGGCATCTGATTAATCAGTTGTGGCTGCTGCTGCGACCCTGAATTTTTAACGGCTTTTTATCACCTGCGGCAATGTCCGCGCGATGGTCGTGTGGTAATCTATGATTCTCGCTTAATATCTATCCATAAACCCTCAGTAGGGGCACGACATGCCGTGCCCCTACCACCGGCGAAAAGAGAAGTTTACGGATAGGCTCTTAAGGTATCCTGTATGAGGAGCTGCTCTCATGCGCCGTTTGCTGCTGTCTATCGCCGTCGTGTTGATCGCTGTTTTACCTGCCGCCGCGCAAACGCAGGAGACGCCGGCGGCCTTCGCTATTGGGGACATCGTTGAAGGAGAAGTCACCGGCGAAGCCACCGAAGCCTACTTCACCTTTAGCGCGAAACAGAATATGGTTATCGTGGTTGAAATGCGCCGCGCCCCGGACAGCCAGTTATTTTCCACCGCCCTGCGGGTGCTCGATCCTTCCGGCCAGCCCGTCGCCGACTCCACCGGCGAAGTGAGCAGCGATGTTACCACTGTCGCGTTTGTTGCCCCGGCCAATGGCAAGTATACCGTCACGGCCACCCGCAGCCGGTATTCCAGCAGCACCGGCGCGTTTCTGCTCCGGGCTTTGGAAGTCATCACGCTGGAGTCCGGCGCGACCTTTAAAGACACCATCAGCAACAACACGTATGACCGTTATTTCGCGCTGCCCGCTGGTATGGCGGTCGCTGTCAGTTACCGACCGCTGGATGACCGCTACCAGCCCACCTTCCGCGTGCTGGCCGCTGACAGCAGCGGCATTCTGAAAACGCTGGCCGAGGCCAGCGCGGCGGAGGGAGTGACGATGATGAGCCTGCTGGAAACCGAGGCCGGCGGCCTGTATGTCGTCGCGGTCACGGCTTCCAACAGCGATTACCAGTACAGCAGGATTGACGTGGAGTTTGAACTCTCACTCGAAGCCGCCGGCTGACCACGCTCCATACTTCCCCGCTGAGGCGATGCCTGGTCGCCAGGGCACGGCGCGTCGTGCCCTCGGCCTCCCCTTACAAGAACTTTTGTGCTATCATTAAAGTGGTGTGGTAGCTGTCTCCTGCCGTCTCAACTATAATCGGTAAGTGTTCAGGAGAGGCATGGTGGCAACCTTCAATCATATCGGCGTTCTGGCGCATCCCCTGCGCCCGCAGACCGCTCCGCTTGCCAACCAGATCGCGGCCTACCTGCGGGCGCGCGGCATCGAGGCCTGGCACGACGCGCACTGGGACGAAACACAGGTGCGCGCGCGGGTAGAAAGCAGCGACATGGTGATCGCCATCGGCGGTGATGGTTCGCTGCTGCGTGCGGCGCGGGTGTCATCCCTGTACGGGGTACCGGTGCTGGGCATCAATATGGGGCATCTGGGGTTTCTGACCGAAATCAGCGGGCCGGATTCGTGGGAGCAGCCGTTGGAAACGGTGCTGGTCGGCGCGTACTGGATTGAAGAACGGATGATGATCCGCGCCGCGCTGATCCGCGACGGGCTGCCGGTCGCCGGCGGGGACGCGCTCAACGACGTGGTGCTCAGCCGCAAGGTTGCCACCCGGATGATTCTACTGGAAACTTACATTGATAAAGATTGGGCGACCACCTACAATGCCGATGCGCTCATCATCGCTACCGCCACCGGCTCAACCGCCTACGCGCTGGCCTGCGGCGGGCCGATCCTGCCGCCGGAACTCCGCAATATCCTGATCGTGCCGGTCGCGCCGCATTTAAGTATGGATCGTCCGATTGTGCTGTCCGAAGGCGCGACGGTGGAAGTGATCGCCGCCGCAGATAACCATGCTGAAACGGTGCTGACGCTTGACGGCGTGCTGATCGGCGACGTTTATCCTGGTGATGAGGTGCAGGTTACAGTCAGCCCGTATGTCAGCCGGTTTGTTCGCCTGCGCGAACGCACCTATTTTTACCGTTCCCTGCTCGACCGGCTGGAGCCGCGCCTGCCCGTTCGCGCCGAGCCGGAACGCAAGCAGATTTAGCCTGGCTGTAGGGACATGGCGTGCCCCTACGGAAAAATCAGGTAGTGTTGTTTTTGGTTTTTCCATAAACTGCCAGAAAAAACGGGCAGCTTTTCGCCCGGCGTTTCTGGTGTCATGGCGGTTATAAGCATTGAAGGAAAGTGCTGTGTCTGAATCGAACCCGGTCATCGAAGAACCTACCTTTTGCGAAGTTCACCCCACGCGGGAAACCAGTCTGCGCTGCAATAAATGCGGGCGGCTGATGTGTACCGAGTGTGCCGTGCTGACGCCGGTCGGCTACCGCTGCCGCGAGTGCGTGCGCCAGCATGAGGACAAATTCTTTAACGCCAGCCAGTACGATTATCTGATCGTGGCGGCGGTTGCCGCCGGTCTGACCGGAGTGGGCGCGGTTATCGCCAGCATGATCGGTTTCCTGCTGTTGATTATCATCGCCAGCATTCCGGTCGGCGGCGCGATTGGCGAGGCGGCGCTGCGGGCCACGCAGCGGCGGCGCGGGCGGTACTCCGGCCATGTGGCTGCCGCCGGCGTGGTTGCCGGCGGGCTGATCGGCGGCCTTATCCAGACCTATGCGCGTTATGGCAGTCAGGCGTCAGAAATCGCGCGGCGTTTTCCGGGGCGGGAAGTCCCGGCGCTGCCGCTTGATGTGGCGCTGACCTCGACGGTGAGTGACATCAGCCTGCTGCTTTTTATCGGCATCGTAGCCTTTACCGTCTACGGGCGGTTCAGAATGCGGATATAAGCTGCCGGGTGCAATCTTCAAGGTGTCCCGGCCCGTTCATTAATCAATAAGGTCTTTACGGCGATGCTCGAAGAACTGCGGATTCAAAACTTTGCCATCATTGACCGGCTGGAACTGACCTTCGCGCCGGGCTTTAACGTCATCACCGGCGAAACCGGCGCGGGCAAGTCCATCATCATTGACGCGGTGGAACTCCTGCTGGGCGGTAAGGCCGACGCCACCTTCATTCGCGCCGGGGCGGAGAAAGCCGTCGTGGAAGGGGTGTTCGCGCTCACCCGACAGGCGCGCGTGCTGGTGCTGCCCATCCTCGAACGCGAGGATTTAGCCGATGGTGACGGCTCGTATGTCACCATCTCGCGGGAAGTGCGTGGCAACGGGCGTTCGACCGCGCGTGTCAACGGCATTACCACCAGCCAGGAAGTGCTGCGTGAAATCGGCTCGTTCCTGATTGATGTTCACGGCCAGAGCGAGCACCTCTCCCTGTTGAATCCCCGCACGCACATTGACCTGCTGGATCGTTACGCCGATCTGATTGAACTCCGCGATGCCATCGCGGCGGTGGTTGAACGAGTGATGGCCGTCCGCCGTGAAATGCAGCGCCTGATGGCCGATGAAGCCGCGCTGGAACGCCGCGCCGAACAGCTTCGCCATGAAGTTGAGGACATTGACTCCGCCGAACTGGTGCCCGGCGAGGATGAAGAACTGCGCGCCGAACGCACCAAGATGGCGAACAGCGAGCAGTTGGCGACGCTGACGAGCGAGGCCGTGATGCTGCTGTCCGGCGATGACGCCGCGCCCGACCAACTGTGCGCCGTTGACCAGCTTGGTCAGGTAGCCGTGCTGATGAGTAAGCTGGCGAACCTTGACCCCGAACTGAAAGAGGACGAAGAACTGGCCGACAGCCTGAGCGTGCAGGTCGAAGAACTGGCGCTTTCGCTGCGGCGGTATGCCGACAGTGTGGAATACACACCGGAACGCCTGAATGAAGTCGAAGAACGCCTCGAACTGATTAACCGGCTGCGGCGGCGTTACGGCGGCACGATTGAGGCCATTCTGGATTACGCCGACCGCGCCCGCGCCGAACTCGACGGTATCGAACACAGCGAAGAACGGCTGGAAGAACTTCAGGTCGAAGAGGATAAACTGCTGCGCCACATCGGCGAACTGGGCGAGAAGATCAGCCGCGTTCGCCAGATGTTTGGCGAAAAGCTGAGCGAACGCATTGTGCAGGAACTGGCTGACCTGCGCATGGAACGCGCGCAGTTCGAAGTCGCGGTGACACAGGTGGACGACCCGGATGGCTGTTACGTCGGCGACCGGCGGCTGGCGTTTGATGCCACCGGCATTGACCGCGTGGAAATGCTGATGAGCGCCAACCCCGGCGAACCGCTCCGCCCGCTGGCGCGGGTGGCCTCTGGCGGCGAAACGGCGCGCATCATGCTGGCGCTCAAGCGTGTGCTGGCGCTGGCCGACCAGACCTCGACTCTGATTTTTGACGAAATTGACCAGGGCATCGGCGGGCGGATTGGTAGCGTGGTGGGTGAAAAGCTGTGGTCGCTGGCGAGCAGCCATCAGGTGATGGTGGTCACCCATCTGGCGCAGTTGGCCGGCTACGGTGACAAGCACTACCACGTCAAAAAGCTGGTGCGCGGCGACCGTACTTCGACCCAGGTGCACCCGCTGGACGACGAAACCGAGCGCGTCAACGAACTGGCGGAGATGCTGGGCGCGCAGGGCGAAAGCGGCAAGGTCAGCGCCCGCGACATTCTGCACCAGGCGCAGGAGTTCAAACAGCACAAACAGCCGAAACTGATATGACCCCGAAAATCACTAGCTAAAGCCTCACCCCTCTCCCCCATACTCTATCCTTGACAATACTGTGTGATATACAGTATAGTGATACTGTGTGGCGCACAGCACTATAGGATACACAGTATATGGGAGATGTACACGAGCAGATTGATCAGCTCCGGCTGGAGCTGCGACGTGGGGTGCTGGTGCTGGCCGTTCTCAGCCAGATGGACACCGCCCGTTACGGTTACAGCCTGATCCAGCGGCTGGCCGCGCAGGGGCTGGACATCGAAGAGGGGACGCTGTACCCACTACTGCGGCGGCTGGAAAAGCAGGGTTTACTGGAAAGTGAGTGGGAAGTCGGGGAAACACGCCCCCGCAAGTATTACCGGCTGAGTCCGGTCGGGCGTGAAGTCCTGACGACCCTGTGCGCGGAATGGGATGAAACGGTGAAGGTGATGCGCGGCATCCTGCAGGGAGAGAATCATGAGTGAATTGGTCGAGCGGTATGTCCATCAGGTCGGGCGGTATGTGCCACCCAAGGAACGGGCGGAGATTGAAGCCGAACTGCGCTCCCAGATACAGGATCAACTGGACGACCGCTTCGGTGGGACGCCCTCGCAGGCAGAGGTAGCGACCGTTCTGGCGGAACTGGGCGATCCACGCCGGATGGCGGCGTCCTACGGCGGCCAGCAGTATCTTATCGGCCCCGACCTGTACCCCTATATGATGCTGGTGCTGCGGCATGGCTGGGTGCTTGTCCCCGCGATGGTAGTCTTTCTGACCGTGTTCGAGGCGCTGGTGTCGCAGCAGAGTACGGTGGTCAGTCTGGTCATTACCTCGCTGCTTGGCGCATTAAACGCGACCCTGATCTTCTCGGCGGTGGTGGTGCTGATCTTTGCCGTCATTCAGCATTCGGGTGTTGAACTGGAAGAAAAGACGAAGGTCTTCAATCCGCTCGATCTGCCGGAAGCAGACGAACCCGGCAGTGTTGACCGCTTCGAAACCGCCTTTGGCATCGCCGCCGGCACCTTCCTGACGCTGGTATCCCTGTACTGGCTGCGCGTCGGCGGGCTGACGCTGCGTTTCGATCTGAGCGATCCCGGCGAGGTGATCCCCATTCCGGTTCACTGGATGCTGCTGCTCATCATCACCACCAGCGTCATGGTCATCCTGCATCTGGTGGCGCTGCGGCGCAGCCGCTGGAGCATCGGCCTGTGGCTGACCCAGACTGTGCTGGAACTGGTTGGCGCGTTCGGCCTGTACTTCGTCTTCTTCAAACCGCTCTATGACCGCCTGATCGCGGCAGCACCCGCGCTGCTGAACATCCCCCTGTTCGACCGGTCGCCGGAGATTGTCGCCGCC
>JARKOK010000424.1 GCA_029975765.1 Aggregatilineales bacterium
AAGAGTAGTTGCAAAAATTTTGCAGTGGGCTATAATGATAACCAGAGGCTAGTTGACCTCATTTATGATGATCGGCTCAAGGAGGAGTATTTGCATGAAGCGATATTTGATCGTAGCAATAGTCGTTCTTCTAGTTGCAGCCCTCGCGCTGACCACCGTTAGTGCCCAGACCGAAGCGGCTGTGTGCGGCTCGACCCCGACCCACCAGGTACGGTTCTTTGACTATAATGACATCCCGCTGTTTGGCACGGCTGAAGATGCAGCCAATGCCTCCGCCATCTTCCAGGGTGCCGAAGGGACAGTTACGGGCGTCGTGGTGCGCGTACCGGGCGGCGAACGTCAGAAATACCTGTTCTGCTCTCCGCATGAACCGGGTTCAGGCTCGGTGAAGATCATCCATGTGTCGAAGGTGCTGTTTGCCCCCGAAGCACTGGTTGAGTCGATTGTGCCGCGCAACTGGCGCGACAGCCAGCAGCCCTAATTTCGAATACCGTTTTCGTAACTGAACATTTCGGCCAGCCCACCGGGTTGGCCGATTGTTTTTAAAACCGCACTCCCGAAAAACGGATAAACCCTGTAGACTACTGTGCTGGAGATGACCGTACATGTCAGGAAACAGGATAATGCCCGGATTTTACGCCACGATTGCCCGCTACTACGACGCCGAACACCAGGATAAAACGGACGATCTGGAATTGTACAGCGAACTGGCCGCCGAACACGGCGAGCCGATTTTTGAAGTCGCCTGCGGCACGGGGCGCGTGCTGCTGCATCTGGCGCACGCCGGCTATGAGGCGCATGGGATTGACATCGAACCGGCGATGCTCGACCGTGCGCGGCACAAAGCGGACGCGCTGCCGGAAGATGCCCGGTCGCGGCTGCGGTTCTTTCAGGGCGATGTGCTGAAGTTCGATACCGAGCAGCGTTACCCCCTGCTGATTCTGTCCTACAACGCGCTGCTGCATTTCCACGAGCAGGACGATCAACTGGCGCTGCTGCGCCGCCTGCGGCGCTGGATCACCGACGACGGCCTGCTGGTGATTGACATGGTGAACCCCGGCGATTCGTTCGGCGCGCAGGATACCGACGCGCTGCTGCTGGAAAAAACCTTCCTTGACCCTGACAGCGGCCATCTTGTCATGCAGTCGTCGGTCAGCAGTCTCGACCGCACCGAACAGCTTCTCCGCGTGACGTGGATTTACGATGAAGTGACCGCCGATGGCACGGTGAAACGCACGTTCGCGCCGGTTGTGTACCGCTATATTTTCTACTATGAACTGCGCCTGCTGCTGCTGCTGGCCGGTTTCGAGGTAGACGGTGTGTACGGCGGCACCGAATTTGAGCCGTATGAAGACGGCTGCGACCGGATGGTGGTGCTGGCGAAGCCGAAGCCGGTGAGCAGTTAGGTTTACATCTGTCGGGGACATCGTATCCCGGCTTCACTGATCATCATGAACAAGCCTTACCCGAAACTCAGAACTCCGAAGAAACGGTTCGCCGCCGCTGGACTGCTGGTAGTGCTGCTGCTGGCCGCGTGCGCCGAAACCGTGCCCACCCACACGCCGGAAGCGACGCTGACCGGCCCGACGCTGGAACCCAGCGCCACATTTGTGCCCAGCGCGCGCAGCGACCGCGCGCCGGAACCGATCTACCAGGGGCAGAACAACCCGACGGCGGCGGCGCTGGCCCCCGGCGCGGCCATGCCCCCGCTGGAAATCGGCCAACCGCCGTCGGGTAGTCCGGGGCGGACAGTCGAAATTACGGCAGAGGATGGTACGCTGCTCATCGGCGAACTGTACGTGAATACGGACGTACTCGCGCCCGGCGTGCTGCTGCTGGCGGACGAAGGCGCGGCGTGGGGCGATTTCCCCACCCGACTCTACGCGGCAGGCTTTACGGTACTGGTGATGAACCCGCGCCCGACAGCGGCCATGTCTGACTTTCGCGTGATGCTGCAAACGCTGATTAACGGCGTGGCCGACCCGGCGCGATTGGGCGTGATCGGCGCGGGTGGCGGCGCGAATGTGGCGCTGCGGGGCTGCGCGGCGGATCTGCTGTGCGATGCGGTGGGGCTGCTCAGTCCCGTACCGGAGGCGGCGCTGGTGGATGTCATGCCGCGTATCAACCCGCGCCCCATGCTGTTAACCGCCAGCCAGGAAGACAGCGAAACCTTCACGCTGCTCCAGTCATTACAGGCGGCGGCGACCGGCGAAGTGCTGTTCCAGCCGTTTAACCGCGCCGGCGCGGGAACGGGCCTGCTGCAAAACCGCCCCGACCTGGGCGACCTGATCGCCTCGTGGCTGAAACTGGTGCTGGTGTAGACCTCACCCCCGTCTCCATGCAGTGGCGACTCGAACGGAGACATATGTCCCCTGAGAGAAGTGGGGTTGGGGGCTGATCTTTTCTCTCAACATGTCAGCGTAGGGGCGACCCTGCGTGATCGCCCCGAATAATTCAGGGGTGAGGTTCCCTAATCCGTTCCCGCAGCACATCAATCGGCAGCAGTTCGCCGCTGTCGTCCTCAAAGTACCAGTGCTGCCAGCCGTTACACGGCGACCCGCCGAGGATGTATCGCCCAACGGCGTGAATTGACCCCGTGTAATCGTTGTAACACAGCTTCGCATCCGGCAGGATTTCAGCGCGGAGGTTTTTATCCTGACGGAAGTAGAGGGTGTCGCCAGCGGCCAGCAGACCGCGTTCAAGCAGTTGGGAGAAGGCGATACGCGGCGCGCTGCGTTTGCCGGCAGGAAAATCGGGGAGCGGTTCGGGCTGTGTTTCGTCCAGCCGCTTCTGCGCGATGGCGATGTAAAACGGGTCGCGCTCGATGCCGATGTAGCGGCGCTGAAGTTTCTTCGCCACCGCGCCGGTGGTGCCTGTACCAAAAAACGGGTCGAGCACCACGTCGCCGGGATTGGATGACGACAGGATGACACGGCGCAGCAGGGCTTCCGGCTTCTGCGTCGAATGGACTTTTTCGCCGTTGATACGAATGCGTTCCGCGCCGCCGCAGATCGGAAGCAGCCAATCGCTGCGCATCTGCTTGCCGCCGTTGAGATATTTCATGGCGTGGTAGTTGAAGGTATACCGCGCGTCCGGCGACTGCTTGGCCCAGATCAGCGTTTCGTGGGCGTTGGCGAAGCGCACGCCTCGGAACTGCGGGGTCGGGTTCTTTTTAATCCATGTGATTTCGTTGAGAATCCAGTAGCCCAAATCCTGCACAATCGCCCCGACGCGGTGAATGTTATGGTAGCTGCCGATCACCCACAGCGTGCCGGTATCTTTCAGCACGCGGCGGCAGGCGGCCAGCCAGTCGCGCGTGAAGGCGTCGTAAGCCGCGAATCCGTCGAACTGATCCCAATCGTCGTCTACCGGGTTCACCCGCGTCATGTTGGGACGCCACAATTCGCCGCGCAGTTGCAGGTTATACGGCGGGTCGGCGAAGATGAGGTCAACGCTCTTTTCCGGCAGCGCGTTCATGACCGCCACGCAGTCGCCGGGCAGGATGGTGTCGAGGGGTAAATCGGGCACTCAGGCTACCTCAACAATCACACGGACGCTGCCGCCGAGTCGTTCCACGAAATCCGATAATTTTTCCCACGTCAGCGGGAAGCCGCGTGAATCCGCCGCGCCCAGGTACATCAGCACATCCATCATTAAATCCGCATCCTCATCGTTGGCAAATTCCGGCTCAATCAGCGCCTTTTCTGCCCAATCCACCAGTTCAGCTAATGTGATCTGGCGATTGAGGTAGGCGGTTAATTGGCTAAGTATACCTCTGCGCGTTGCCATCGTCAGTCCTCGCGCCAAATATTGCCGGCCACCTGGTAAAGATTAACTTGATATGGCAAATGATAGTGTTGCCATGACTTTAAATCCAAAAGCGGAACAGCTTCTCTAAGCCAAGACTATCTGCGTATCATCAGGTGACTAGGCATAGAGATATCCGGTTAAACAAGTATCTACGACGTAGGAAAACAGCGGTGGGTTTTTGCTGCGGCGGAGAGGGGTGTGCGGTTGCAGAACAG
>JARKOK010000427.1 GCA_029975765.1 Aggregatilineales bacterium
GATTCCCTGGTTCGATGGCAACTGGTATGAAGTCACGCTGGCGCTGGCCGACATCAACGTCGGCGTGCTGTGGCTGCTGGCGATCACCAGTATTGGCACCTATGGTATCGTGCTGGCGGGCTGGTCAAGCAACAACAAGTATGCCATGCTCGGCGGCCTGCGCTCGACCGCGCAGATGATCAGCTATGAACTCAGCCTGGGGCTGACGATGGCCGTACCGGTGATGATCGTCGGCAGCATGAACCTGAAGGACATCATCAACGCGCAGGCCGCGCCGCCCATTATTAGCTGGTTCGTCTTCCAGAACCCGCTGGCGGCAGCCGTGCTGATGATCGCGCTGCTGGCGGAAATCAACCGCGCGCCGTTCGACCTGCCGGAAGCCGAGCAGGAACTTACCGCCGGTTATATGACCGAATACAGCGGCATGAAGTTCGCCTCCTTCATGATGGCGGAATACCTGGGCATGATTGTCATCAGCCTGATCGTCGTCACGCTGTTCTTCGGCGGCTACCATCTGGCGCTGGTCAACGAAGTCCCAATCCTGGGGCCGCTGGTGCTGACCTTGAAAGTCGTGCCGCTGCTGATCGGCATGGTATGGGTGCGCGCGACCCTGCCCCGTATTCGTTACGACCAACTGATGAACCTGGGCTGGAAGGTCATGCTGCCGCTGGCGCTGCTGGCGGTGTGCTGGACGGCGGTGGCGCTGGTCATTGGTGACACTTTCCAGACAACGACCGCCTACATGGTTGTATCGGGCATCCTGTTCGTGGTCACGCTGGTCGGCGGCCTCTACCTGCTGAACCGCGCTGGCCGCTCGACTGCGCAGGTCGCCAGCGACACCATCAATATTGATGATCTGGTGGATGACCCCATCGTGACCGGCGAACGCCGTGATCTGGGCTGGGCGCTGCTGAACGTGGTCGGTGGGATGATCGGCGGTATCTTCGCGCTGGTCGGCTGGATTACCGGCATCTTCCGGGGTGTCGCCCGCGCGGGCGGGATTGAGGATGACCGGGCGCTGGCCGTGACCCAGGAACCCGGCAAACCCACAGCAAAAAGCACGGGCGGAGATTAGACAGGACGAAAGGGAACGTAGGGACACGCCAGAGCGTGTCCCTACCGCGAAATTGGACGAGGAGCGACTATGAACGTGATACGCGGTTTTGCGACAACGTTTAAACATTTACTGGAAGAGCCGGTCACGTACCAGTATCCTGAACAGATGCGCCCGTTTGCCGAACGTTACAAAGGACGGCACGAACTGAAGCGGTACGACAATGGGCTGGAACGCTGTATCGGCTGCGCGCTGTGCGCGGCGGCCTGCCCGGCGGATGCCATCTGGGTGGAAGCGGCGGCCAACACCGATGAAGAACGTTACAGCCCCGGCGAACGTTATGCCAAGACGTATGAGATCAACATGATCCGCTGCATCTTCTGCGGCTACTGCGAAGATGCCTGCCCCACCGAAGCGATTGTGCTGGGGCATGAACACCGGCTGAGCTTCACCGACCGGCGGGATGCGATCTTTACGAAAGACATGCTGATTGACCCGGTGCCGACCGGCGGCCAGGACACGCCGCAGCGCGTCGAGCCGCACGCGTTTGACCGGGCAATACCGGATATGCAAGACCCATTATAGCCGGACTGAGTTCAAAGGACTGAGGACTGAGTAAGGCCGTTTGCACTCAGTCCTCAGCCCTGTCCGATTTGAAGTCCAGCGCGGTTTGCGCTAAACTGCACAAGAATTTTCGTCAAGCGCCCAAATCCAGGATTTTTGTATGACGATGGATGTAGCTCTATTTATAACAGTCGGCGTGGTTGCCATCGCCGCCGCCGTGATGATGCTGTTGAGTGAAAACGCCATCTACAG
>JARKOK010000437.1 GCA_029975765.1 Aggregatilineales bacterium
GAATACCAGTGGTCGCGCAACCCGCGCGGCCTGCATAACGAAGGCGCGTATAAGGCGCTTAACTTCGACCGCTACCGCCGCTTGCAGCTTGGCTGGATGAAGCTGGTGTGCGGCGGTGATGAGTTTGTCAAAGACATCCCCATCCTGTTAAGCCTGAACATCACCCCCGTCATTCGTATCTACCGGGCGGTGCCGGGCGCCGAACCGGTGGACGAAGGTGTGCGCCGCTACTGGGAAGCCTACCGCCGCGCCGGGGCGCTGTGGTTCGAGTTCTACAACGAGCCGAACTTCCCCGACCCCGAATGGCCGGAAGAGATGCGCCCGCACGTCCATTACACCAATCTTGACCAGGTGATTCGCCCGCTGTGTGACAACTGGATCATCTTCGCCGAGTATATCATCAGCATCGGCGGTTATCCGGGGTTTCCGGCGCTGGGCGAGTCGTCGGACGTGGTGCAGTTCATGGATGCGATGCTGACCTTCATGCGCGACAACCGCCGTGACCGTTTCATCAACATCATGCAGAACGGCGGCTACGCGGCGGTGCATCCGTACACGCTCAACCACTTCTACCAGCAGATGCCGGGGCAGCCGCTGATCCCCCGCGCGCCGGAGCAGCAGAACGGCGCGGAAGGCGGCTGGCACTTCGAATATCCCTACGACCCGATTTCCCAGTCCATTTCGCCCGGCATCACCGCCTTTGGCGACCCCAACGGCCTGATCGGCATGGGCACGGTGTTTAACCAGCGCCTCAAGGAATGGTTCGACCTCGACCCGGTACCGGCGGTAGGGACGGAAGGCGGCATTTATCCCCTGCCCGCCAACAACGAAACCAAACAGCCGGATGGCCGCTTTCCACCGTACACGCCGCAGAGTCATGGCGAAGCCACCGCCGCGATGTTTAACTGGATGGCGACGGAAGGACCCGAATGGCTCATCGGCCTGTGCCTGTGGAAAGAGGATGATTATTACAACTACTCGCTGCCCGCCGTTCCCCGGCTGGAGCAGATTCCGCAGATTGGCTGGCGCGGGCAGCCGCTCTCGACCGGGCAGGTGGTGGTGCGCGGGCCGGGGCCGGTGCATGGCGAGCCGGACTTTCACGCCGTTGTCCTCGCGCCCGGCCTGGAACCGGACTGGTTTTTTGACACCGCGCGCGCCTACTGGAATCAGTTCCGCCCGATTATCACCACCGCCTGGAACTTCGTGGATTACATCCCCAGCGACCGCAGCCTGGGGCTGACGATCATCACGCCGCCAGATATGGCGGACTCGCTGCGGCAGGCGCTGGCGCAGCAGTACCCCAATGTGCTGCTGGATGTGATTGTCGCGCAGGGCGATTTACAGACGGTCGCCAGCACGCTGAACGCCCGTGTGTGGAGCAACCGGCGCTTTGGGTAGGCAGCTACCGCCCGCAGCGCGCCACAAAATCCGCGAACAGCGGGCGCGTCGTTTCGGCCATACGCTCCGGGTGGAACTGCACGCCGACCAGCCGCCCATCGTCCGATTCAATCGCTTCGATCACGCCGTCCGGCCCAAAACCCACCGCCCGCAAACCCGCGCCGGTCTGCGCCACCGCCTGAATGTGATAGGTATTCACCTGCGCCTGCTCGCCCAGCAGCGCCCGCAGTCGCGAATCCGGCGCGAACGTGACGGCGTGTTCCTGCCCGCCGCGCCCGGCGCTGTGAACCAGCGCCCCCGGCTGCTGCGCGGTCACATCGGCATAGATCGTGCCGCCGGCCTGCGCGTTGATGAACTGCATCCCGTAGCAGATGCCCAGCACCGGGCGATCCGCGACCGCCTGATACAGCAGCGTATCGGACTGCACCCGCGCCGGGTCAGTCGGCGGCAGATCGGGCGGCAGTTCCCCGATCAATCCCTGCGTGATGCCCGGCCCGCCGGTGATCACCAGGCCGTCCAGCAGCGCGGCGAATTCGGCGGCGGCTTCGGCTGTCGCCAGCATCGGCGCGATCAGCGGCAGGCCGCCGGCGGCTTCGATAGCACGAATATAATGCAGGCTGACCTGCTGGCGGTCATCTTCGAAACTGGTGGTAATGCCAATGCGCGGGCGAGTCATAACGATCTCCTGAACAAAACTTCGTAAAGCAGGGTTCGCGGCCCACATTTTAACACAGGCCGCAACTTCAGCGCGGCCTCATCCGTATAACACCACAGATTATGTATTGGGGGAGTTATGCGAAAATTACTCGCGCTGATCCTGCTGGTATTTATCGCCGCGCCGCTGATCGCCATCACCATTGGCCTGCTGTCCGTTGACTCGTGGATTCTCGACCGCGAGTTTTATGTGAAAGCCCTGAGCGATGAGCGGCTGTATGAAGTCTTACTCGCCGATAATCTGCCGGCTGAGATCAACCGGCAGGCGCTGACCGAAGTGGACAGCCTGCCCGCCGGGGCGTTAAGCGCCGCCCTGCGTGAAGTGGTCACACCCGGCTATATGCGGCAGCAGGCAGTAACCAACGTGAACGCGCTGTTTGACTACTTTGAAGGCCGCGCGCCTGCGCCCACCCTTACGCTGGATTTGCAGCCCATCAAGGCGCAGCTTGCCGGAGAGGCGGGGACACGGTTCGCCCAAACGCTGGCGGCCAGTCTGCCGGCCTGTGCCGCTGGCGAAGACCCAATCGCGCCTGGCGGCAGCGTGATGCGCTGTCGTCCGGTGGAAACGTCCATCGAAGAGGCCGCCGCGCAGATCGAGGCCGGGCTGCCGCGCCTGCTGGAAACCGTCTCGTCCCGGCTTGAATTTGGTCACGCCGAATTCGACAGCGTGGACTGGCTCTTCGGTGTGACGCTGCGGGGACAGCTAAACCGCGCCCTGACCGGGCTGGTGCTGGCGAGCCTGCTGGTCTGGTTAGTGGCCGGTCTGATTGCCGGCAACACCCTGCGGGAGCGTATGTTGTGGCTGGGCTGGGGGCTGCTGCTGCCAGCGGTGCCCGGCGCGCTGACCGGGCTGGCGCTGATGGGCGCTGCCGCCAGCGCCGCGATCCAGGTCAACGTTGCCCGGAGCGCCGCCGCCAGCGCCGCCATGCAGCAGGCCATCATCGGCGTGGTGACGCCCGCGATCAACATCACCGGCAGCACCCTGTTTGGGCTGGGCGCGGCGCTCAGTTTCGTCGGTATCATCTTCATCATCATCGGCAGCCGCATGGAACGCGCGCCCTACCGTGACGCGCCCACGGTGCTGATTAAAGCCAAACGTGATGAGCTGTGAGCCGTGAGGCCCGCCGGCGGTCCTGGCAGGTGAATCGCCCGTCGCCAGCGTTTGCGTTATCCTTGATCGCGCTGTTCCAACCGCGAGACAAAGGATGCGTCTATGAAATCCGACCTGGATCGTTTGATGGCCGCGCGTGACCTGGCGGCCATTTTTGTGACCGGCGACGGCCACGATAACGCCCCGCGCGCTTACCTCACCAATGGCGCGCACATCAGCGGCGGCCTGGTGATAAAAAAACACGGCAGCGCGCCGGTGCTGATCGTCAACCCGATGGAAATCGAAGAGGCCGCCAAAAGCGGCCTGACGGCTTATACCTACAACGATTTCGGTTATGCCGATCTGATCGCTCAGGCCGAAGGCAACCGCAGCAAAGCCGAGGTCGCGCTGTGGGGGCGCTGCCTGGAACGGTTTGAGATTCCACCCGGCAGAATTGGCCTGTACGGAGTGGGCAGCCTGCATCATTATCAGGCATTTGTGCCGCTGGTGCAGGCCGGTAATCCCGGCTACGAGTTCGTAGGTGAAATCGGCCTGACGCTGTTTGACGAGGCTTACACCACCAAAGATGCCGACGAAATCCGCCGCATCCGGGAGGTGGCCGCCGCTACCAATGCTGTCTGGCAGGCGACCTGGGACTACATCGCCGGCCACCGCGCCGAGGGTGAAACCGTCGTAAAACCTGACGGCTCACCGCTGACGATTGGCGACGTGCGCCGTTTTATCCGCCGGACGCTGCTCGATCACGATCTGGAAGATACCGGGCTGATTTTCGCCCAGGGGCGTGACGCCGGTTTCCCGCACAGCCGGGGCGATAACCATATGCCGCTCCAAGTCGGGCAGTCCATCGTGTTTGACCTGTTTCCGCGCACCGTCGGCGGCGGTTATCATCACGACAGCACGCGCACCTGGTGTATCGGCTACGCGCCGGAAGCCGTACAGCAGGCTTACGCCGATGTGATGGCTGCCTTTCAGGCCGCGCTAGACGCTTATGCCGAACCCGGCCAGCCCGCGCACACGCTCCAGGACGCGGTGCTGGATGTGTTTGAAAGCCGGGGGCATCCCACGCCGCGCAGCCAGCCGGGCAGCAGCGAAGGTTACGTTCACAGCCTGGGGCACGGCGTCGGGCTGAACATCCACGAGCGCCCGTCGCTGCACCATCTGGTAACCACTGACCTTCTGCAAATCGGCAATCTGCTGACGATTGAACC
>JARKOK010000443.1 GCA_029975765.1 Aggregatilineales bacterium
CGGCGGCTACAGTGATTATGCGCGGGTGGTGCAGTCGGAGTTTGACCGGCAGTGGGCGGCGTGGCGCGATCAGCAGGTGGAAATCACGCGGCTGGAGGCTGACGTGCGCCGCTGGAAAGAGAAGGCGCTGCACAAGGAAAATGCCACTAAGAACGATCACCAGCGGCGGCTGGCGAAGAAAGTCGCCAAACGGGGCAAGGCCAAAGAAAAACGTCTCGAACAGTATCTCGATTCGGATGAACGAGTGGAGAAGCCCATTCCCGCCTGGCCGCTGCGGCTGGGGCTGCTGGAGCAGATCGCACCGCTGCCGCCGGGGCGCGAAGTCGTCACGCTGGAAAACCTGTCCATCGGCTACGACCCTGCCGCGCCGCTGCTGGTCGGGCTGGATAACCGCCTGCTGGCCGGGGAACGGGTAGTCGTGCTGGGGCCGAACGGCCAGGGTAAAAGCACGCTGCTGAAAACCATCATCGGCGAACTGCCGCCGCTGGCCGGTGGCGTGCGGGTGGGCAGCAGCGTGAAGATCGGTTATCTGGCGCAGGAACAGGAGATACTCGACCCGGAGGCCACACCCCTCAGCACGCTGCAAGCCGCCGCGCCGTTCAGCGATACCGAGGCGCGCACCTTCCTGCATTTTTTCCTGTTTGCCGGTGATGACGCCCTGCGCCCGGTGCGGCTGTTGAGTTATGGCGAACGCGCCTGTTTGATGCTGGCGGTGATGGTGGCGCAGGGCGCGAATCTGCTGGTGCTGGACGAACCGATCAACCATCTGGATGTGCCGGCGCGCGAACGCTTCGAGGCCGCCATGAGCGCCTACCGGGGCAGCGTGCTGGCGGTGGTGCATGACCGGTACTTTGTGGATAAGGTGGCGACTAAAGTCTGGTATGTGGCGGACGGCCGGTTAACGGAGGACTATCGCACCCCGGTGCCGAACAGCGAAGCGGCGGTGTAATGCTGCCATATCGGACGCGCCTGCCATTCGCCGGAGATTCTGGCGACATGGGGCGGCATACCCGCCCCTGCAAAAACGCCCGCTGCGCCGGCACGATCTTGACAGGCGGCCTTGTGACCCATTATGATCTATTATGAACCAAATTGACGAGGACGCATCCCGATGTTTAATCTACCGGCAGCTTTAAAGGAAGATTTTATTGCCCGACCGCCCACGCTGGCGGACGCTGAAATCGTGACCGCCATTATAGCCGCCGCCGATATTGCCGAAACCGGGCGGTCGGAAGCATCGCTGGAAGAAACCCTCGCCGAGTGGCAGTCACCCGATTTTGATCTGGCGAATGATGCGCTGCTGGTCTTCGCACCGGACGGCCAGCCGGTCGGTTACGCCGATATTGAAGCTGGCGCGCACCCGGCTCTGCCGTTTATGGGGGTGTTTTTACCGCCGCATCCGGCAGCGGCGGCGGTCGGCGCGTATCTGATGCAGTGGGGTGAAGCCCGCGTGCGGCAGAACCTGCCGCGTGTCGAGCCGGAGGTGCGGGTCGCCCTGCGCTGTGGTTCGGCCAGTACTTATCAGCCACTCAAGGCCGTGTTTGAAGCGGCGGACTATCTTATAATCCGCCACTACTTCCGCATGATGATTGATCTGGATGCGCCGCCGCCCGCGCCGGTCTGGCCGGAGGGTATTACGGTGCGGTCTGCCGTGATGGGGCAGGACGAACGCGCGGTCTTACAGGTACGGCGCGATTCATTCCGTGATCACTGGGGATACGTAGAAGAACCGTTTGAGGAAGATTTTCAGCGGTGGCTGTACCGCTGGCAGTCGGATAGTAACTTCGATCCGTCGCTGTGGCTGCTGGCGATGGATGGTGATACCATCGCCGGTATCGCGCTCTGCCGCCCGCACCTGACCGGTCAGGAAGATGTGGGTTGGGTGAGCACGCTGGGTGTACCGCGTGTTTACCGCCAGCGGGGTATCGGACTGGCGCTGCTGCGGCACGCCTTTAACGAATTTTACCGGCGTGGTCAGAAACAGGTCGGGCTGGGGGTAGACGCCAGCAGTCTAACCGGCGCGGTGCGCCTGTATGAAAAGGCCGGGATGTACGTGGCGCTGCAATTTGACCTGTACGAGAAGGAACTGCGCGCCGGGCGGGACATCAGCCGGCAGTCTTTGGACGAAGCCTGATCGCAGGGGCGCGCAGTTGTGCGTCCGAATTGGCACAGGGGGACTTATGATCGGGTTACGAACTGCCAACCCGGATACCGATTACGACCGGGTAGCGGCCTTGCTTAATCTGTTGGAATCGCAGCCGGTGACGGCGGACACCATTCGTGGTTGGGACAAACGCGCGGGTTTTAGCCTGCGGCGCGAAGTAGCCGTCAGCCCGGCGGACGAGGTGATCGGTTACAGTGTTGCCGTCCATGCGCCCTGGTCGCCGGAACATCACTTTGCCATCAACGTGATTGTTGATCCGGCGCGGCGCGGTCAGGGGGTTGGCGCGGCGCTGTATGACCGGGCGCTGGTTTTTGCCCGCGCTGGCGGCGCGAAGCATCTGGATGCCGAGGTGCGGGAGGACGACCCGGCGGCGCTGCGTTTCGCGCAGATGCGCGGCTTTACGATTGCCCATCATATATTTGAGTCACGCATTGACCTCAAGACCTTTGATGAGCGCCCGTTTGTCAGCGTACTGGAGTCGGTGCTGGCGGCGGGGATACGTATCTATTCGCTGGCCGATGCTGGCGATACAGTGGAAGAACGCCGCCGGCTGTGGCAGGTCAATCATGATACCTCACTGACCGACCCGGCATCGGATGGCACGTTTCCCGGTTTTGACGAAATGATGGACATCTGGGCCAATGCCGATTGGTTCATGCCTGCCGGTCAGTTCCTGGCCGTCGAAGGGGATAAGCCGCTGGGTATGGCGGCGGTGGGTTACTTTAAGTCAACCAATTCGTTTTATAACATGATGACCGGTGTGCTGCCGGCAGCGCGTGGTCGGAAGATCGCGCAGGCGTTGAAGCTGGTCACGATCCGGTTCGCGCAGGCGCAGGGGGCGGATTACATCGCAACCAACAATGCGTCGAACAACGCGCCGATGCTGGCGATCAACCGCAAGCTGGGCTACGTGCCGCTGCCCGGCCTCTACCGGCTGGTGAATGCGCTGGAAGCATGACCGGCGGTAGACTTTTTTTCTGAAACTCGCTACGATGTACACACACGCTTGATGAGGACAATCACGATGCTCGTACTGCACCCACCCAATTAACTCCTGACTCCCGCTAACCTCATACGTGTTCTTCCCGGCGACCGGCGTCTGACGCTGCTCGCCTGTTTGCGTTTCGCTGTTCGCTCACCCCATCGAAAGGACAACCACATATGCTGCTCTCTATTCAGCGCCGGCTGGCGCTGCCGTCCGGCTTTGTGCTGCTGCTGCTCGCCATCGAACTGTTAGATGAACTGGTCTTCGGCGTGCGCGAGGCTGCCTGGCCGCTCATCCGTGACGATCTGGCGCTGTCCTACGCGCAGATCGGCGTCCTGCTGGGCGTGCCGGGTGTGCTTGCCAGCTTCATCGAACCGGTTCTCGGTATCCTGGGCGATACTCACAAACGCCGTGCGATTATTCTATTGGGTGGTGTAGGTTTCACAGTCGCGGCGGCGCTGACCGGCGTCAGCCAGTCCTTCTGGCCGCTCATGCTGGCCTTCATCCTGTTTTATCCGTCGTCCGGCGCGTTTGTCAGTCTGTCGCAGGCGGCCTTAATGGATGTTGACCCCGCCCGTCACGAGCAGAATATGGCACGCTGGACGTTTGCCGGGTCGCTGGGTGTGGTGCTGGGGCCGCTGGTGCTGGGCGCGGCGCTTGGCCTGGGGTTTGGCTGGCGCGATGTGTTTCTGGTGCTGGCCGGTATAAGCGGGGTGTTCGTGCTGGCCGCGCGGCGCTTCTCGTTTGCTAACGGCCAAACAGACAGCGCGCCACTTAACTTCGGGCAAGGGCTGCGCGCGGCGCTGGCGGCGCTGCGACGTGGTGAAGTGTGGCGCTGGCTGGTGCTCCTCGAATGTTCCGACCTGATGCTGGACATTCTGCTGGGCTTTCTGGCGCTGTACATGGTGGACGTGGCCGGTGTGAGCGAGGCCGAGGCCGGGTTAGCCGTGATGGTGAAAATCGGCGTCGGCCTGGCTGGCGATCTGCTGCTGATTCCGCTGCTGGAACGGGTGAATGGCCTGCGTTATCTGCGCTTCAGCGCGGCGTTGGAGTTTGTCCTGTATCCGGCGTTTCTGCTGGTGGACAGCTTCGCGGTGAAGCTCGTCCTGCTGGCCTTCATCGGCTTCTTTGAAGCGGGCTGGTACGCGATTTTGCAGGGGCGGCTGTATTCGGCGATGCCGGGGCAAAGCGGCACAGTGATGGCGGTGGGTAATGTGGTCGGTCTGTTCGGCAGCCTGATACCGCTGGGGATCGGCCTGCTGGCACAGCAGTTCGGCCTGGACATGGCGATGTGGGTGCTGCTGCTGGGGCCAATCGCGCTGCTGATTGGCCTGCCGCGCCGCTGAAACACGGCGGGGCGACCGGATGCGGGCGGCGGCCTACGGTAACGCATCCAGGCGTGCTGCCGCCGCGCGGGCGTAGGCCGCCAGTTCCGGCTCGTTCTGGTCGCTGCGGAAGTTGGCCCAGGTGTTCAGCTCGTTGACGATGTTCTGGCGATCATCCAGCCGCGCCAGCATGTACGCGGCGTCGTCAATACGCCCGACCCAGACGTAAGCCAGTCCCAGACCTTTGACCGCCGCCGGGTAGTCCGGCTCGGCAGCGGCGGCGGTTTCCAGCAGCGGTACCGCTTCGGCGTAGCGCCCCAGCGCGGCGTACAGATTGCCGAGCCGCCGACTGGCGTTGGGCAGCGCCGGGTCAAGTGCCAGCGCGGTCTGATAGGCCGCTACCGCCGCATCGTTCAGCGCGGCGCGGTCGTCGTCGTTCAGGGCGGGCGCGAGTTCGGCGCGGGTTTCATCGAGCGCGCCCCGGTTGGTGTGCCATAAGGCGCGCAGCGGTGCGTTGAAGATCAGCACCGCCCCCACCAGTATGACCGCCGCCATTACCGGCAGCGCCAGCGCGCGGCGACGGTAGGGGCGAACCGCTGGTTGGCTCCTGTCCGTCACATCATCACCCTGCGCGAACGCCAGCCGCGCCAGCGCCGCCGCCAGCGCCAGCATTACGAACAGTGCCGGCATCGTCCAGGGGCTTTCGACGTACTGGCGCGCGTCGGTCAGGCCGTGTATCAGCGTGGCGGTTACACCCAGCCACGCGCCGTGAAACACTGCGTCCGGCTGCGCCCGGCACAGCGTCCGGTAAACCAGCCGGTAAAACACGATGATGATGCCGGCCAGCGCCAGCAGGCCGGGTAAGCCCTGCCCCAGCCAGACGGCCAGCGGCAGGTTGTGAGCATACGTCAGGTACGGCACGAAGATGAGCAGGCTGTAGCGTGAATATACCATGCCGAACGTCGCCCCCAGCCCGATACCACTGTAAGCGTAGTCGGTCGCCAGATACAGCGTGTTCCGGTAAAGCGTCAGGCGGCTGTCAGCAGCGGTAATCGTTGACTGGAGAAACGTCAGGCGCTCCGTCCCCAGCAGCAGTATCCCCGCCGCCGCTGCCATCACCAGCGCGACGGCGCCAATCACGAGCGTTACCGCCGTCCGGCGGGGCAGGCGCAGCAGCAGCGCCAGCGCCACCGCCAGACCCGCCGCCGCTGCCACGCTCGACCAGGCGCCCCGCGAAAACGTGAGGAACAGCGCATAACCCAGTATGACAGTTTTAATCGCAAACATGACTTTGAGCCACCAGCGCCGGCTGGACAGCAGCAGCGCCGCCGCCAGCGGCAGCAGGATTTCCAGCAGCGTTGCCACGCCGTTGGGGTGCAGATAGGCGAAATACCGGAAAGGCAGGAAGGTGGTAGCGCGGCCTAAACGCTGGATCAGGGTGGGTGTTTCGGGATAGTTCCAGTAAGCGAACTGGGAAATAAAATACAACGCGAACAATGCGCCCGCCGTGACCAGCAGCCCGCCGACGGCGCGCGCGATGAAGCGCGTTCGTGTCAGATAGGCCGTCAGCAGGAATAACAGGGTGCTGCCCAGCACAGCGGCCAGCGCCGGCTGGCTTAACGCCGGATCGTAAGCCGGCAGCGTCCCGAACAGGGCGCTGGCCGCGAACAGCAGCACGAACAGGCTGAGACTGAATAAGGGTGAACGGGGCATCAGGCAGTTTTCTGGTAGGCCGGACAGCGTCTGACCAATTTTACCCGGTTTATTACGAAATCACAGGTAATGAACCCTTCCCTGATGTCGTCTATATACCGTAACGCCCTAGACCTGCTTATGATATTTGAGGATGTTATGCGCGAACCCATTGTTCTGACCGACGCAACGCTGGAAGCGACGCTTGCTGGCGACCGTCCGGTGCTGATTCTGGTTTCCAATGGTGATGGACTGCGCGGTGATTTTTCCGCCGCCTTTAAAAAAGCCGCCGACGAAAACGAAACCATCATAGTTGCCAAAATTGATCCCACGACCAATCCGGCTGCCGCCGCGCGTTTTGACGTGGACAGCAAGCCGGTGCTGATCGGCTGGTACGCCGGCCAGGAACTGGCGCGCCGGTCGCGTCCCTGGGGGACGGATGTACCCCTGGCAATTGAAGTGTTAGAAGCCGCTCTGCGTGAGCGTCAACCTGTCCAATCTGAAACAGTTCAAACGAATGGAGTTCAACCTGTGAATAATACGCCTATCATTGACGACCAGCCGGTACACGTGACGGATGCCACGTTTGAGGCGGAAGTCCTGAACCACGATAAGCCCGTCGTGATTGATTTCTGGGCTGAGTGGTGCGGCCCCTGCCGTATGGTCGCGCCCATCCTGGATAAACTGGCGAAGGAATTTGCCGGCCAGGTGCGTATCGCCAAAGTCAACGTGGACGAAAATCCCGGCCTGTCGCAGGCGTTTCGTGTCATGAGCATCCCGACCATCATGCTGGTGAAGGAACGCACGATTGTGTTCAGCCAGCCCGGCGCGCTGCCGGAAGCCGCCTTCCGCGATCTCATCCAGCAGTTGATCGCGCTGGAACTGCCGCCGCGTGAGGAAGCCGAAGAAGAGCCGGTGCAGCAGTAGTACCGGCCAAAGGTACAGTTCATTGAGAGCAGACTGATCTGCGACCGCCTGGAGTTCATAACTCCGGGCGGTACTTCTCATCTTCTTCACGGACTTCGATCTTTCCCATCTGCGGGGGCGCGGCGGCAGTTGGTGAACATCAGTATGTACCGACGGCATCACCCTACCCCCAACCCGCGCCTGACCCGGCCATAGTTCAGATCATCCACGTATTGTTTCACCGCTTGCTGCCGCAGGGTGTCAGGCGAGTCTTGGGCTTCCGGTTCTGGCATATGCGCCGCCGGCTGCCCGATGGCGTTCGCCCTGCTTTTACTGGACTCTTCTATCTGACCCCATGCTTCACAGCCCCGTTTTCCTGGGTACACTCTGTTCTTCACTCCCCGCACGACTGACGATTTCGGGCTTTTTATTATATGCTTTATACTTCACTGTTTTCTGAGGGATAAACGGATTAGAATTCGCCTGATTTTTGCGGGGGCGGTCTGAAATCCCCCGACATCCGGCAGTTTGATTTGATTGCACCTGACGCTTATAAACGAAAGATGATCCATGTATGCCAACTTCCCTTGAGGCGGCCATTCAGGAAGAACAGCAGTTAATCGAGGCCATCAAACACCACTCGCGCCGGCTGACACTGCCGCTGCTGGCGGTGCTGCTCAAAACATTTGCGCCGCCGGTGCTGGTCTTTGGGTTAAGCACCACCGCGACGATGTTCGCTGCCAGCGAAACCGAACGCCTCGCGCCCGGTCTGGGCTTCTCGACAACGGTGCAGATTGTAGGGTTGGTCGTCACCCTCGTCCTGATGTGGCGGGTCTGGCGCTGGGCTGAGAGGCGCTTCGGCGGGGGGGCGCTCCTGCGCCGGTTACGGCAGGTAACAGCCGCCGTCCTGACCATCGAGAAGGTGATTGACGCGGCGAAGGCTAACCCTGACCCGGAGGCCATCGCCAGGATCAGCCACCTGACCCATCACACCTGGAGTCTGTTTGTCGAAGCCATGCACGCCTACGGCCTTGAGGTAGAGTAACTTATGACTGACCGCCCGATACGTGTGATGAACATCATCTCCCGGTTAAACGTTGGCGGCCCGGCGCTGTATGTCACGCTGCTGACCGAGAAGTTCGGCGCCCCGGACTACGATAGTGTGCTGGTGTGCGGCACGATTGACCCCGGCGAAGGCGACATGATTTATTATGCCGAACAACATGGCCTCAAACCGATCATCATCCCGGAACTGGGCCGGTCGCTGAATCTCCGCCGCGACCTGACGACGTTACACAAGATTTACCGGCTTATCCGCGAGTACCAGCCGGACATCGTGCATACTCATACCGCTAAGGCCGGGTTCGTGGGGCGCGTGGTGGCCCGGCTGGCCGGCGTGCCGGTGGTCGTGCATACCTTTCACGGGCATAGCTTTCGTGGTTACTTCAACCCGGTGATGACCAGGGTGTTCATCCTACTCGAACGCTGGGCGGCCAGCCTGTCCGATACGATCATCACCCTCACCGAAGGGCTGCGCCGCGAACTGGCGGAAGAATATCACGTCGCCCGCAAGAAACAGATCACGGTGCTGCCGCTGGGACTGGATTTAAACGGCTTCGCGGCCACGCCCCGCCACCTGGGGCAGTTCCGCGCCGCGTGGGGCATCCCGCCCGGCGCGCCGCTGGTGGGCATCGTCGGGCGTATTGTCATCGTCAAGAATCACGCGCTGTTTCTTGAAGCGGCGGCACGGATCAGGCAGGCGATACCTGACGCGCATTTTGCTATCATCGGCGACGGCGACCTGCGCCCGGACGTGGAAGCCCAGGCAGATGCGCTCGGCCTGCGCGATTCGGTAACATTCACCGGCTGGCAGCGCGACCTTATCCCGATTTACAGCGACATGGATGCGCTGGTGATCAGCAGCATCAGTGAGGGCACACCGGTCTCGGTCATCGAGGCGCTGGCTGCCGGCTGTCCGGTGGTGGCAACGACCGTTGGCGGCCTGCCGGATTTGCTCGAACATGGCCGTCTGGGCACGCTTGTCCCGCCGAATGACGCCGAGGCGCTGGCGGCGGCGGTGGAACAAACGCTGTGCCAGCCGCCTGATGTTACCGAAACCCAGCGCCGGATGATTGATCGTTACGGCATTGACCGGCTGGTGACGGATCTCGACAGCCTGTACCGGGGACTGCTGGCAAAAAAACGGCGGGGCGGCAGCCGGCGCTGACCAGACATAGCACCCGGTACGCTCTCGTAGGGGCGGTACCGGTGCGCCCCTACGAATCACGCTCCCTGTCCAGCAGTTGCAGCAGGCCAGCCGGGTACAGCGGCGGCGCGCCGGGCGCGCGCAGGGCGTCCAGTGCCAGCCAGCGCGCCACGAACAGCAGTTCGGCATCATCCTCGCGGCCTTCAATCGTCGCGCGTTCATACAGCGACCGGTCTACCAGCGCGCCATCGTAAACCAGCACGATCTCATGCCCCGCCTGGCCGTTATAGGTGAAGATATTCTCCAGCGTGCCCAGGTAGCGGACACCGGCCACTTCCGCCTGAATTTCCTCGCGCAGTTCCCGTGCTACCGTCTGCGCGCCGGTTTCGCCAAATTCGATGCGCCCCCCTAAAGGCCGGTAAAAGACCTGCCGCTTGACCTGATCGTAACCTTCCGCCGCCAGTATGTGGCGGTTATGCCGGAATACACAGATTGCCAAAGGACGAATTTTTCCGGGTTTCATCTGTTTTCCTCAATGCTTTAACAATCAAGTCTTAATTTTTGTAAACCTGAATCTCGTTCACAATGAATGAGAATAATGTTAATCTAATCATATCCTTATATCCGGCCTGAATTATGACACATTCTTTGTCAGCACAAGGTACGACCATGCTTGACGGCATTCCCCTGACGACGCAGTTTGCTTCTGCCGAGCGCGCCCCGGATTCGGTGATTGAGGAACAATCGCTGCATTTCTCCAGCAATCCCCTGCTGCAGCAGTTGTTAGATGCCGTGCCGGACATTTTTCTGATCCTGAACGCGCAGCGGCAGATCGTTTTTGCCAACCAGGCGCTTTTGAACTATCTGCGCATTAGCCCCGAAAACTTTGTCAACGGCCTGCGCCTCGGCGAAGCCCTTCACTGTGCTCACGCTACTGAAACCGCCGGAGGCTGCGGCACCACCGAATTCTGCCGCGAATGCGGCGCGGTGAAAGCCATCCTCACCAGCCTGAGCGGGCAGAAGTCCGTACAGGAATGCCGCATCACACAGGAGGATGGCACGGCGCTCGATCTTGAAGTTCATACCACGCCAATCGTGCTGGACAACGAACGGTTTTCCGTATTCGCGGTGCGAGACATCAGCGCCGAAAAACGACGGCAGGCGCTGGAACGTATCTTTTTCCATGACGTGATGAACACCATCAGCATCATCTCCGGTTTTGCGGAGATGTTACAGGACGCGAATCCGCAGGAAATAGACCAGATCAAGGGCAGCTTTTACCAGTTATGCCGCCGCCTGACTGACGAAATTCGCGCGCAGAAAACCCTCGCCGCCGCCGAGAATAACGATCTGATCGTCCGGCCATCGGCACTGGATTCGCTGACCGTCCTGCATAATGTACGGACAGCCTATGCCGGACATGACCTTGCGCGCGCGCGCACCATCGCCATTGATCCGGCGGCGCAGGCGATCAGTTTCATCAGCGACGCCGCGCTGCTTCAGCGCGTGCTGATTAATATGGTGAAGAACGCGCTGGAAGCCACCGACGAGGGGGAAACCGTCACCATCGGCTGCCACCGGGATGGTGAACGGGTGGCTTTCACGGTCCACAACGCGGCGTTTATGCCCCGCAAGGTGCAGCTTCAGGTCTTCCAGCGTTCGTTTTCGACCAAAGGTACGGATCGTGGGCTGGGAACGTACAGTATGCGCCTGCTCACCGAACGTTACCTGCAGGGCCAGGTATCCTTTAAGACCTCACCGGCGAAGGGCACCACCTTCATCGCCCATTACCCGCTGGCGCTGGCCTAACCAAACAAACCACGCGGCGCCGGCCAGCCGTGTGAGAGCGTGGTCAGGCCGCCGCCAGCCAGATCATAGATCGGGCGCAGGTCATCCAGCAGTAGTTTCAGGTCCCTGGGCCGCGCCTGGCGGTTGAGCATTTCCAGAAAGCCGCCATGCTGCCGGAATACCGGCGCGGCCTGATCTTCAGCCAGGGTATCCCAGCGCCACTTTTCGGGATAATAGTAGTAAAAGACCAGATAGGCGCAGGCCGTCCGCACCGATACCCCACGCGCCGCGTAGCTCCACAGTTCTACCCCCACATGCCCGGCCATCTCCGCCGTCAGCACCAGCGCCGCCACCGCCAGCAACTGCCGCCGCAGGCTGCCGCCATCGCTGCCCTCAACCGCATCGGGCAGATACCCTTCCGGGCGCACCGCCTCGTCAATCGTGCGGCGGTACAGCGCCGCGCCAGCCATAAGCCACTCATCCTGTTCCAGCACGATGCCGGCGGCGGTATTCAGCGCCCCCAGCCACAGCGTTTCCACAAATGCCAGTTCCCCGGCCCAGCGGTTGAGATCGGCCACCCGCGCCGCGAACGCCGCCAGCCAGTCCGCCCGCGCCGCCGCCGGCCATGCCGGGTGATCGCGCAGCATCTCGAAGGTTTGTGCCAGTGTCAGCAGCGCCGCCAGCGTATCCAACGGGGTTGGCCCCGGCTGGTGGATGTCCAGCCCGCGCAGGCCGGCCTGCGCCCGTTCGCCGGCCGCCATATCTTCGTTGAACTGCCAGCGCAGCGCGTCCCACTGCACGGCTGCCAGTGCTTCCGCCGGTTCCTGTTCCAGCAGCAGCGCCCAGGCAGACTGTAATGGCTCGCGCTGCCGGTTTTTCCGCGCCTGCTGAATGTGTTCCGTCGTAAAATACAAACCCCGGTGGGAATATGTCAGCATAGATGAAACACCCTGTAATCGTATAAAACCAACTGAGTATAGCCTATTTTCATGCAGCCGCTTTATGTGATAGGATAAGATCAAAACCCTTTTCTAACAGAGCTGCCACCGTGAACGATCACGAACGTTCCAAACCGTCTGCCGAGTCTAACGCCAGCCCGCTGCGTTCGCCGATTCGCCCCACTGACCTGCACACCCCGACCACCGCCGACGAAACGCCGGTCGAAGCGCCAGCCGATGTCCCGGCCATTGATGAACCAATGGCAAATCCTCAGGCCGCGCTGGACAACCTGCGCGAGAAGATGGAGGCCGTCGCCAACGAATTCGCGCAGGGCAAAATCAATCGGGCGCAGTTCAATGCGATTTATGGCCGCTACAGCGAACAGCGCACGATCATTGAGCGGCTTGTCCAGCGCAACCCGAACAATGAGGCCTGGAAACACGCCGCCGCGCCGGGACACACGTCGTTTCTGCGAGAGCATTTTGAAGCGCGTTTGCAGTTCTATCTGGTGTACCAGCATCTGCTGGCGGTGCCGCTGATGATGGGCGGCAAACAGCAGCCGAATATGGAGCAGATCAGCCATGTCTTAAATGGTCTGTGGAACATGAACAACCGCCCCAAGGTCGGGCTGGCGCGGAAGGAGATGGGCGGCGGCAGCTGGCTGGTGCTGGCCTTAGGCGAGTTCGCCGTGACGCTGGCGATGTTTATGCTCGAACCCTCCACCATGCAGATGAACCTGGTGCGCGATCTGCACGCGGACTTCGAGCGCGCCAACCGCAGCGCGCTGGAACGCGGCACGCGCTCGCTTGATCGCTTCGTCTTCCCGCAGCGTGCCCTGGCGGAAAAGTATTCCTGAAGCGGCTACAGAAGCGGCTGCGGTCTGGGCAGCGCCGCTAACTGGTCGAGGTGTGTCACGCACACGACACCGGACAGCGCGAAAGCTAACGCGCCCTGATTATCCACCGCGAGCGCGCCCACCCCTGCTGATACTGGCGGTAGGTCCGCAATCAACTGGATTTGCGTCGCATCCTGAAGCAGATCAATCGCGTGGCGCTGGTGCGTGGGCGTAAAATCCGCGCCGTTATAGGCCCGGATCACCCCCGTATCCACATCACTGGTGACGAATAATTTACCGTTGGGGGAACAGGCCATGCGGCCAACCGGATAATGCGCGGTCAGGCGCTTCCTGACACGCCCGCCGGAATCCAGCAGCACAACCGTCTGCCCGTTGGTGGCAAAAATCGCGCTGCCCCCGTGTGATACCACCACCGCCGGCTGCGCCTCGTCCGCCGTTTCCAGCCCGGTATCAAACAGCCCCACGCGGATATGCTGCTGGTAGATCGCCAGCCGGTACTGCTCATCAAGCGCGGCGATCAATCCCAGAAAACGGTCAAGGCCGAGCGCGACTAACGCCGCGCCGCCGGTATCCAGCGGCACCTCTTTACCATCGGTTTCGAGAAACAGAGCGCCGTCATTCAGAACGTACAGACGCATCCGGCCATCCTCGGTCGTGTAGATCGTCGTTCCGCCGGCACGCACCACCGGCAGGTACGCGCCGCCAGGGGCGGTCAGCCCGGCGACAAATTCCTGCCAACGGGCACTCTGGCGGGTTTCACCGACCGGCGCGCGCCAACTGCTTTCCCCGGCAGGTGCGCCTGTTTCGAGATCAAAAAACGCGACCCGTTCCCGGCCCGTCCAGACAGCCAGCAGACTCGTTTTTCCGGCCAGGATGTCCACCTGCCGGATTGCCAGATTTGTGAGATGTAAACGCCACGTCATCGTAATATTTGGGATAAATACGGGATAAGTTGGGATAACTGTAACGCAGGCTTCAACATCGCGCAAGCTGTTTCGGTATTTTCCTAAATTGACGCTTGACACACATCTCTATTTCGGTAAAATCCTAATTAGGTAATCGCCTAATCTGGAGGGTTATGATGGAACAACAGCCGGAGTTTGATACGCTGCTCAATTTTTTCAAGGCGCTCGGCAACGAAAGCCGCCTGAAAATCATCGGCCTGCTGGCAGAACGTGAGCGCACGGTTGGTGAACTGGCAGCGGCGCTGGGCGTGAAAGAGCCAACCGTGTCGCAGCACCTTGACATGCTCAAGTACGTCGGGCTGGTCAACGTTCGTCCAGAGGGCAACTTCCGGTTCTATTCGTTCAATCCGCAGGCGCTCATCAGCATGAACCGCGAAGTATTCAGCCGCGAAGGGCTGGCGTCCATCGTGGGCGAGGCCGTTGAAAGCGGCGATGACTTCGAGCGTAAGGTGTTCAAGAGCTTCTTCAACGGCGAGCGCATCGTCCAACTGCCGTCCAGCGAGAAGAAATATGCCGTCATTCTGCGCTGGCTGGCCGAGCGGTTTGAGTACGGCGTGCAGTACCCGGAAAAGCAGGTGAACGAAATCCTCACCCGCCACCACCCGGACTACGCCCTGCTGCGCCGGGAACTGGTAGACCGGGGCTACATGCGGCGCGAGAAAGGGATTTACTGGCGCATCGGCGAAACGGCGTAGCTGCCAGAGGTGGAGAGGAGAGTGTCGGTACTCGCCTCTGCGTGAAAGCCGATTGACGCGGATTTGACCTGTGTTATAATGCAATTTACCTGCCCCTGTAGCTCAATAGGACAGAGCAGCCGCCTCCTATGTGGAAGGTTCTGCGTTCGAGTCGCAGCAGGGGTACTGACAGCCCGCGCCAATCATAAACCAGCGTGGGCTTTTATTTTACTCACCGCAGGCGCGCCTCGACCAACCGGAGCGCCCCCTGCCCCAATACCAGCGGCAGCAGCGACGGCACCGCCAGCGCGATCAGCAGTTGTTCCAGACTCAGGCCGTTGGTATCGGCAAAAATCAGCGTGATGACCAGCGCCACACAGGCACACCAGTACAGCAGCACGGCCAGCAGCGCCAGCGCCACCGCCCCGACGTTCCGCCGGATGTACTCGGCGCACACCAGCCCGACCATACCGCTGAAGTAGACTTCCGTCACCGGCTGGAGGATGATCGCCAGCAGACCCACCAGCAGCACCAGCGCCGACTGCTGTACCGGAAATTCGGCGAACCACAGCCCAAACACCATGATGCCGATCACGGCGATGCCGTGCAGCAGGCGGTACATGCCCATCACCCAGGTCTGGTTGATCTGCCAGAAACTGCCGGCCCAGGTCGTCAGCAGCAGCTCGCGCGGGGAAAACGGCGCGACTCGCAGCACATCCCAGGTCTGTTTCACCTGTGCGTCGTGCAGGCGACCGGCCATCGTGAGCGCCTGCTGCATCAGGATGGACAGCCACAGAAACAGGTACAGCAGCGGCAGGCTGAGGCCGCCAAACAGCAGGAACAAGCCCACCGCGCTGCCAAAGACCACATACCGCAGGCCGGCGATGGTTGGGCGGCGCAGATAATGCCGCACCAGCGGGTGCGTGCGGCGCATCCAGACAGGCAGCCAGGGGTCAAGAAAGTATTGTGGTAACATGCCCCCATTGTAGGCGATTAACGCCAGCAGACCGTAAAAATGTCAAGAGGCTCGGTCAAAAGCCAACAAGTAATTAACAATGGCGCAACTTTTCGCCACCATTCTTCGTAATGTATATTGATGTCGCCAGCAATCCCGCTTCTCCGGGGGTGATCATCCGGCGGCACCGAGCGATAATCATGAGCATCTGCAAGGGGGCAGGCTGACACATCTCATGGCATCTCTCACTTCTATCACACGCCTTGACCGCTACGGCTACAACTGCATCGCCCGCCATGTTTTCGCCGGACTGATCGTCGGCGTGCTGCTGTTTGTGGCCGCAGGCACGACCGATTGGGCCTGGGGCTGGGTGTTTGCCATCATCCATTTCCTCGGCTGGCAGGCGATGAGCTACGCGCTGGCGCGCTGGAATCCTGAACTGCTGAACGCTCGCGGCCAGCGCCGGAAAGACATGACCGGCACCAAAGCCTGGGACTGGGTGCTGCTCACGCTGTATTTTCTGATTCTGATGGGACAGCCAATTGTCGCCGGGCTGGATTACCGCTACGGGTGGACAGGTGGCTGGTCGTCCATCGTGTATGTGGCTGGCAACGTTCTGTTCATCGCGGCGTACTTCATCCTGATCTGGGCGATGGTCAGCAACCGCAACTTTGAAGGCACCGTGCGGATTCAGAACCAGCGCGGGCATCAGGTGGCCTCGTCCGGGCCATACCGCGCCGTGCGCCATCCGGGTTATGTCGGTGTAATTCTGAGCCTGATCGCGCTGCCGCTGGCGCTGGGATCGTGGCTGGCGCTGGTCATGGGGCTGGCCGGACTGGTGGTGTTCGTCATCCGCACCGCGCTGGAAGACCGCACCCTGCGCGCCGAACTGCCCGGCTACGCCGAGTTCGCGCAGCGAACGCGCTACCGCCTGCTGCCGGGGGTGTGGTAAAGCAGCGCCGGAGGCTAAAGCCATCCGGCTATTTATTCCGGCGGGAAGCCGGCTGAAGCTGGCTCGAACCCGCCGGGAATCATCCCATGTCATGTTTCGTAAAAGAGGTCTACGGATAGGCAGCAAATGAACGCTCGACTGTTTGCGGTTAAGTTCGTCCATACGCTGGTGTTCCTGTTCATGGTGGGCTGCCTGCTGGTCATCCTGTACTGCGGGCTGACCCGCACCTACGGCTGGCCGCTGACGCTGGCGCTGGGGGCGATCCTGCTCGAAGGCGTGGTGTTCCTCGGCAACGGGCGGCGCTGCCCGCTGACCGACCTCGCCCGGAAGTACGGCGACGCGACCGGCAATGACTTCATCGCGGACATCTTTCTGCCAGCGTGGGCGGCGCAGAAGATCGTGCCGGTAAGCAGCGTGATGCTGCTGATCGGGCTGGCGCTGCTGGTCGTGCCGCGATAGCCATAACAGCAGTATCGGCGGCGGCGGCACAGAGGCGCAGAGGATCAGAGAGGAAAGACAAAAGCGGAACGCAAAGGTGCAAAGAGGCAAAGGGGACAAAGCGTAACACCGAGACTCGGAAGCGCAGCGGCACAGCGAAGGAAAGCAGCGGCGGGTTTTTGCTGCGGCAAAAGAGGGGGTGCGGTTGCAGAACCGTTTGCTGCAACGGTAGTTCCAAGTGGGCGAGTTCCGAGTACTGAGTGAAAGACATCGTGCAGCCGTTCGCTCGTTTTGGATGCGGGTGCTGCCGATAGTGTACGGGAAAAGGAGGGCGGCAGGGTAAACATTTGTTCAGACATTTGTTTACTGTCTGGGGCGGCCCCGCACACACTGGCGGGAAGCCGGCTGAAGCTGGCTCAAACCCGCCGGGGTGGGATTGTGAAGGCAAAAATTTGTTTTTACCCCTCACTTGATGAAGAACTGAAAAAGACCTCGCCTAATGGGAATTATCTTTGCAGGGGCGGGTTTCTAAACCCGCCCCTACGAAATCAGGCGAATTCTAATTGGGTTGTCCATGAGTTGATTTACGCCAGTTCGACCTGCGGGACGCTGGAGAAGGTCAGCTCGTCGCCGTTGGTATCCACGACGAGGTGATCGCCCTCGCGCACATCACCTTCGAGGATGTGCAGCGCCAGCGGGTCCTGCAACTCGCGCTGGATGGTGCGCTTGAGCGGGCGCGCGCCGTACACCGGGTCGAAGCCGCGTTCGGCCAGGAAGTGTTTTGCGCCGGCAGTCAGTTCGAGGGTCAGGCCGCGCTGCTTCAGCAGGTGTTCCAGCCGCCGCAGTTGGATGTCCACGATACGTACAATGTCCTCCCGCGCCAGGCTGCGGAACAGGATGATCTCGTCAATCCGGTTCAGGAACTCCGGGCGGAAGTGGCGGTCGAGTTCGTCCATCACGGCGTTGCGTAAAGCCGCTTTGTCCACGTCCGCGCCCATCTGCTTGATGAGCGGGCTGCCAACATTGCTGGTCATGATGATGACGGTGTTGGTAAAGTCCACCGTGCGCCCCTGCCCATCGGTCAGGCGGCCATCATCAAACACCTGCAAAAAGATGTTGAACACCTCCGGGTGCGCCTTTTCGATTTCATCAAACAGCACGACGCTGTACGGACGGCGGCGGACGGCTTCGGTAAGCTGGCCGCCTTCATCGTAGCCGACGTAACCGGGCGGCGCGCCGATCAGCCGGGCGACGGTGTGACGCTCACCGTATTCGCTCATGTCAATCCGAATCATGGCATCATCGTCATCAAACATGAATTCCGCCAGCGCGCGGGCCAGTTCGGTTTTACCCACGCCGGTTGGCCCCAGGAACAGGAACGTGCCGACCGGGCGGTTGGGGTCCTGCAAGCCGGCGCGGCTGCGGCGCACAGCGGACGACACGGCGCGCACGGCGTCTTCCTGCCCGACGACGCGCTCGTGCAGGCGGTCTTCCATCCGCAGCAGTTTTTCGATTTCACCTTCCAGCAGCCGCGAAACGGGGATACCCGTCCAGCGCGACACCACGCCGGCGATTTCGTCCGCGTCCACCTCT
>JARKOK010000464.1 GCA_029975765.1 Aggregatilineales bacterium
CTCTGGTGCGCCAGACCCGCAGCGGGCGCGTGGTCATGGAAGTGCGCCACCGGGCGCCGGGGGATAACCATAATGCCCGCATCCCCGACATTTCCTATATTGCCGGGAACAGGCCACCGGTGGAAAAAGGCAGTGTGCCACTAATGCCTGATCTCGCGGTTGAAGTGAAATCGCCGGATGATCGCTGGAAGGACCTACGCGAGAAGGCGCGTTATTACCTGGCGCACGGCTGTAAGATGGTATGGCTGGTACACCCGGAAAAGCGTTTTGTGGAAGTGTATACCGCCGACGAAGAACTGGTGCTGTTTGAAGACGACCTGCTGGACGGTGGCGATGTACTGCCTGGTTTTCAAATGCGCGTGCGTGACATCTTTGAGGATACGGCGAGCGCGTGATCGCAGTCCTATTCACAAAACACCAGCGTGTGATCTTGCTCACAGTAGTACGCTTCATTTTGAAAGCCTGCCCAGGAGAAAACCTTTGCCGCCCCACCGGATGATTCCACCGACAGTGTGAGATACAGCGACCCTCGTTTGCGGGGGTTCAGGTTGTTAATATCCCGGCCCGTGTCAAGCCCGATCACTCCACCCGGATACTGGTAGATCAGCCGCGCTTTATTGAGCCGGTCAAAAAGCTGCACTTCATCCGGCTCGCCAACCACGCCCAGCACATCGCCCAGATACACCTGTTCGTCAAAGTACAGAATGATATGTTTAACGATCAGGGATATGTCATAGTTGAAACCGATGAACGTCAGGCCGCTGATCTCCGGCGAATTAAAGGCTAACGGAAAGCCCTCGATCACCGACCGTCTCACAAAGTGCCGCTCGGCAATCTGTCCCGCTTCGCCGGCGGTCGTCACCCCCGGCACAATGCCATACCAGCAGGGCGGCGGCTGTCCCTCGCAGCCTTCGGTAAAACCCGCTAATGCCGGATGCGGCGGCTGCAACGTGCCCAGCGCGCGGGCAGCGACGTTGAGCACGGCGAACGCGGCCACCAGCGCCGGCATCAGTCTGAACAGGAAGCGAGTCATGAAAGCCTTTGTGGTATTGTGCCAGCAATCACAATCTCATCATACACCGGCCTGCGCCCTATAGATACCTACAGACCACAAAGCGGATAACTCGGCTCAAGCTGGCAGTAGTGGCTTCGAGAGACAAACCCGCGCCAGGGGAAATGCTGGAAGCGGGCATCGGGCGCAAGCAGTCTGACGGAACTGATACGACTGTACGGGCCAGCCCATTCGACAACATGCAGCGACAGACGACCATACACCAGATCATTCGGCGGTAATGAAACGATCTTCTCCTCGCGTTCCAGGAACACCGCCAGATCACCCAGGTGAACATCCGGCGGGCCGCACAGCAGGATTCTGGCCTGCACCAGCACATCCCGCGTAAATTCCAGACTGGCGCGGCAGGACGGTCGGGTACTCGACAGGCTGAAGACCAGGGTGTAACTATCCTGTGAGTGAATACTACGATTCACATCGGGTTCGCCCGCAAAAGCCATCCGGTCAATCGCTTCTGCCGCCGTCGTCGTCCCCGGCACGATGCCATACCAGCACGGCTGGTTCAAGCACCCCTCGGTGAAACCCGCCAGCGCCGGATGCGGCGGCTGCAACGCACCCACCGCGCGGGCAGTAAGCGTCAGCACACCGAACACCGCCACGAACGCGGGAATAAGCCTGAACAGCCAGCGAAGAAGCATACGGTGACACCTCCGGGTCTGCCTCCAGTGTAACATGAGGACAAACCACCCCGCAGACATGCCAGAAATAAGCGGCTCGATGTGACAAACTGTACTGCGCCCGGCGGCCAACCGGCGTTACACTGTAGCGTAAGCGGCGTGTTCGCAGAGCGAACAAGGGGGAAAGATGCCAGCATACAACGGAACAGGCCAGCACATTCATCACTTAAACCGGCTGTACATCGAAATTACCGGACGCTGCAACCTGCACTGCCGGATGTGCCTGCTCAACAGCCTGACCGCCTCGCTCGGCCTGATGCCGCTGGCTGTTTTCCGCGATCTGCTGGAACAGCTCGAAAGCCTGCCGCAGATGCCGGCGCTGCACTTTGCCGGTTATGGCGAACCAACCAGCCATCCCGATTTTCTGGAAATGGTGCGGCTGGCAAAAGCGGCGGGCGCGGCGGTGGGCATCACGACCAACGGCACGCTGCTGTCCCCGACGATGAACACGGCGCTGGTCGAACTGGGCATTGACCGGGTGGTGGTTTCGATTGACGGCGCGCAGCCGGAACATTACCAGGACATCCGGTTGGGCGCGGCGCTGCCGCAGGTCATCGAAAACGTGCAGGGACTCCACCGCACCCGGCTGCGCCTGCGAGGCCGCAAAGGTGTGCCGCAGATCGGCCTCGCCTTCGTCGCCATGCAGCGCAATCTCGAAGACCTGGCGCTGCTGCCCGCGCTGGCAACCCGGTTGGGCGCTTCCGAAATCATCGTTTCCAACGTTATCCCCTATACCCCGGAGATGGAAGCCGAAATCCTGTATGAGCGGTCGCTGACCATCGTGAACAAATACCGGTCGCCCCAGCGCGCTGACATCAGCCTGCCGAAGATGGATGTTACGCCGCAGGTACTCGGCCAGTTCGCCGCGCTGTACGATTCGCGGGCGGGCATCAGCCTGCTCGATGCCGGTCTGGGCGCGCGCGACAGCTACTGCCGGTTTGTCGAAGCTGGCTACGCCGTTATCCGCAGCGATGGCGAGGTCAGCCCCTGTCTGGCGCTCATGCACGAACACGACGAATACATCAAAGGCCGCCAGCACCATATTCAGGCGTACAGTCTGGGGAATATACAGGTGACACCCCTCGCCGACATCTGGAACAGCGCGGACTATGTCGCCTTTCGGGAGCGGGTGCATACTTTTGAGTATTCACCCTGTACCAGTTGCGCGCGCTGCGACTACTTCAGCAGCAATCAGGCCGATTGTATGGAACACGAACAGTCGCCCGTGTGCGGCGGCTGTCTGTGGGCGCGGGGGTTAATCCAGTGTCCCTGACACCGGCTCATACCTTCGCGTACAGCCGCCCACCAAATTCTTCCACCAGTTTGTTATCCAGGTCGTCGGCGTAGGCCGCCACCAGATTAATGATGTTGTCGGCTTCACTGGCATCGAGTCCCATCACCGGGCGCTCGCTGAAGACGTACACCACATCCAGATACACGGCAAAAGCCGCGTTGGTGATTTGCAGGTTCAGTTCCAGCAGGCGGCGGTACAGCGGCAGCAGCCCGCTGGCGGGCAGGTGCATGATCGGCGAGAGCACCTGAAAATAGCCCACATCCTTCTGAATCGAGATGTAGATTTCAATCAGCGCCGAGCCGCGCTGGAAGCTCCAGCCAAAGCCATCTTCCACATTCCGGCGGGCGGTGATCGGATCAACCCCAATCGCCGCCAGAATTTGTTCCACCGTGACCGCGTAAGTCTCCAACGATGGCGTATGCGCGGGTTTGCGACCGCGTCCAAAGACCATACCAACTCTCCATTCACGTTATTGATCGCGCCCGCAGCGCAGGCATTTCCCCAGATGAAAACCGACGGTGGCGGTGCAGTGGTGACAGGCAATCCGATTCTGCTCGTGGTACAGCAAATTGGGCGCATCGCGCCAGTGACGGCGTTCGCCGGCCGCATGGGGCATCAGCCCGCCGCATACTTCGCAGTAATAACCCCCGGCAGCAGCGGCGCTGCTGGCATAACCACACACCGGGCAGTACAGCCGCTTGCTTTCCGCCATTTCCTGCTTGAACGCCGCGACCAGCGTCAGAATCGCGCTGATATGAATCCCGTACAGGTTCGGTGACGACGCGCTGGCGTTGCGTGTCAGCATTCCAACCAGATAGCGGCTGTCGTCAAACACCGGGCTGCCACCCGCGTCCAGCGGCGCGGTGATCGTCGTCGGAAACCAGTGCGCCGCGAGAATCCGTTTGGTCGTGCGCAGATAACCCTGGACGGTTTCGCCCCGGTAGCTGGTCGCAGTCAGCGGCGTTTCTTCCGGGATGCGCGGTGACGGCGTGACCGGCATCAGAGCAACTGCGATCTGCTGCACGTACACAAAAGCCAGATCAAGTTCCGGGTAAGCCCGCAGCACCAGCCCCGGCACCTGATAGCCGGCCTCCAGTTCAATCGTCACCCGTTCCACCCCGCCCACAACGTACCGGGTTGTCGCCAACAGGCCGTCCGCCGAGACAAAAAAGCCCGTGCCGAGACCGTTTGGACCGCCGATCACCCCAACGATCCGGTACTGGCCGGCTGCCGGCTGCGCCGGAACGTAAGCCGCCGCGAACGGCTGCGGCGACAGGCCGGGCAGCGTGGTTGGTTGCGGCGGTGTGGGGCTGAACACCGGCTGCGGCGCGACACTGACCGGCGGCTGCGGCGGTGGCGTGACTGTCGGGACGCTGGTAGGCGGCGGCGGAGTCGGCAGTTGGGCGGCCAACCAGTGTTCCACCCGCGACCGAATCTCCGTGTTGGTGGGGTCGGCGGCCAGCGCCGCGTCGTAATAAGCGCGTTTGGCCTGCGGGTCGGTGGTGATTTCCGCCAGCCACAGGCACGCAATCGCGCGAATACCGCCGGTCACATCGGGGTCTTTGAGAGCGATGCGCAGCAGGCGCGTGCCTTCATCCAGATTACCCGCCTGGATCGCGGTGATTCCCTGTTCGACGTTTCGAAACGACATACTCGGCTGACTAAGACCATGATTAACAGATACATCTATTATAGGCCGGAACAAAAAGTTGCGCTGCAAAGGAGACAAAAATAAAACGGTAGGGGCG
>JARKOK010000466.1 GCA_029975765.1 Aggregatilineales bacterium
CAGCGATGTGACGAGGCGACGAATGGCCGATACGGTAAAAATCATTATCAATGATGTCGAATATGAAGTCCCCGCCGGGATGAACCTCGTGGACGCGGCCAAATGGTACGCGAACGAAGACATCCCGGTGTTCTGCTATCACCCCAAAATGGAACCGGTGGGCATGTGCCGCATGTGCCTGGTCGAGATGGGCACGATTGAAAAAGATCGCGCCACCGGACAGGTCGTGCTGGACGACCGGGGCCAGGCCAAAGTGCGCTGGTTCCCCAAACTGCAAACGGCCTGCACCAGCAAGGTGAGTGATGGGCTGGTGATCCGCACCCAGACGCAGCCAGTGATCGAAGCGCGCGAAAATGTGGTGGAATTTCTGCTGACGAGTCACCCGCTGGACTGCCCTATCTGCCAGAAAGGCGGCGAATGCCCGCTGCAAAACCTGACGATGCAGCACGGCCCCGGCACCAGCCGGATGGTCTTTGCCGACAAGCAGAAGCTGGACAAGCGCGTGCCGTTGGGTGATCTGATTTTCCTGGACGAAGAACGCTGTATTCAGTGCGCGCGCTGCATTCGCTTTCAGGATGAAATCGTCGGCGATGATGTGCTGGCGTTCCACGAACGCGGGCGGCGTTTGCAGATCATCACCAACAGCACGCCGGGGTTTGACTCGTATTTCTCTGGCAACACCACCGATCTCTGCCCGGTCGGGGCGCTGCTGACCGCCGATTATCATTACTCGGCGCGTCCCTGGGAAGTCACCGAAGTGCCAAGCATCTGCCCGCACTGCCCGGTGGGCTGCAATACCAGCCTGAGCACGCGGCTTGACCGTGACTTTGGCGGGCGGGCGATGATTAAGCGCGTGATGCCGCGCCAGAACGAGCAGGTCAACGAAATCTGGATTTGTGACAAGGGGCGCTTCGGCCACTTCTTTACGCGGGACGAGAGCCGCCTGTGCGACCCGCTGGTGCGCGAGGGCAGCGGCATGCTCCAGCCGAAGGCGTGGGCGGAGGCCAACCGCGCCGCCGCTGACGCGCTGAAGGCCGCCGGGGATGATGTGGCTGCGCTGGCCGGGCCGGGGATGAGCAACGAAGACCTGTTCGCCCTGCGGCAGCTTCTCGCCGGGCTGGGGAGCAGCCGGCTGGGCGCGTGGCCCCCCACCCACGCGGGCGCGGACATCGTGGCGCAGGTGGGCGTTGGCAAATGGACGGACCTGGGACAGCTTGGCAAAGGCGATGCCATCATCATTGTTGCCAGCGACCTGGAAGAGGAAGCCCCCGTCTGGCGGCTGCGGCTGAAACAGGCGAAAGATCGCGGCGCGACCCTGCTGGTGCTGAACGCGCGCCGGACGCGCATGGATGATTTTGCGACCGGGACGATTCATTACGAAACCGGCCACGCCGCGCAGGCATTAACCGACCTGTGGAATGCTCCCGCCGACAACCCCATGAAGGCCGCAGTGAGCGCCGCGCGTCATCTCGTCATCGTAGCCGGCGTGGAAGGGCTGACACTGGACGGCAGCCGCGCGCTGATGCAGACTGCCGCGAATATCCTGATCGCTGCCGGTAAAGTCGGGCAGGCGAACAGCGGCCTGCTGGCGACCTTCCCCGGCGCGAACTGGATGGGATTGTATTATCTCGGTTATACGCCGGAAGCCACGCTGGACATCCAGCAGCACCCGCCAAAGGTGCTGATCGTGGCGCAGGCCGACCTGCTGGCGGATGACCCGGCAGCGGCGGGCTGGCTGGCGCAGGTTGAAACCATCATCAGCCTGGATATGTTCGCCGCCAGCGGCCTGAACGAGCGCGCCAGCGTGGTGCTGCCCATCCAGAGTTTTGCCGAACGTGACGGTTCGTTTGTGAACGGCGAACGCCGCGTGCAGCGGTTCTATACCGCGCAGGGGCCGATGGGACAGGCGCTGCCCGCGTGGCAGGTCATTCAGCGGCTTGGTGAGCAGTTGGGACAGGATCGCGCGAAAAATTCGGCGGCGGCGGTCATGCAGGACATCAGCCGCAGCGTGCCGGTATTTGCCGGCGCCAGCTATGCCGACCTGGCAAAGGTGGAAAAACAGTTCCCGCAGGTCGGCGGTGATGATCTGTATTACGGTGGCACGGCCTATGCCAATCGTGGCGGTCTTGGCGTGCAAATCCCAACGGCAGCGGACAGCGGTGAAACCGCTTCAACTACTGATGTGTCGCCGGTCGAAGCGCCGAAAGCGCGCGGCAAGCTGACCATCGTGCCGACGATCCGGCTGTATAACCGCGAACGCATTTTCCTGCCCAGCACGCTGGTTCACCCACGCGTGGCGGAAGCCTATGCCGAAATCAACAGTGCCGACGCTAAAAAGCTGGGTATCCATGATGGCGACTTCATGCAGATCACGTTTGACAATGGCCCGGCGCTGCGCGTGCGCGCCCAGGTAGACGGCGGCGCGCCTAAGGGTACGATCATCCTGCCGCGCCATCTGAGTGATACCGCCGCGCCGCTGGTGGTCACGGTTGGCGAAGTGAGTAAAGCGGAAGGTTAGAGTTATGAATTGGAAGCGAACCCTTACCCTCGTCGTCGGCGCTATCGTTGGCCTGATCCTGCTGCTGGGCGTGCTGAACGCGCCGGTAGATACGGTGGTCAAGCTCATCATTCTGGCGGCGGTCGCGGTGATCGTTGGCGCGACATCGCTGCTGCAACGCCCGGCCCTGACGGTGGGCGTTCTGGCGATCCTGACGGTGCTGGCGCTGCTCATCCTGAATATCAACGGCCTCATCACCGGCGCGGGCGACGTGTTAACCTACGCCTTCAGCCCCGACAGCCGGGTTGACCCGAACCGTGTCATCGTCTGTTCGGAAAATTCGACCTGCTCGATCATCTGGTCATTCGGTTTCGGTTTCGTCGTGCTGTTCGGTTTCATCACGGCCTTTGCCTATACCACGCTGCTGGAACGGCGCTTCATCGCCTGGTTCCAGCACCGCGTCGGACCGAACCGCATCGGGCCGGCGGGTTTGCTGCAACCACTGGCGGACGCACTCAAGCTGATCTTCAAAGAAGACATCGTGCCGAAGAACGCCTACTTCTGGGTGTGGTGGATGGCGCCGGTCATCAAGGTGGTGCCGATTTTACTGGTGCTGGCGGTTATCCCGCTGGGGCCAAACATCCTGATTCCCTGGTTCGATGGCAACTGGTATGAAGTCACGCTGGCGCTGGCCGACATCAACGTCGGCGTGCTGTGGCTGCTGGCGATCACCAGTATTGGCACCTATGGTATCGTGCTGGCGGGCTGGTCAAGCAACAACAAGTA
>JARKOK010000470.1 GCA_029975765.1 Aggregatilineales bacterium
CGAATTTGTATGCCGAAGTTCCAGCCGTCCAGTGCTGTCTGAACGTGGGCTGGCGTCAAAGTATCCACGCTGTTTGCTCTCCTGTTAACCGGCCTGCACCGCAATGCCCAGCACGCCAGGGCCGGTATGCACGCCTAACGTGGGGCCGACCGTACCTACCATGACCTGCTGTGCCCGCCAAGTGTGCCGGATTTGTGCCTCCAGCGCAAGCGCGGCTTCCGGCGCGCTGCCGTGCATGACGGCCACCTGCTGCGCTCCACCGCCGTTGTGGGCCAGTTCCAGCATTCGCTGGACAGCGCGGGGTAGTTTGCGGGTGATTTCGGCCACTTCAATCTGTCCTTCGTGAATGTGGAGGATCGGGCGCACATCGAACGCAGCGCCAATGACATGCTGTAAATGGCTGATGCGCCCGCCGCGTCGTAGAAAATCCAGCGTATGAACGGTGAAATACAGGTGTGTCCGGCGGCGCGCCTGCCGGGCGGCCTCTAACACACCATCCACCGCTGCGCCGGCGTTCCGCGCCTGCGCCGCCGCCAGTACGGCGAAGCCCAGCCCCATAGACACCGTTTGCGTATCGTACAGGAATACGGGAAAATCCACGAGCTGCGCCCCGGCCTGCGCGTGAGCGAACGTGCTGCTCAAACGGGATGACAGCAGCACGGCGATCACTTTTTCTGCCTCCATGTGGGCGCGTGCCTGTTCATATGCCAATGCGAAGTCATCCGGTGTGGGCGGTGCGGTCGTAGGGGGCTGGTCAGAATGGGCAAGATGATGATAAAACGTGTCGGCGGACAGATGCACGCCATCCAGGTACATCTGTCCTTCCCAGATAATCTGCTGCGGAATAACTGAAATGCCATAATCATCGGTCAAGGCCGCCGGCAGATCGCAGGTGCTGTCAGTGAGGATGGCAATTTTGCAGGGCACCGTCTCACTCCTAACCAGTAATCTTAAGGAGATTGTATAATGACTTCTGAGTTTGTGACGCGGGTTTCCATCCAACAGGCGGTGCTGGAACTGACCGAGGGGGATATTACCCGGCAAACGGTGGATGCGATTGTTAATGCGGCCAATTCGTCGCTGCTGGGTGGGGGAGGGGTAGACGGAGCGATCCACCGCGCGGCTGGCCCGCAGTTATTAGCCGCCACCCGCGTGCTGGGCGGCTGCCAGACCGGTGACGCCAAACTGACGCCCGGTTTCAATCTGCCGGCCCGGTATGTCATTCACACGGTTGGGCCGGTATATCACCCGGATGATGAAACCATTCCGCAGTTGTTAGCCAGCGCGCACCGGCGCAGCCTGGAACTGGCCGCCGAACATCAGTTGGAGTCGGTGGCCTTTCCTGCCATCAGCACGGGGGCGTATGGTTACCCGGTTGAGGCGGCTGCGCCGATTGCCTTAAAGGTTGTTTACAGCTTCCTGCAACGGGAATCGTCGCTGAAGCTGGTGCGGTTCGTATTGTTTGGCGGGCCTGCACTGGCTGTTTTTCAGCGGGCGCTGCATGATCTGACACAGCAGCACACTGACATCCGCCGGCTGTAACTGGCCCTCTGCGCCATAAGTTAGCGTTCCGGTGCCCCGGGCGACATTTCCTGCAACTGCGCCAGCACAAGCTGGAACGTTGTATAGTCGTTCTTGGCAATCATATCGCTAATTGTGCGTTCAATCTGTTCCGACGTTTCCTTCACCCGGTCACGATATTCCTGCGCTTTATCCGTCAGATAAATACGGACGGCGCGCCGATCTGCCGGGTCAGGACGACGCTGGATCAGGTCTTTATGTTGCAGTTTATCGAGAATGGGCGTGAACGACGTGGCCGCGCGGCCCACGGCGCGCGCCAGTTCCGAGGCGTGCTGCCCGTCCTGCTCGTACAGCGCCCGCAGGATGTACCACTCGATGACGGTCAGCCCCAGCGTTTCCACGCTCTGGCTGTAAAGTTGATCAATGTTTCGCAGCGCAATATCTAAATTGCACCACAGTGACCCGTTGAAGCGGAGGTTCGTTTTGCCGTTCATACTACGTGACTTTGTACCATTCGCTACACCATTGGCTGGGGTATACATGTTACGCAACCTGTTAATTATCGTTCGATATAGGTAATAAACAGATTTAAATTTCCGAGTAGGAGTTTATCGCCGGAGGACAGGGGATAAGGAACTTCCGAAGCGAGGCGCTCGCCATTTAAGAAAGTACCGTTCACCGAACTCAGATCGAGCAGGTGCAACTGGCCTTGATACCGCACGAAGGCTGCGTGGCGGCGGGAAACACCTTTCTCTAGGGCTTCAAAAGCAGTTAAATCAATATCAGGAATATAACTGCTTTTATTATCTGACCGTCCGATAATATACCCTTCAGCGCCGGAAATGTCAACCTCAATCTGATTCGCCAATTCGTTATTGATATGGATGCAGATGGCTCCTTTCGCGGGAATATTAATTCGCGTTGCATTCATCACCTTATCCTATCTGTAAACGGGGCGCGTGCGGGCTGCAAGGTGAAAGTTAGAATTGCGCGCCTCCCATTACATATCCCTACTATAAACTATTTTTCGAGAAAATCAATAGCAAAATATGTCAGACCTCAGGAAATAAGCCGCAGCACCAGGGTGCTATTGGCTCTGTAAGGAAATCCTGAGTTAAGTCTAAGTTGTTCGGTGAAATAAAAGCAGCGTACATTTAAGCCGCTGCTTTTATTGAGTGATTATACTTGATTTTAAGTATAAAATCTATTAGAAATGCAGACAGCCCATATTGTTTTTAAGCAAAAATGCCTGTTATAATGAAAGTTGCAATATCGTTAAATTGGCCTTAGAGCGGCGTATGCTGCTTGGAGGAAATACTGCCTATGCGTCCCAATACCGGCGATTATGCCCCTTATTTTCGGAACGGCCTGCTCTACCTGCCGGAAGCAACCGTTGGTCTGTTAATTGAGGCCGGGCTGGAGCAAGACCTCGCGCGTGCCGCCCTGGATGGTCTTGCCCTGGATGATAACCGTGACCAGATCGCGCGGATCAGCCGCGTGCTGGAAGCGGCGCTGGAACGTATGGAAGAAGACAGCCAGCCGTTCCGCGCCCTCAGTTCAGACGATACGCGCTTTATGCTGACCGGCAAACCCTCCGCCAACGTTTAAGAGCGGCGCTGGCTGAAGCGGCTGTGAAAGGTCGCGGATGGCTGCCACAATTCCGCGTCGGGATGGTCGGCAGGCGCCAGACTCAGTAACACGTTGGTTTTATCTTCCTGAAGAAAGTAAACCAGATACACCAGATCGCGCCGCAGGCGCGTATACGGCGCCAGGCGTTTCCCGAAGCGCAGCGGTTCGCCGGTCTCGGTATACAGGACGGTTGGCTGCCAGAACGCCCAGAAGGGCGGCGTGGCGGCCCCCGCGCGCAAAACGGCGAAGTGTACCGGCGCGCGGGCATAACGCCGGGCGCGCAGCACCAGCGACACGGCCAGCGCGATGACAGCGGCGGCTGTTACCAGCGCAAACCCACCCCAGATGAACGCCCCCAGACGCGGCCCCAGAATGAAAACACCCGGCACCAGCAGCAGCCCTAACACCGCCAGCGGCTCGGTCACCATGTCTTTCCACTGATCGGTGGTCAGCCGTCCCTGGCGGTTCACCAGCAGCCGCGCGCGCATGTATTCATTCACGCTGTCTCGTTTGTCCATCGTTTCTATCCTCCGACGGCAGCCTTTGCCGTTCGTACCTGCCTCAAACTCTGCGCTTGCAGCAGGATTATGCTGACCAGAATGAGGCCGCCGCCGATGACTTGCAGCGGCAGCATTTTTTCGCCCAGCAGGAAAAATGTCCACGTCAACGTCAGAATCGGCTCAACAGTGCCGATGATCGCCGCCCGCGCCGGGCCGACTTTCTGAATGCCGGCGTTCAGAAAGAAAACCGGCAGCACAGTGCTGACCGTCGCCAGTCCCAGCAGATTGAGCCATGCCGCCGCGCCGGATGGCACTTGCAGCGTGCGAAATGGCACGAGCGCCAGCATGATGAGCAGCGTGCCGGTGATGCTCCAGGCGCTGGCTCGCGCCATCGCAGTCTGCCCCCGCAGCAGCCGGCTGCTCAGGAGATAATACACCGCCACGACCAGGGCGTTAAAGAATGCCAGCAGCACGCCGATGAGATTATCACCGCTGAAGCCTGCGCCAAAATCCGGCACAGTCAACCCGATACCCACCAGCGTCAGCGCCAGCGCCGCCCAGCCCACCGGCGGCAGCCGGTCGCCCATAAAGATCGAAAAGACGGCCACCATCGCCGGATAGGTGTAAAACAGGACGATATAGGTATTCGCCGGAATTCGTTCCAGGCCGAAGAAGGCTGACAGCGCCGCCAGCGCCAGGAAAAAACCCATGACCACCAGCCCGCGCCGGGGCAGGGGACGGTTGGGCTGCGGCGCTCGGAGCAGCATTACCATCAGCCAGAACAGCGGCACGGCGACCAGGAACCGCCAGAAGCCGATGTCCAGCGGTCCTAATGTGGTCTGTAACTGTTTCACCCACACCGGGAAAAACGAATAGCCGCCGGCGGACAGCAGCATGAAGATCATCCCATCACGCTGGTTGTGGTCGTTCATCGGGTACCACCTGAAAGCGCAGGGGCACAGCCGCGCTATGCCCCTGAAGTTTATACCAGTTTGCGGCAGGGTAAGGTCGCTGCCCTGCTCCAGCGGGCCTTACCGTATGACGCTGGCCGCGACAGTTACCATGTCGGTTAAGCTGGTGACGATGAACGGGAAGATACCCATGATCAGCGTCCCGGCAGCTGCCAGGTAGATGGCCCAGTTGACCGCGCGGGTCGCACCCGGGGCGGTGGCGTCGCCGTCGCGCAGGTACATATTGACGATCACCCGCACGTAATAGTACGCGCTGATGACGCTCGTCAGTACGCCGATGATTGCCAGCGGAATCAGGCCGGCATCCAGCGTGGCCTTAAACACAAACCATTTGCCGATGAAGCCGCTGGTGAGCGGAATACCTGTCAGGCTGAGCATAAAGATCACCATCATCAGCGCCAGCCCCGGACGGCTTTTCGCCAGCCCGACAAAATCTTCGAGATTGGTGCCGCTGCCATCGTCGCGTTCGACGGCCAGCGCCACGCCAAAGGCGCCCAGATTGGTGAACATATAGGCCAGCAGGTAAATCAGCGCCGCCTGCGTTGCCGCATCCGTGATACCGGCTGTGCCGGCAGCCGCGACCGCCATCAGGATATAACCGGCGTGCGCGATAGACGAATAGGCCAGCATCCGTTTGATGTTGCTCTGCGCGATGGCGACCAGATTTCCCAGAATGAGCGTGATCGCCGCGATCAGCCAGAAGGTCTGCTGCCAGGCGGCCACCGTGTCGCCTTCCCGGAGGACAAACGCCGGCAGCGCGAATGCCATAATCCGCAGCAGCGCGGCGAAACCGCCGGCCTTCGCGCCGACGCTCATGTACGCCGTGACCGGCGTGGGCGCGCCTTCGTACACATCCGGCGTCCACATATGGAAGGGCACAACGGCGACCTTAAAGCCCAGCCCGACCAGCACCAGCCCCGCGCCGGCCAGCAGCAGGAACAGCGATGAACCCCCTGTCGCGACAATTGTATTGACCGCGTCGAAGATCGCCGGCAGGTTGGTTGTGCCGGTCGCGCCGTAGACCAGCGCCGCGCCGTAGACAAAGAAGGCGCTGGAGAACGCGCCGAGAATTAAGTACTTCATGCCGGCTTCTTCTGACCGCAAATTCTGCACCCGGAAGGCTGCCAGCACGTACAGCGGAATGCTTAACAGTTCGAGGGAGACAAAGACCATCACCAGGTCGTTGGAACTGCCCATGAACATCATTCCGGCGGCGCTGATGATCAGCAGGATGTAATACTCGCCGCGTTCGATCTGCGTGCGCTTAACGTAATCCAGACTGAGCAGGATGCCAAAAAACGCCGATCCCAGGATAACGATGTTCAGGAAACTGCTGAAAGCATCCGCCACGAACATATCCATAAAGGCGGTGCCGGACTGGTTGAACGTCAGCAGGTTAATCACAAAGCTGACGGCCACCCCCACCAGCGCCAGCCAGCCCGTGATTTCCTTACGGTCTTTGGGTACGAAGAACAGGTCAAGCAGCAGCAGCACACATGCGCCAAACGCAAGGCTGATCGCCGGCAGCGCCAGCCCCACATTCAGTGACTCAAAACTCGGAATCTGAAACATAAGATACCTCTAAAGTTGCCGCCTCAATGTAAGGGGGCGGATAGACCTTACCCGCCCCGGTTTCTTACTCAGCACTCGGAACTCAGAACTGAATTAACGCAGTACTACATTGGCTGCCGCGCCGTTGACCTGCGCGACCAGTTCGCTTACGCTGGCGTCCATCGTGCCGAAGAACAGCCCCGGCTGCAAACCAATCCAGAAGATGACGATAACAACGGCCACCAGCACCGCGAGTTCCTGCCAGTGCAGGTTGGGCAGCGTGCGAATTTCTTCCTTATCCACTTCGCCCATGAACACCTTCTGGAACATGTACAGGATGTACACCGCCGCCAGAATGACGCCCAGCGTAGCAAACAGCGTGAAGAAGAAACCCAGATGCGGGCTGCCAAACGACCCCAGCAGAATCGTGAACTCACCCACAAAACCGTTCAGGCCGGGCAGACCCATGCTGCTGAGGGCGATCACCAGGCTGAGGCCGCCGAACACCGGCAGCACCTTCCACACCCCGCCGAAGGCGTCCATCGCCTTCGTGTGGCGGCGTTCATACAGCATCCCGACGAGCAGGAACAAGCCGCCGGTGCTGATGCCGTGATTGACCATCTGCAAGATCGCGCCCTGGATGCCCTGCGGGTTCAGCGCAAAGATGCCCAGCACCACAAAACCGAGGTGGCTGACGGAGGAATATGCGACCAGCTTTTTCACATCCGTCTGCGCGTAGCTGACCCACGCGCCGTAGATGATGCCGATGACCGCCAGCCCCGCGATATACGGCGCCCAGGCGACCGACGCTTCCGGGAACATCGGCAGGCAGAAACGCACGATACCATACGTTCCCATCTTCAGCAGCACGCCCGCCAGAATAACCGAGCCGGCAGTGGGTGCCTGCACGTGCGCGTCCGGCAGCCAGCTATGCAGCGGCCACAGCGGGACTTTGATGGCGAACGCGATCAGGAAACCCAGGAACAGGAACGACTGCGTGCTGAACAACCCGGCGAACGGGAACATATCAGGGTTGGCCTGCACTTTGGCGATGATGTCCGGCAGGGCGAACGTCTGCGCCTGCGTCCCCACATACAGGATCGCCAGCAGCATCAGGATCGAACCGGCCATCGTGTACAGGAAGAACTTCACAGCCGCGTAGATGCGTTGTTCCGCGCCCCAGATGCCGATCAGGAAGTACATCGGCACCAGCGTGATTTCCCAGAAGATGTAGAACAGGAACAAATCCTGCGCCACGAACACACCGATCATCGCCCATTCCAGCAGCATCAGGAAGGCATAATACAGCTTCTGCCGCCCGCGTTCCTCCAGCACATGCTGGTGAAACGAGAACAGGATCGCCAGCGGCATGATAAATGTCGTCAGCACAATCAGCAGCAGGCTCAGGCCATCTACGCCGACATAGTAGCTGATGTTGTAAGTCGCGTCGGTGGCCGACAGGTTGATCCACGTGTTGCGCTGCGCCATTTGCAATCCGGCCTGGGATGTATCGAAGCCCAGCCACAGCAGAATGGACGCGGCGAAAGTCAGCAGGCTGCCGATGAGCGCGCCCCACTTGATGTACTCGCTCTGCGTATCTTCACGCAGCAGCAGGATGATGAACATGCTCACGAGTGGGATAAACAAAACCACTGACGTGAGCGTTGGGGTTGAAACAACTTCAGGCATAAAACTTCCCCTTCACGATTTTTGTGCCGCAATGCTTAGGTAAGGGCGGTCAATTCGCCGCCCTTACTTGGATTCAACCATGTATTTGTTACCCGCCGCCGGCCTGCGTGAACAGCGGCAGCAGCAGCAGGACGATGACCAGCACCACACCCAATAGCACCGTCACGGCATACGTTCGCACGTAGCCGGTCTGGACCGTTCGCAGCCGCCCGGCTGACCAGCGCGCCAGCCGTCCGATGCCGTTGACTGTGCCATCCACGATGCCCAGATCAACGGGTTTGGCAAGCAGCTGGGCGATTGCGTTAAAGCCATCGCGGATAATTGTGTTATGGACATAATCATGCCAGAACGCCCAGTCTACCACGTTTGCCAGGAAAGCCGCCGTCCGGTTGAACGGATTTTCAAACAGCCGGAAATAGGTTTCGTCCCAGTACAGCCGGGCATTCGCCAGATTCCACACCGGCGCGGTTTCCGGTCGCTCGGCCAGCGGATCGCGGTTGCCGCGTACCAGCGCATGTCCCGCGCCGTACACCGCCCGCGCCAGCACGATGGCGACCAGCGCCAGCGCCAGCGCGCCCAGCGCAATCGGCAGTTGGAATTCCGCCGCGTGAGCATGAGCGACGCTGAATTCCAGGAAATCGGTAAAGCGGTGCGCTCCGAACAGGTTATCCAGCCCCAGCACATGCGACGGGGTATTGATGAACCCGCCGACCAGGCTCAGGAACGCCAGCACAATCAGCGGCACCAGCATCACCGGCGTGCTTTCCGGCGCGTGTTCGGCGGCTGCGGTACGGGGTTTGCCGAAGAAGACCAGTTCCATTTGCCGCCACATGTAGAAGGCGGTGAAGAACGCTGCCGCCAGCAGCAGACCAAAGGCGATATACCCGCCTACATTGTTGTCGAACAAACCCGCCAGCCAGGAGTCGGCCAGAATTTCATCCTTTGACCAGAACCCGGCGAACGGGAAAATCCCGGCCAGTGCCAGCGTTCCGATCATATACGTCCAGAAGGTGACCGGCATCCGGTGGCGCAGGCCGCCCATGTTCCGCATATCCTGCGGGTCAAACGGTTCTTCCTCATGATCATGACCGTGAGTGTCGTGGCCGTGCGCGTGCTCATGCGCGTGATGGTGGCCGTGTTCCACGCCGTGAATGACCGAACCGCTGCCCAGGAACAGCAGCGCCTTAAAAAAGGCGTGGGTGACGAGATGGAACATCGCCGCGCTGTACGCGCCCACGCCCACCGCCGCGACCATGAAACCCAACTGCGAAATCGTGCTGTAGGCCAGCACACGTTTGATGTCCCACTGGCCGATGGCGATAAAACCCGCAACAATCGCTGTGCCCGCGCCGATCAGCGTCACGATCAGCGAGGTCAGATCGGCGTTGTAATAAAACACGTTGCTGCGAACCATCATGTACACGCCCGCCGTCACCATCGTCGCGGCGTGGATCAGCGCGCTGACCGGCGTTGGGCCAGCCATCGCGTCCGGCAGCCAGATGAACAGCGGAATTTGTGCGCTCTTGCCGGTAGCCCCCAGCAGCATGAACAGGGTAATCAGAACCAGGACGGTTTCAATCGGCAGCGAAAACGGCCCGAAGTTCACCTCATGGCCTTCTTCGAGGAAACGTTCCGCCTGCCCGAACACACCCAACTGTTCGGTTTTGATGTGTTCGTTATTGGTGTAGACGACCACTTCCCCCGCGCTGTGTTCGCCTGTTTCGGCTGCCACCGCTTCGCCTGCGGCGGGCGCAGCGCCGTGCTCGCCTTCACCGGCGGGTGCGGCAATCGCGCCCTCGCTCGCCGCTTCATGGGCCAGTTCTTCGGCCAGCTCCACATTGGCGATTTCGCCCGGTTTGTAATAATCCAGCGTGCCGAAAGTCCAGAACATGAGGAAGATCGCCATCAGCAGGCCAAAGTCGCCAATGCGGTTGACGATCATCGCCTTGCGTGCGGCGTTGCTGTTCTTCCAGCCGACCCCTTTAGCCTTGTCAAACCAGAAACCGATCAGCAGATAGGAGCACAGCCCCACGCCTTCCCAACCGACGAACATCACCAGGAAGTTGTTGCCGGTGACGAGCGTGAGCATAAAGACGAAGAACAGGTTGAGGTATGAGAAAAACCGGGCGAAACGCGGGTCGCCATGCATGTAGCCGATGGCATAGATATGAATGAGCGTCCCTACGAACGTGATGAACAGCATCATGGTCACGCTCAGGGTGTCTACCCGCATCTGCCAGGGGATAAACGTTTCGCCGGACGGGATGGTAATCCAGCCGTTGAGGAACGGAGGATTAACGATCACCGCCTGATAGTCATTATTG
>JARKOK010000511.1 GCA_029975765.1 Aggregatilineales bacterium
GTCCGCCGCGATAATCGCCACCGCATCACCGACGTAACGCACGACGGTATCACACAGTACCGGCCAGTCGCGGAACACGAGGCCGTGCAGGTTTTCGCCGGGTACATCGGCATGGGTGAGGACGGCGCGCACGCCGGGCAGTGCCTTCGCTTTGTCCGTATTGATGCTGAGGATACGGGCGTGAGGGTAGGGCGAGCGCAGGGTGCGCCCGTAAAGCATATCGGGGAAGATGTAATCGTCGGTGTATTTGGCGCGCCCGGTGACTTTGGCGACGACTTCCTGCGGCGCGACCGAATGCCCGACCACGCGCAGGGGTTCGACCACTTCCGGCTCGCTGACCGGCAGCGGGTCGAGGCCGCGTTTCTCCCGCGCGGCGGACTGAATCGCGCGCATGACGCTGGTGTAACCGGTACAGCGGCAGTAGGTATCCTTCAGCGCGACTTTAATAGCATGTTCGTCGGGGTCGGGGTTCTCGTCCAGCAGCGCGGCAGCGGTCATCATCAGCCCTGGTGTGCAGTAACCACACTGCACCGCGCCGTGCCGGATGAAATTGCTCTGGATGGGGTGCAGTTCGTCGCCGTGTGCCAGCCCTTCGACGGTGGTTACATGGCAGCCGGCGGCTTTAAATACCGGATAAATACAGGAATCAACCGGCACACCGTCTACCAGTACGGTACAGATGCCGCATTCGGCTTCCTCGCAGCCAATCTTTGTGCCGGTCAGGCCGAGGTCATGCCGGAGGAACTGCGCCAGCGTGCGTGATTCGGGAATATCAGGTTCATGGTACTGGCCGTTTACAGTAATTTCCAATCGGGTCATCGTCTCTTTTCCTTTAAGACTCTTAACCGCCAAGATTGCCCTTACCCCCAGCCCCTCATGGAGAGGGGAGCAGAATTGGAGCCTGTTGGCCGGTTCATCTTCTGTATTAAGCGCCAACGCCTTCGGGAACGATGTCGCCGGTCTGCGCGCGGTGGATGGCTAAGGTTAACGTGCGGCGTACCAGCACGCCGATCATTTCGCGGCGATAGCCGGCGGTGGCGCGGTATTTGCTGGTGCGCGGGTGCAGCGTGGACTGCGCCAGTTCAGCCATACGCTCAACCGTTTCGCCGGTGGCAGGCTGGCCGATCAGCGCGTGTTCCACTTCGTCGGCGCGGCCCGGTGTGGGGCCAATCGGCGCGATGGCAAGGCGCGCGGCTTCAAACTGGCGGCGTGTTTCGTCCAACCGTATCCATACACCACAGCCGAGGATGGGCAGCGCCACCCCCTGTGGTCGCATGATGCGCTTAAAGGCGGTGGCTTCGCAGTCAGCAGCCCGGCGGAAGCGGAACGACACCAGCAGATCGCGGCAGGAGTCGAGCAGCGATTTACCGGGGCCAAGATACATCTCGCGGATGGGCACACGTTTGCGTTCGCCCATATAAATAATGTCGGCTTCGGCATCCAGCGCGACCAGCGAAGTCGTGCCATCACCGGCGGGCAGCGCGTGAGCGACATTGCCGCCCAGCGTGCCAACGTTCCGCACCTGCGGCCCGCCGACCACGCCGCAGCTTTCCACCAGACAGGTGGCGTAACGTGCCAGTTCCGGCGACTTCACGATCTGGGTGTGGGTTACGCCTGCGCCGACGGTGATGAAGTCATTCTCGGTGGTGATCTGGCGCAGTTCGGGGATGCGGGTGACATCAATCAGGGCTTCATGCGGGTGGTAGCCGCCTTCGGCGCGTTTGTCCACCAGCAGATCGGTGCCGCCGGCGATCACCTGCGCCTGCCCGGCGTAACGCGCCAGCAGTTCAATGGCTTCATCGGTGGTGGCCGGGGTATGGTAATGATTCCAGAGTTTCATTGTGTGATTTACCTCGTGCTGGTAGGGGTGAGTTTATAAACTCGCCCCTACGGATAACCTGACTGATAGGTAAACCACAAGGCACTTTTCGAGGGGGTTGCTCCCCACGCCGCCGGGGATACGGCGACCTGTGGCTGTGCGGTTGGGTGTCTGTAGGGGAGGGTCTCAGACCCTCCCCTACGAGAGTTCGATCATTTATTATACCTTGTCCTCTACCGTATCCAGCGATGCGCCCGCCATCATCGCGCCGAGGCGGCGCACGTCTACCTTGCCGCCGGGCAGTTCACCCACGATGCGGCCTTCGTACATCACCACGATGCGATCCGACAGCGCCATGATTTCATCCAGGTCTTCCGAGATGAGCAGAATGGCCGTACCGTTGGCGCGTTCGTCCAGCAGGCGGCGGTGAATGTACTCGGTCGCGCCGATGTCCACGCCGCGCGTCGGCTGCGCCGCGATCAGCACCTTCGGACGGCGCGATAGTTCGCGGGCGAGAATCAACTTTTGAATGTTACCGCCGGACAGACTTTTCACGGGTGTTTCGGTGCCGGGCGTTTTGATCTCGTAGGCGCGAATGGCCTCTTTACAGGCTTTGGTGATGGCACGGAAGTTCAGGAATACTTTGCCCTGCGTGTACGGCGGGCGGCCATGATCCTGCAATACCAGATTTTCGGCGACGGTGAAATCCTTGATTACGCCGTCCACCATCCGTTCTTCGGGGATGTACGACAGTCCCAGCGTATTGAGTGCGGCGGGTGGTTTGCCGGTCACGTCGCGGCCTGCCACCTGAATCGTGCCGCCGGTCGTGGGGCGCAGCCCGGCGATGGTCTGCGCCAGTTCACGCTGGCCGTTGCCGGATACCCCGGCCACACCGACAATTTCCCCGGCGCACACCACCAGCGATACATCTTTCAGACCCAGATCGCCCCGGTCACTGATCGCGCTGACGCCGGACAGTACCAATCCTTCCGCGCCGGGCTGGCACGGCGGACGTTCGTATTCCAGCACGACCGGACGGCCTACCATCATCTGCGCCAGTTTGAGCTTGGTGGCCTCGCTGGCGGGGATGGTATCTACCCGCTGGCCGTCGCGCAGCACCGTAATCCGGTGGCTGATCGCCAGCACTTCGTGCAGTTTGTGCGAGATGAAAATGAGCGCGTGGCCTTCATTCGTCATCTGCCGCAGAATCAGGAACAGGTCTTCGACTTCCTGCGGCGTGAGGACAGCGGTCGGCTCGTCCAGAATCAGCAGCGCCGCGCCCTTGTACAGCGCGCGCAGAATTTCGACACGCTGCTGCTCGCCAACGGCTAACTGCCAAGTCGGCACATTCGGGTCAACTTTCAGATTGTACTGTTCGGATAGTTCGCGCAGGCGCTTGCTGACCACATCCAGATCAAGCACCAGTCCGCGTGATGACTTCATGCCCAGCGCCACGTTTTCCGCCACCGTCAGCGATGGCACGAGCATAAAATGCTGGTGAATCATGCCAATGCCCTGCTGGATCGCGTCGTGCGGGGAAGTGATTTTAGCGACCTGACCATTGATGAGGATGCGGCCTTCATCGGGGTGATACAGGCCGTAGAGCATCTTCATCAGTGTGGATTTGCCCGCGCCGTTTTCACCCAGCAGCGCGTGGATTTCCCCGGCCTGCACGTCAAAATCCACATGGTTAACCGCCAGCACGCCGGGAAAACGTTTGACGATGCCCTGCATTTGTAAATGTTGGATGCGTTGGCTGGACATAGCCTTCACCCCCGGCCTCTCATTGTCAGGAGAGGGACAAAATAACGATTGGTTTTGTAAGAAAGCTGGCAGGGACGCAGCATGTCGCGTCCCTGCCAGTAGATAATTGGATTACTGCGCCGCTGATTCCATCACCAGACCGCCGTTTGCCAGCGTCAGGGTATAGGATTCGCCGCCCAGCGTGCCGGATTCTACCTTGGCGATGATGTCACGCAGCACGACTTCCCAGTGATACACCTGGAACATCACGCCGGATTCCGCCGCGAGTTCCGCCTGGCTGGCCTGCGTGCCGAACCACTTCAACCCTTTTTCCTTCACGACCGCAATCGGGCCAACGACCATCTGCGCCGTGCCGGTCAGGATGTCCGCGCCGTTGGCGATATGCGCGTTGGCCGCTTCGGTCGCCAGGGGGACATCGCTGAACGACTGGATGTAAGTGACCAGCACGTTGGCTTCAGGATTCGAGGCCGCGACACCGGCTTTGAAACCATCCACATACTGCTTGGCGTCACCCACTTCGATGGGGCCAATCACGCCAATCGTGCCGCTCTGGGTCATCAGGCCGGCCATCACGCCGTTGATGAAACCACCTTCATCGGCGGCGGGTGTGTAAGCGAATACATTATCCAGGCCGAACGTGTTCACATCCGTGCCCCAGGCGAACGAGATTTCGGGAAATTCCGGCGCCAGTTCCTGAACGATGCTGCCATACTGGGAACCGTGCGCGATCAGCAGATCGTATTCACCGGAAGCCGCCCATTCCCGCAGCGCCACAGCGGCATCATCCACCACGAACGTGCCTTCCTGGAAGTCGAACTGGAACTTGTCCTCGCCCATTTCGGCCTGAATTTTCACCAGC
>JARKOK010000515.1 GCA_029975765.1 Aggregatilineales bacterium
TAGCCTTCTCCCCCAACCTTAACCTGCACCGGCGCCGGTTTCGTTATACACTACGAAAGGCCGGTGGAACTCCCCCTCAATTACAGGGGTTGGTTTTTCTTTGATTCGACTAGAATGAGACTCAAGTGGTGACGATTCGCACAAGCAGGAATAACCGATGATCGAAGCGGTAGAACTAACGAAGGTTTTTGAGGACTTCTTAGCGGTAGATCATGTTTCCCTCCACATCCCGGCAGGCAAAGTGCTGGCGCTGCTGGGGCCGAACGGCGCGGGTAAAACCACCACTGTTCGTATGCTTACCAGTATCCTCGCGCCGACCGCCGGCTGGGCGAAGGTCGCCGGTTACAGCGTGATCGAGCAGCCGGCCCAGGTGCGCGCCAGCGTTGGTGTGCTGACCGAACAGCACGGCCTGTACGAACGCATGAAGGCGGTTGAGTATCTCGACTTTTTTGGGCGGGTGTACCGCCTGAGCGCCGCCGAACGCCAGCGCCGCGCCTTTGAACTGATGGATCGTTTTGGCCTGACAAACGCGCTGGACAAACGCCTGGGCGAATACTCGAAAGGCATGAAACAAAAACTGGCGCTGGTGCGGGCGATGCTGCACAACCCGCCCGTGCTGCTGCTGGACGAGCCAACTTCCGCGATGGATCCCCTGAGCGCCAAGCAGGTGCGCGACGCGATCATTGAACTCCAGCAGGACGAACGCACCTTCCTGATTACCACCCACAACCTGACCGAAGCGCAAAGCCTGGCCGACGACATCGCCATCATTCGCAACGGGCGCATCGTGGCACACGGCACGTTTGACGAACTGGCGCGCCAGTTCGTCGGCGACCCGGTGATGGAACTGCGGACAGCCGCGCCATTTAACGGGCTGGTGAAGGACATCAGCGATCTGGTGTGTGTCGAGGCCAGCGGCGAGACCTGGGTGCGTTACCGCGTGCCTGACCCGACAGCCACTAACCCCGCGCTGCTGCGCCGCGTGGCCGGGCTGGGCGTGGATGTCGTTACGCTGGCGCCCATTTCGCAAACGCTGGAAGACATCTATTTGCAAGTGGTTAAGGAAGACGAAGGGGGCGTGGCCAATGGCAGCCACAGCGGTTAAGACAATGGCGGCTGTTCATGAACCGGACGGCTGGTGGGCGAATGTGCGCTGGACGCTGAGCAACGCGCTCATCATCACCCGGCGCGAAGTGCGCGACAGCTTCCGCGACTGGCGCATCATCGCGCCGATTGTGATTCTCACCTTTTTATTCCCGTTTCTGGCACAGTTCGTGGCCGGGCAGTTCGTGGATTTTGTCGCGGGTTACGGCGCGCAGCTTATCGGCGAACGCACGATCCCGTTTCTGCTGATGATCGTCGGCTTCTTCCCGATCTCGATTTCGCTGGTCATCGCGCTGGAAACCTTCGTCGGTGAAAAAGAGCGCCGCAGCCTGGAACCGCTGCTGTCCACCCCGCTCACCAATACCGAACTCTACATCGGCAAAACGCTGGCGGCGATGATTCCGCCGCTGGTATCCAGCTTCGGCGGCATGGGAGTCTACCTCGCCAGCCTCGTGTTTGGTGATCTGGCGTGGCGGCCACCGCCGATGCTGGTCGCGCAGATTATCATTCTGACGACGGTGCAGGCGCTCGTTATGGTCACGGGCGCGGTGGTGGTGTCCAGCCAGACCACCAGCACCCGCGCCGCCAACCTGCTCGCCAGCTTCATCATCATCCCGATGACGCTGCTCATTCAGGGCGAAAGCGCGATCATGTTCCTGGCGCCGGACGCGGAGTCCCCGTCCGGCATCGGCGCGCTGTGGGCGATCATCATCGGTATGGTAGTGGTAGTCATTTTGCTGCTGCGCGTCGGCAACAGCATCTTCAACCGCGAAGAACTGCTAGGCCGCACGATTGACGCGCTGAATATCAAAGCCACCGTCCGGCGGATTGTCCGGCTGGTGCGCGCGGTGGATACTACCGGCACACCCGCGCGGTCGCTGGTGGAATGGTACCGCCGGGGGGTGATGGGCAGCGTCGGGCGGCTGCGCGGCGCGATATGGGTGACGATTCTGGTCTTTGTGCTGGCGCTGGTCGCCGGTTATATGGTCGGACAAAGACCGGAATGGCAGCTTACGCTGGTCGCCAGCGGTTCGATCAGCGATACGGCGACCAATCTATCACAGTTCATGGATGTATCCACCCAGACCGGCGGTTTCCGGTTCATTCTGTGGCAGAACGGGCGCATCCTGCTGGCGGCGGCGCTGTTGAGCATGTTCACGTTCGGTGTGGCGGCGCTCATTCTTACGCCCGCCGTTTATGTGGTGCTGGGCTACCTGTTCAGCCAGATACTGCTGGCGGGTCTCAATCCGGCGTTCATGGTCGCCGGCGTTCTGACACACGGGATTGTGGAAATTCCGGTGATCGTACTGGCGACGGCGGCGGCGCTGCATCTGGGGTCGGTCGTCACCAAACCGCCGCGCGGTCTGACGGTCGGGCAGGCGTGGTCGCTGGCGGTGGCCGATGCCGCGCGGGTGGCGCTCGGACTGGTAATACCGGGGCTGATTCTGGCGGCGGCCATCGAAGCCTACATCACGCCGCGGGTGGTGGTGGCCGTGCTGGGGGGAGGCTGAACAGGTTGCATTTCCCTAACTGTACAAAACTGACAACGGAGTATACTAGAGGCAGTAGATGCGTTATAGTCGGGTGTGGCGTATAACAGAAACCGAACGTTTGCCCCGGCACACATCAAAGGACTTATATGGCTCGTGTCATTATTCTCGGTACTGCTGCCGCTGTTTCGGACGCTAACCACGACAATACCCATTTTGTGCTGGTGGGCGACAGCGCCCCGATTCTGGTGGACTGCGGCTCAAATCCGCTTGGTAAAATTCAGTTTCAGGGCATTGACGACAACGCCCTGCAGGATGTCATCCTGACGCATTTCCACCCCGATCATGTTTCCGGCGTGCCGAATATGCTGATGCAGTTATGGCTGCTGGGGCGGCAGGCACCGCTGCGCTTTTTTGGCCTGCATCACTGTGTGAATCGTATGGAAGATGTGATGGTGGGTTTTTCGTGGCAGGAATGGCCGAACTTCTTTCCGGTAACCTTCCACCGCATCAGCGAACGCTGGAACGCGCCGGTGCTGGAAAACGACGACTTCCGCATTACATCCTGGCCGGTGCATCATTTCATCCCCACCATTGGCCTGCGGATTGAAAACAAAAAGACCGGCAAAGTGCTGGCCTATACCTGCGACACGCAGCCGACGGACTCGTTATATGAGATGTGCAAAGGGGCGGATTTGCTGATTCATGAGGCGGCGGGAGCCAGCTCTGGCCACAGCAGCGCGCGTCAGGCCGGGGAAACCGCCACCCGCGTCGGCGCTAAATGTCTGTACCTGATTCATTACTGGGTGTGGAATACCGACCCCACACCACTGGTCGCTGAAGCGCAGGAAACCTTTGACGGGCCGGTGGTGCTGTGTCAGGATTACGACGTATACGAATTCTAGTTTTCAGTAATCAGTTTTCAGTTCAAAGCACGTTCCTGACTGATGACTGATGACCGATAACTACCCCGGCGTTTCGCCGTTGGTCGTGCCATCCACCGGCTTCACGGTGGCATGTAAGAATTGAAAGTCGTCGCGCGGTGGGATGATTTCGTGAATTTCCATCACCTGAAATTTGGCGCGGCCAATCTGAACCACGTCGCCGACCTTTGGACATTCGGCCTCGTTGCGAATACCGCCCGGATATTCTCCGCCGACCACTACGTAACTCACCTTGTAGATCATGGGCCGAGCCTCCTCGTTGTTCGGCGCCCTACGACGCGCTGGACGGGTCGAGATTCCGGTGACGCAGCTTGAAGCTCAAATCCATCGCCATATT
>JARKOK010000556.1 GCA_029975765.1 Aggregatilineales bacterium
CACCGGGCCGTCATACTGGATGTCCTTAAGCGCCTGCGCGATGTCTGCCCAGGGCACATGCCCCGACCCCGGCGCGCCGCGATCATTCTCGCAGCTATGAAAATGTACCAGCCGTTTGCCCGCCAGCCGGATCGCGTCCCCCAGTGACCGTTCCTCAATGTTCATGTGGAAGGTATCCAGCATAACCCGGCAGGAGGGATGATCCACCCGGTCCACAATTTCGACCGCCTGTGCTGCCAGATTTACGAAGCTGGTTTCAAACCGGTTGAGCGGTTCGACACCCAGCACCGCGCCCCGGTCACCGGCGTACCGCGCCAGATCGCCCAACTGCTGCACCAGAATATCCAGGTCTTTAGCGCGGTCTTCCGGCGTCTGCTGCCACACCCGCCCGACCGACGAGTACAGCGGCCCGACGACGTTCGTCCCGCCCAGCGTTCGGACGGCATCAATACAGTGGCGCAGGTAGGCGGCACCGTTTTTACGAATGGCCGCATCTTCATGGATCAGATCGCGGTCTGCCCCCATCGCGGCGCATACACTGACGCCCAGACCGTTGTCCCGGATGATCTGCGCGGCGCGGGCGTAGTCCACATCGTCCATACCTTCAATCGGCACTTCAATCCAGTCGAAGCCCAGCCGCGCCACCTGCGGCGCCAGCTTTTCCAGTTCCGCCGTCGTCAGCGGCGAAACCCATACCCAGGTATTTACCCCAAATCTCACGAGTAATCCTCCTTAAAAGAACAATCTTTTTCACAAAATCTGTCGCCGGTACGGGCTGTGCCCCTACCCGCTGAGTACAACCAAATTAAAGATGTCGGATGTAGGGGAGGGTCTGAGACCCTCCCCTACGGAAAAACATCCGACGGAGTTTATCTGTTTGTACTTAGGACGACATAATTCGCGTCCCATTCTGGTCGAAATAATGCAGCCGTTCCGGCGCGACGCTGTAGCGCACCTCATCGCCAATCCGCAGATCGGTCAAACCCGGCACGATACTTAACAGGGTTTGCTCGCCGGCGCGAATATGGACGATGGTTTCAACCCCCAGCGGCTCGGTCAGCGCGACATGACCGGTAAATATGCCGTCGGGCGCGGGCTTGACATCCTCCGGGCGGATGCCAACCAGGAACTGCGCGTGCGTCGTTGGCGGCGCGGGCAGGTGCAGCGTGCTGTCTGTGACGTAGACCGTACTATTTTCGCGCCGACCCGGCAGCAGGTTGATGCGCGGTGATCCGACCAACTGCGCCACGAAGGTATCCGCCGGACGGTCGTAGATGTCATTGGGCGAACCGACCTGCACGATACGCCCATCCCGCAGCACACCGATGCGGTCAGACATGGTGAGTGCCTCGATCTGGTCATGGGTCACAAACAGAATCGTGCTGGACTGCGTTTTCTGAATATGCTGGAGTTCCACTCGCAGCGACTCCCGCAGTTTCGCATCCAGGTTGGACAGCGGTTCGTCCATCAGGTAGATGCGGGGTTCGCGCACGATGGCGCGGCCAATCGAAACGCGCTGCATTTCGCCGCCGGACAGACGCGCCGTTTTCCGGTCAAGCAGGTGACTGATCCGCAGGATTTCCGCCGCGCGAGTCACGCGCTCCCTGATTTCGGCTTCCGGCATGTTCCGCAGCGGCGAGCGCAGCGGAAACGCCAGATTGTCGTAGACCGTCATCGTCGGGTACAGTGAATACTGCTGGAATACAAAGGCGATGTCCCGGTCGGCAGGCATCAGACCATCTACCGGCGTGCCGTCAAACGCCACACTGCCCGCGTCCTGTTTTTCCAGCCCGGCGATAATCCGCAGCGTCGTGGTTTTGCCGGCGCCAGTTGGCCCCAGCAGTACGAAAAACTCACCATGATTGACGGTAAACGTCACATCTTCCAGCGCCGTTACCTGTTTGAAGCGTTTGGTGATCTGCTGCAATGTTACGGTACTCACGACACCACCTCGCTTTCATACGCCTGTTCGGTTTCGGCGTTGAAGAAACGCACCCAGTCAGGATGCAGGTCAAACCGCAGCCGGGCGCCGACGGGGAAATGCTCCTGACGGCTGACGCGAGCATGAAGAATGTCGCTGCTGTCCACGCTGAGATGGAGCATGTTGTAACTGCCGTGTAAATCCGAGGCGTAGACTTCGGCGTGCAGCGGCCCATCATCCGTTACCCGCGCCGCTTCAGGCCGGAAGCCGAGAACCACTTTCCCGCCCCGCCCCACCTGCTGCTGCAAGGGTCGCAGCCAGGACTCCGGCACGGGGTAGCGGTTGCCGCCGGGCAGATTCAGCACGCCCTCGACATAATCGCCGGCAATCAGGTTCATGCCGGGACTGCCGATAAAGCGGGCGACAAACAGGCTGCGCGGATTGTGATAGACTTCCGCCGGCGTGCCCACCTGCTGGACGACGGCGTTGGACATAACCACGATGCGATCCCCCATCGCCATCGCCTCAATCTGATCGTGCGTGACATACACCGAGGTAGCGTGCTGGTCAATGTGCAGGCGTTTGATTTCGGCGCGCATACTCTCCCGAAATTCGGCATCCAGCGCGCCCAACGGCTCGTCCATCAGGAAGGCCGCCGGACGCCGCACCAGCGCCCGCGCCAGCGCCACCCGCTGCTGGTCACCGCCGGACAGCGCGCCGGGGCGTTGATGCAGCAGGTGTTCAATCCGCAGCAACCGGGATACCTCATGAATGCGCTGTTCGATGACCGCACGGCTTTCGCCCTGCGCTTGCAGCGGGAACGCGATGTTCTGCCGCGCCGACAGATGCGGGTACAGCGCGAAAAACTGAAAGACAAAAGCGATGTCCCGGTCGCTGGGATGCGCCCAGGTCACATCCCGCCCGTTGAGCAGGATTTGACCGGCGGTAACCGCTTCCAGACCGGAGATCATACGAAGCGTGGTGGTTTTGCCGCAGCCGGACGGCCCCAGCAGCACCACGAATTCGCCGTCACGGATGGTGAGATTCATGGGCTGGACGGCGTACACCTCGCCAAATTTCTTCTCGACCTGTTGGAGTTCAATGGTTGCCATCATTACTTTCCATTACTGGCGGATCGCGCCAAAGGTCACGCCGCGCAGCAGGTATTTCCGCAGCGCGAACGTCACAATCACCACCGGGATCAGGAAACCCAGCGACCCGGCGGCAATGGCCGCCCATTCGATGCCACCCGTCCCCAGCACCGAAGGGATGCTTGGCGGCGCAGTACGCGCGGTATCGGCAGACAGCATCAGGGCGAAGGCGTATTCATTCCAGGCGAAGATCAGGCAGAAAACCGTCGTCGCCGCGATGCCGGTGATGGACTGCGGCAGGACAATCTTTCGGAACGCCTGCGGCCGGGTATAACCGTCCACCAGCGCCGCCTCTTCGTACTCGCGCGGGATTTCGTCAATGAAACCTTTTAACAGCCACACCGAAAACGACAGATTAAACACGGTGTACAACAATATCAGGCCGAAATGGGTATCGTAGATACCCAGGGCGCGGTACATTAGAAACAGCGGAATAGTGACCACCACCGGCGGCAGCATACGGGTGCTGAGGATAAAAAACAGCAGGTCGCCCGCGCCGGGAATGCTGAAGCGGCTGAACGAATAGGCCGACAGCAGCCCCAGCCCGACAGAGAACACCGTCGAAACGCTGGCAACGATGAGCGAATTCAACAGCCGGCGCGGATAGTTGCTGGGGCCGGTGATGATCTGCCCGCGCGACAGGGCAAGCTGATCCGCCCAGGTGAGATCGGTGCGCTTCTGTTCTTCCGCAATCTGCTGGGTGGTAAGCTGGCGGCGGTCAGTCAGCAGGCTGAGAAACCCTTCCAGCGTCGGCTCGAAAAAGACTTTTGGCGGTACGGCAACCGCGTCCGGGCGGGACTTAAACGCCGTCAGGCTCATCCACGTCACCGGGATCAGCATAATGATGGCGACAATTATCACCACGACAATACGAATCGTCTTTGCCAGCCGGGCGCGCGAACCCACTTCATCTACACGGGTCGAAATCGTGACCGGGGAACGGGGAGCGGCAGGACTCTGGGCAGCCATACGGTTTAACCCTCCCTGACTTTGTTTAGCGTGCGGATATAGACGTTGCTGACGGCGATGATAATCACCAGCACGATATAGGCCAGGGCGCTGGCACGCCCGGTTCTGAACTGTCCCAGAAATGCCTGGCTGTAAATCTCAACCGAGATCATCTGCGTGGCGTCTCCGGGGCCGCCGCCGGTCAATCCCATCACCAGGTCGAAGGCTTTAAAGGCTTCAATGGTACGGAACAACACCGCGATGAGCAGCAGCGGCGCGACCTGCGGCAGCGTGATGCGCCAGAACTGGAACCAGGGACTCGCGCGGTCAATCGCGGCGGCCTCATACAGATAATCCGGGATCGCGCTTAAACCCGACAGGCACAGCAGCATCACGAACGGACTCCACATCCACACATCCACGATGATGACCGCCCACAGCGCCGTCTGTGAATTCGCCAGCCAGTCCGGCGCGGTGGCCGGATTCGTCAGGCCGATCAGATAGTTGAAAATGCCGTAGGACGGATTAAACATCAGCTTCCAGAACAGACCAACCACCACCGGCGATAACATCATCGGGATCAGGATCAGGGTGGTCAGAATGCCGCTGCCCTTAAACTTTTTACGCAGCAGCAGCGCCAGGCCAAAGCCGATCACCGTCTGCAAACCGACCGAAATCAGCGCGTAGCGGCCTGTAAGCGAGAAGTACCGCCAGATGTCCTCACTATTAAGCAGGCGCGTAAAATTCGCGAATCCGACAAATTCCGCCGGTCTATTGGCAATCGCTGAATAGTTCGTAAAGCTCAGAAATAAACTGTAAAACAGGGGCACAATATTAATCACAATCAGCAGAATCAACGTCGGCCAGATGAACCACTGGCTCAGCGCCCGGTCGCTGATTTGCCGCCGCCGCTGCGGTTGGCCGGAAGGAGGCGGCGCAGTCTGGTTTTTCAGCATAGAGGTAGCCTCTTTCAAAATGGACAGCGAGGCGAAAGACTTTCGCTGCCGGTTAACCCTGTAGGGACACGGTGTACCGTGTCCCTACAAACGTTTATCAATTGAACGTCAGCCGTCCAGCACGCCAGCATCCACCAGAATTTCGTGCTGCTGCTCCGCGATCTTGTCCAGCGTTTCCTGAGCGGTACCTTCGCCACCCACGATATAGGCCGACAGATAGGTCGCCGCCGGCTTCAGCAGTTCGCCGAACTCTGGGATATTCCAGAAGTCCTTCACGAACGTCATCGAATCGGCAAACGCGGCATTATAGGGGGTGTTGGTCAGGAATTCTTCCGATTCCAGCACGTTGATGTTGCAGGTGTAACCGCCAATGGCCGCCCACCGCCGCTGCACATCTTCCTGCGCGAACCACTTGATGAATTCCTTCGAGGCTTCCTGACGTTCCGGGCTGATGTAGGAGATGACGCTCAGGCCCTGGCCGCCGAGTGACACGTACTGGTCGCCATTTGGACCTTTCGGGCCGGGGAAGAAGCCGGTCACTTCGGCGTAGGGATTAACGCCGGGGTTAATCAGCGCCGGGAAGAAGGCGAAGTAGTTCATAATCATCGCGGCCTGGCCGCTGATGAAGGCATCGTTCATCTCGGCAAAGAAGGCGTTGCCGGTGCCGGGCGGGGCAAACTGGTACAGTCCCTTGTAGAACTCCAGCGCCTCGACCGCTGCCGGTGAATTCACCACACCCAGCACTTCGCCGTTTTCGCCCCACCAGTCCGCGCCCCAGCTAAAGAACACGTTCTGATAACCCATCACCACGCCGTCATAGTCTTTCTGCGTGTAGACACCGACACCATAGAGACCCTGCTCCGGTCGGGTGAGGAATTCAGCAATATCCCGAAGCTGCGCCCAGGTTTCCGGCGGAGCCAGCGGATAACCGTACTTGGCCTCGAAGTCCGCCATGTTCTGCGGGTCTTCAAACAGGTCTTTACGATAGGCCCAGCCTACCGCGTCACCCTCGGTCGGATAAGCGTAATACTTGCCTGACCCGGCAGGATATTCACCATAATACTGGCGCGTGGCTGGGGTCACGGTCTGGTCAATGCCGTTGCTGACCAGAAAATCGGTCAGGTCAAGGTAATGCCCCTGCTCGACGGCCTGGCCGATCCACTGGCTGTCACCCACCGTCATATCGTAGGCGCTGCCCTGCGCGGCCCATTCGGCGGCCATACGATCATAAAAAGTACCCCAGGGTTCCTGGATGACATTCACCTTGATGCCGGTTTCGGCTTCGTATTCGTTGCCAATCTGTTGCAGATAGTTGGCCGGATCCCATTCCGCCCAGAGAATTGTTAACTGCGTTACTCCATCCTGTGCAACCGTCACACTGGTCATCACCAGCAGACAGAGCATAACCAGCGTAGCAAGAACCTGAGTGCGTTTCATACGTGATATACTCCCTTTTTAAACTACTTTCACAACAAACGTGTTTGTTCCAAACGTGCCAGGTTGCGCTGTGTAAACCTCCTTTAACTGCCGTTGTCATTATTCAGGTAACGGGTCACTAACGACCACGATAGCCTCACTGCTTCCAGCCAGAATACCTTGCCCGGTACACACCACGAGCAGCCATCAAACCGGCGGTGGATGCTTCCCGATGCGATACTCCCGGCACTGCCAGTTCTCTTCTGCTGCGATGTTGGCGAAAGCTGTCAGAATATGATCAAAGTGAATACGGGTCTTGTAACCAGCGGGGAAACTGCTTTCGAGCAGGGCAGAGAAATGGTCAGAGACGAGGATAGTCTGACCGTTAAACAAACGATATTTCCGGCTGTAAACCCCTGATGGGTTTAAGCCCGTTCTTACCGCTACCAGGGCTGGGTCGCGCACGCAAGCCTGTAGTCGCTCTGGCATAAAGCGTTTCGTCCCGGCTCAATGCGAGCCAAAGTTATAACTTCAAGAAGTCTTATTTTGTCGCTGATTAGGAGAAAACAACTTATGTATTCACCTAACCAACTTGAATTAGAGTGTAAATGATAACGACACTTTTGGCAATAAACAGACGAAGTTTGAAATGGAGGACGGAAACTTCAGGCCAGCGCCAGTTTGTTACGTGCCTGGACGATCAACCGCCGCAGCAAATATTCAATCCGGTTGAATTCGTCCAGTTCGGCGCGTTCCTCGCGGGTGATCGTGCCGGCCCGCTGGCGCAGCAGCAGGTATTTCAGACGATACTGTGTGGGCTGAGAGGGTGTGAACAGAATAATCTGCTCCGGCGATGGCGATGATGTCAGAAAATCGAACAGTTCGTCATACGCGCGGTTGCGTAACATCATGACGTCTCCCAATACTTCCAACTGGCAAGCGCCGCATGAGCGACACGGAAGGCATATTCACCTGACGCACGTTCCAGATTGTGCCGCAGCGGATCCGGCTGCCCCAGCCGCAGCAGCGCCAGCGCCGCGTTATAAGCCACATCCGGGTCAAGCGCGTCTTCGGCATGAATCAGCGCCAGCAGTGTTTCGACCGCCCGCGTATCGCCAATCTGTCCAAGCGCCCATACCACGTTGATCTTGATTTCATAAGGCGCTTCCGGCAGCAGGGCGGCGAGTACATCAATCGCCCGTTTATCTCCCAACCACCCCAGCGCCACCACCGCCCGCCAGCGCACTTCCAGTTCATCGTGGCGCAGCGCGGCAACCAGCGAATCGTAAGCGCCGCTGGCGGCCAGCACCTCAACCGTATGCAGGCGAACCGGCAGTTCGGGCGCGCGGAGATTTTCAATGAAGGCGGCGTTCATACCATCTCTAACTTCAATAACTGCTGTAAAGCGTGCTGCGCTGCCTCTTGCACCCGCGAATGGGTGCTGTCGAGCGCGTGTTTGAGCGGCGCGACCGCCCGCATATCCGTCAGGGCTTCAATCGCGGCATAGCGCGTCCACTCATTTTCATCTTCGATCAAGCGCGCCAAAGGTTCAATAGCCCGATTGTCCCGAATCCAGCCGAGCGCGGCGGCGGCCTGCATACGCACCTCGTCACTTTCGTCACCCAGCGCCGTCACCAGCGCGTCCACCGCCTGCGTGTCGCGTATCCACCCCAGGGCAAAAGCCGCGCGCTGCCGCACCGGCGCGCTTTCATCCTTCAAAGCTGCCGCCAGTGACCGGATGGCGCGCGCGTCCATCAGCCATCCCAGCGCATTCGCCGCGCCCACCCGCACCTGCAGGCGTTCATCGGCCAGCGCCTCCATTAACGCCGGGATCGCCTGCTCGCCGAACTTTTCCAGCGCAATGGCCGCATCCCAGCGCACTTTTTCATGGTCGTCGTCCAGCGCCGCAATCAACGGCTGAATCGCGCGGGTATCCCCCAGGCGTCCCAGCGCCCACGCCGCGTAACCGCGCACCTTACGGTCTTCATCGCGCAGGCAGGTGATCAACGGTTCTACCGCCTGCCGCGCGCCGACTCGCCACAGCACCCAGATCACCTTGCGGCGCACTTCGACGTTCGGGTCTTGCAGCGCATCAATCAGGGGAGCGATCACAGGCACTCCGACACTGACCAGCGCGGTCGCGGCGCACACCTGCGCGCATTCGTCACCTTCACGCAGTGCCCGCACCAACGACTGCACCGCAGCGGTGCTTTGGATTTTGCCCAGTTTCCAGGCGGCTTCCAGCCGCGCCCGCGCGTCGAAGTCGGAACGCAGCAGCAGTTCGAGCGTTTCGCCCGCATCCGGCGTACCGGCCACGTCCGGCCCGGCGACAGCGGTATCCTGCGCGTAAGAGCTTTTATCGTAAACCGCTACCACACGATCATCAATAACCGGCCGGTTGGCTGCAAATAAGTAGCTGTCATTCAGGTTTGGCTGCCGGTCATCGCCGGGCGGTTTATCACCATAACCATCATTCCCCATGAGGCTGTCCTTTCTCACTCAACGAGAGATGTAGCCCTGGATGCATTTATTAAATGTGTAAATACACGCTCATCGTAACCGGAGGAGCAGCCGCGCACCACCCTCATTCTGCGGGGTATCGTTACAACTCAGCCGGCAGCACAAACGTACCATCCGGCTGCGCGGGGAAATCCACCACCCGAACGACGGCATCCAGATTCAACGCGCCGTACAAATGCGGGAATTGCTCACTCGCTCCGGTATCCGGCTGGCCGCTGGCGGGATGCACCGGCGGTTCGAACTTCAGCGGCGCGGCCAGACGCTCCGGTTCAATGACCAGCAGCGCCAGCCCGGACTGGCCGCGAAAAACCGCGTTTGCCACGCGCACGACCTGATCGCGCGTGGAAGCATGGATGAACCCCTGCGCCGCCAGCGACTCGGCACGATAGCTGCCCGCCGCCTGCGCCGCCTGCCAGTCCGCCCAGGGGAGTATGTGGTAAATCAAGGGCATGATCGCCTCCATAAGTTGCAGCTCGAAAATTAAACAAAAAAGCCCCGGTGTCTGAACCGAGGCTTTTGAGAGCGGGAGACGAGATTCGAACTCGCGACATCTTCCTTGGCAAGGAAGCATTCTACCGCTGAATTACTCCCGCATGGGTGAGTATGTTTAGATTATAGTCAGACTGGCAGGGATGTGCAAGGGGGAAATTACCGGGGCAAACGAGCAGTTCCTTCAGATGGTTTTCCACAGGACGCGACTGTTAGCCGGCGGGTCGCTTCCGGTTGTACAGCTCCCGATACAATGCCGCCGTCTCATCGGCCATCCGCCCGGCATCGAACTGTGTTTCCAGCCGGTCGCGCCCTAACAGCCCCAGATGCTGCCGCAGCGCGCCATCGGCCAGCAGCGTGCGCAGCGCGGCGGCCAGCGCGGCGGCGTTACGCGGGGGGACGAGCAGGCCGGTTTCGCTATCGGCGATCACCTCCGGGATGGCGCTCACGGCGCTGCCAATGACCGGCGTTTGCTGCGCCATCGCCTCCAGCAGCACCAGTCCGAAACCTTCCCACAGGCTGGGAGCGAGAAATACATCCAGCGCCGCGAACAGCCCTGCCGTGTCCGGTCGCCAGCCCAGAAACCGCACCCGCTCACCCAATGGCGCGGCCTGGGCCTGCAAGTCGGCACGCAGCGGGCCGTCGCCGGCGATCAGCAGGACAGCGTTGGGGAACTCCCCCGCCACCTGCTGAAAGGCTTCGACAGCATAAGTAATCCCTTTTTGCTCCACTAACCGGCAGACCACCCCGACGAGAACGGCATCCGGCGGCAGCTTCAGTTCTGCCAGCAGCGATTTTCGCGCTGCCGCGCGGTCAAGCGGGGGAATCGTTGTATCCACCCCATAATAGATGCGGCGTACTTTGTCTTTCGGCGCACCTTCTACCTCAATGGTAAAGCGGGTGAGCGCGTCGGAGATCGTGACAGCGGCGTCCACGCCGCGCCACAGGATGCGGTTCGTCAGGCGAATCGGCAGCCGGTAGCGAAATGCATCGTCATTATGGCGGCTGGTTACAACGACCGGCACCCCGGCCAGCCGTGCCGCCGGAATGCCATACAGGTCAGCGTGCAGCAGGTGCGTGTGCGCTACATCCGGTTGAAACACGCGCAGCGCCGCCGCCAGCCGCCGGGTTAGGCTCACATCCAGATCACCATAGATCGGCAGGCGTTCCACCGGCAGCCCCCGCGCCGCCAGCCGCGCGACATAATCCTCCATCGGTGTATCCGGCTCGACCAGCAGCAGCAGGCGCGGCTCAATCTGCCGCTCGCGCAGCCCGGCCAGCAGCGCCAGCACATGCTGTTCCGCGCCGGCCACCCGCACCACCTTGATCATATGGGCGGCGCGCATCAGTCTACGACCTGTTTTGATACCAGGCGACGGTACGCGCCAGGCCGGTATCGAAATCCACCACCGGTTCGTACCCTAATAACTGGCGGGCGCGGTCAATGCTGGCACGCGAATGTTTGATGTCGCCCGCACGCGGCGCGGCTAACACAGGTTCGAAGTCCGTTCCCAGCCGGCGGTTAATGCGCTCGACCAGTTCCAGTAAATTCACACGTCCCGCCGTCGCCAGATTCATCATCTGTCCGGCGGCACCCGGCGCTTTGGCCGCCAGCAGATTACCATGCACCACGTTATCCACGTAGGTAAAATCCCGCGACTGCTGGCCGTCGCCGTAAATCACGGGGCGCTGACCGTCCAGCATCATCGTAATAAACAGCGGGATGACCGCCGCGTACTGCGAGGTAGGGTCCTGGCGCGGGCCAAACACGTTGAAATAGCGCAGGCTGACGGTTTCCAGGCCGTAAACGTGGGTGAACGACTGGCAGTAGTATTCCCCGGCCAGTTTTGCCACGCCGTAGGGGGACATCGGGCGCGGGGCCAGGTCTTCGACCTTGTATTCCCCGACCACATCGCCATAGGCCGAGGACGAGGCCGCGTAGACCAGCCGCTTCACCTGCGCGTCACGCGCGGCGATCAGGATGTTGAGCGTGCCGGTGACATTGTAGTTATGGGTGGTCAGCGGGTCATCTATACTGCGCGGCACCGACGGCAGCGCCGCCAGATGGAACACATAATCCACCTCGCGGAAGATGGGGGGCAGCGCGCTGGCATCCGTCAGGCTGACTTCGTGAACCTCTAGATTGCCATCCAGAGGAGCGAGGTTTTCCCGTTTGCCGGTGATGAAGTTATCTATGACACGCACCTGATGCCCGTCGCGCAGCAGTCGTTCAACAAGATGCGAACCGATAAAACCAGCGCCGCCGGTGACGATGTAACGTTCCACCCTCTGTCCTTTGCTGTTTATGCGTTGTCAGGAATGTTGATATTTGCGCCGCACCAGCATCATACTGATGAACAGCAGCCCCAGCAGCACGAAATTCGCCAGTCCCACGCCGAACGCCACATCCGGCGGCGCGGCGCTGACCAGCAGCGCCATCAGCCCAAAGTACGCGCTGGCCGCGTACAGCACGAACAGCGTTTGCCGCTGGCTGAGGCCGAGGCTCATCAGACGGTGCGAGGTGTGGTCTTTACCAGCCTGCGCGGGCGACCGGCCTTCCAGCAGGCGTGTGACCACCACCAGGCAGATGTCAAACAGCGGCAGCGCCAGCACCAGCGGCGGCACCATCCACGTTACACTGAGAGGCTGCACGCCGAACCTGAGTTTGATGCCCAGCACCGCCAGCACGAACCCCAGTACCAGCGCGCCCATATCCCCCATGAAGATGCTCGACGGGTTGAAGTTATAAATCAGGAATCCAACCGCGCTGCCCAGCAGCGCCGCCGCCAGGCTGGTAACCAGTGTCAAACCCTGTGTGAACGCGATCACCATAAAAAACGCCGCGCTGATAGCGGTAAAACCCGCCGTCAGACCGTCCATGTTATCCATGAAATTAGTGGCGTTAATCACGGTAAGTATCCATAGAACCGTAAGCAGCACATCCAGCAGCGGGTTGCCAAACAACTGGATTCGGATGCCGGCGGCCATCACGGCCAGCGCGGCGATCATCATGGCAACCAGCCGGAGGCGAATCCCCAGGTTATAGCGGTCGTCCATCAGCCCTACCAATGCCAGGAACGCCGCCCCCGCCAGAATCGCGCCGAACTCCACCATATGCTGCGGCGGGCTG